>CAIRTR010000189.1 GCA_903881565.1 Oligoflexia bacterium | reverse complement strand
ATTAGCCAAGACATTGTATGTCGAGTCTTTCAACATCAGGATTAACATCCATTCTGAATTCCTGTCTGAACCCCTACCTGTTCGCTTGCTGACCATGGAAGTTGATACAGCTGAGATTGAGTCCACCTGTAACTTGGATTCCGTGCTGCTAAGCAATTCAATAGCAGTAGCGCTGTCTGCACGCAGAGTTCTCGATGTTGCAGATAGAGACTTCGTTTTTGATTGTTTCGTTCCTGGAAATAGAATCAAAAAGAGATTCAATGGGACTTACGAATTTCAAGATTACGAACTTCGAATAACAAAGATTAGCGAGGTCAAATCATGAGGAAACGCCAATCTGCTGCGGAAATTAACGCAAGAATTGCGGAGAAACTTGAAAGCGGCGAAATGCTCGTCAACGAATGCCCTGATGCTGAAGCTTCTATTCTCGACCTTCTTAAATACAATACCTGTCGAAAAATTCTCGAACTCAAACTATCCCAAAGAGCCACCCATGAAGAATTTGCGGCCACACTGGGGATCGACGTCTTTAGGTTGAAAGAAGTCACTCACTGCCATATCAAAAAATTCACCCTCGATGAGCTTGTCACGTTCTTTGATCTCCTGGCAAAAAAGTATAAGGTCAATAAGACCGCCCTCCTGAAAACGATTGGCTCTGGGTTTTAGTCGCCGCCTGGTGACACTCTCCGGGGTGAACTCGGCACGCCCTAAAGTGCACTCAGGGAACCAGAACCTCAACAAGTTCTGACAGCCGCCGAAGGAGTACCCCTTCAATATCTTCCGCTGAAAAACCGCGAGACAGGAGCTCTTGGCGAGCATTCTCGACATCCCAGTGAACGGACTCGCCACCCGCTAATGCAGCAAGCATTTGCCGAATCTGCGCTGCTTCCGGCCAGGGTTTCAAACGTGTCCAGAGAGGATCCAGATCAAAGTGAGTCCCTTTTTCTACTAGCCCCGACGCAAGTTCGATCATGTCGGCCAAATCCTTAATCCTTCGAACAGGATCATCAAGATAGGATGCTCGCTTTAGTGCCCACATCCCAAAGGGATTTGGAAACCGAACACGATGAATAAGTGAAAATGCTTCTTGCGCCGCAAACATGAAACCTACGAAAGCAAAAGCCTCGCCCGCCCCCATGGTACGAATTGCTTCACCCGCACTTACCTTTGCGCTGGCTGGATGCGCAAGAAGATCAATGTAGGTGATGGAACCAGGTATGGGGTTTGGGGCAAAATGGCGGTATTTTGGAGCATTATCTCGATTACTGTAGCCATTTGCAAAGAGCGCATCACGAATGGGAGTGTAGTCAGCGGCCCCACTCACCAGCCCCACACTGAGATCAAGATCGCCGGTTTTTCGCCTGAAATTTGGCATCCACTCAAGCTCTTGGTAGATTTCAAAAACACTCGCTCCAATCAAGAGCGTGTCAGTCGAGGCGCTCCTCAGCACAACGTCCAGAGCCGGGAGTTGCACCGTAACGTTAACAAGCCACTTTTGAATTTTTTCATGATCGATTTTCATTTAAGCACCTTCGCAAGCATTTCCACTTGCACCTCCCTGAGCCTGGCATCTCCATAAGAGAGATCCCATATTGCGCGAAACACATTTGCCGTGCGATTCTGCAAATGCGACAAGATCGCCTCACGGCGAAAGCCATAAAGTGGTGTGGCAAGAAACCATGTCGGAGTATTTCGCTCGATGCCGGGCACTAGGCGAAGCTCTCTCTTTAATTTTTGTAGCGCGGTCTGAGAGCCCCAAACTGAAAAATCTTGATCTCTTAATAAGCCCTGCTCCTTAGTCACTTCAGTGGGGCCGAAAGCGAGTTGATTGTTTTCAGCGGATAGCATGAGCGAATGAAACTTCTCTGTTTTCTCTTTTTCTGATTGCTTTAAAGTGGAGTGATAGGGCTGGGCGTGGAGAAAAAATGGCGTAAACACACGTCGTATTGCAGGATATCGAAACGCCGCTATCCACCAATCTGGCGATAGCTTGCTCACGACCTGGCGTAACTCAACTAAACTATGCACCCGCATTGATAACATCATAGTACTTAGCTTTGGCTGGTAAAGGTCAAAGGACTTTGCGAACTGGAGTCCCGAGCTGAATCCCTGGAGTTGATGCTCGGGCAATCTGAAAATGATATCGAGTATGGCAAATGCATTTGGACTCACTAGGTCTGTCGGCTTTGAGGGGGCTTGCGAACCACTGACTGTCGTTAACCATGTCGGTGCTGTCGAGTGAGCGTGCCAATGCCTACGCATACGCTCTGGGGGCGCAAGGGGCTCAATTAAGAGCATGCTTTTTTTGCGAACCAAATAAAAGCTTCCGTCGGTAGTGAGGTAACTCACGCCGTGTTTGCGGCAGTGCTCTTTTTCTTCAGGGGTGAGTTTTGGAACGAGGATTCCCTTTGCGGAAAAATCAGGTTGAAAAATATCGGACAGCCGAGCGCTCGCAAATAGGACATTGTCTATCCAGAGGTTCTTCTCATCTGTATTTGGGTCCACATGTGATTCCACTGAAAGCCCCTCCTGGGCCTTCAGCCGATCCAACGCTTTAATGTATGGAGCTAGCCGCATTATTGATCTACCTCTCTTATTGAGATTACACCAATAATACTCTAATCTAAATAACTATCGAGACAAAGTCGCTATTCAGGTTATGACCGTAAGTGGTCTGCTTAAATAGCCCATGATTTCAAACGACTTAGACCGCATTCATCAGCGGTACCCCTGCATTATTCCTTGTCCAATAAGACTTGATTGAGAGGGGGTGAACCCAGCTGGCATTTAAACTGTGCACGTGGGTTTCCAAAAACAAGGGGGGTCAACTGATCACTCACCGAAACAGGCTGTTGCGATAAGCTCCCCTTTCGGTCCCCCTAAGTAGGCGTACTGCGAATAAGAAAAATGGATTCAAGCGCATAGAGTGATATTTTGGTCTCATGCACCCAATACTCTCTTAGCTTTTGAACTAGAGCCCTTTTCCGAAACCAAAAAGAGAAAAGCGATTTCGACCTCCAAGATTTTTCTCTTCGACCCCGGGGTCACCAATTTTTTTGCAGAACTCGAATCGCTTGAACGCGCCAGTGATCTCTACAGCAACCGACTAGAACAATTCATCGGAATGGAGCTTCGTGATCGGCCATCATACCGCTATTGAGGTCAAATCAACCAAGAAGATCGATTCTAAACATTTGAAGGGGCTCAAAGACGAAAATATCTTCAAACAATTGATTGTGGTGTTCCACGATCCCATCCCCCATTAGAGCGACAGCATCCAGTTTATACCAATCGAGTATATTTTGAAGCGGTTATGGGGTGATCGGATCTTTTAAGGTACCGGGCTCGGCTGTTCTCAGTCAAAAAGGTCCTCATCGTCAATCAAGAGCCTTTAGATTCATTCCGAAAAAGCGGGTATTTCCACCAAATTATTGTTGCGGGGCAACTACTGCAATCGCGACTCGAGTAAATCACACAATCTCATCCGCCCAAAGCAGCGCACAAAACCGCTCCCACGGTAAAATCTCGATACCATCCTCCGTGCGACGAGCACGACTTTCCCGACAAACGACGATTTGCCGCGGTGGAGTTACGTCTTGCGCAAACGAGCGAAGTCCCTTCAAATCTCGAGCCTGTACTTTTTCAGAAGATTTGATTTCAATTGCAACCGCGCCGCTGCCAATAATTAGATCTACTTCCATTTGAGTGCTCGTACGCCAGTAAGTGAGGGTTTCACGCTTTTCCCGATAGCTCAAATAAGCTCGAACCTCTTGAACAATAAATGACTCAAACAAATGGCCGTAAATATCCGTTCCAGGCTCCGGATTCGAAATCCCTTTTAAATAGCGGGCAAGGCCACAATCAAAAAGATAAAACTTTTCGGTTTCAATGAGCCGGCGCTCCCCGCGACTCTCGTAAGGGGGAAGTCTAAATCCGATCAACGTATCTTCGAGAATTTGATAATATTCTCGAACCGTTTTTGGGCTCACGCCACACTCACGACCAATATTGGCATAATTGATCAGATCGCCCGAAGTACGCCCCGCGCCCTCCAAAAAACGAAAAAAGGCGGGGATATTTCTTAGTCGAGCTTCCTTTCGTATTTCCTCTTCAATATAATCAGAAACATAAGCTCTAAAATCCCGATCGGGGAACTCAGAATTATAATGAACGGGGATCGTACCATTCTTGAGGATTCGATCCAAACGAGCTGAGCCACCGAGCTCTTTTGTCGTCAAAGGAAAGAGCTCAAATCGCCAAGCCCTGCCACCGAGCAACCCCGCCGTCTCCCTCTTAAGACTCCGGGCGCTGGATCCACACAAAACAAAAGAAGTATCCGTATTTTCAAGACACCAGTGAATCTCGTCAACCAAGGCTGGAACTTTTTGAATCTCGTCAACGACCAGGATCTTCGGTTTCTGTTCAAGAACGATTTCCCTAAGTTCCGCTGGCCGAAGCTCAAGCCTTTGTCTCAAGTCCGTATCCAGAAGATCCACCCAAAAGGCCTTAGGGTAAAGCAGGTGTAAAAGCGTAGTTTTTCCTGTCTTTCTTGGACCAAACAAAACAAAGGCACCTTGCTCTGAAAATTCTGGACACAGAGTTCGAGAAAATGCCTTGGCGCGCTTTGAGGATAAACGGGAGCTCATTACCTATAATCTAGATTATCGGGACCATGGGTGCAAGTGTCTTCTCTTTTAACGCGGCATGACTCACGCTAATCAGCTTATCGATCCCAGACTACATTCGCCTTGCCTCCGCCCCCCCTTTTGCGCTTCAATGAACCTATGCCAAACTCCCGCGTCTGGCTGGACGTTGATCTCACCGCCATCGCCAAGAACTTCAAAGTCATTCGAAATGCCGTGAAGCCTTGCGAACTCATGGTCGTTCTCAAAGCCAACGCCTATGGCTTAGGCATGCTCCCCATCGCCGAGCACTTAGTCAGCTTAGGCGCGACGCGCTTTGGTGTAGCCGAGCTCAAAGAAGCGCTTGCGCTCAAAAAAAGATTCCCCAAACTCCCCGTTCAAATTCTCTCGGGCCTTCTGGAACAGGAGGTAGATGAATGCGTGCGGCACAAAATCATTTGCCCCATCAGTAGCCCGACGATGGCGCGCTGGATTTCACGTGCGGCTGTCCGCCAGAAACGTAAAGCCAAAGTTCACTTCAAAGTCGATACCGGCATGGGCCGCCTGGGTTTTCCACACTTGCAAGCGGCAGCGCAAATCGCAGCGGCGCTTAAACTTCCAGGCTTGGTGGCCGAAGGAATTCTCTCCCACTTCTCCAGCGCCAACAACCCGCAAGACGGCAAGAACCGCGAGCAACTCTCAAATTTTCGTGCAGTATTGGATGAACTAAATGCAAAAGGCTTTGAGTTCCCGCTTGTTCACATGGCAAACTCCGACGCCATTCACAATCTACCCGAAGCACTTAGTGCCCCCTTTAACCTCGCACGCACGGGCGTGAACCTTTATGGGGTGTTTGATCTCGAGGGCACCCACGCCTATCTTTTAAAGCCCACCCTCACCCTTCAAACAAAACTCTTGAGCCGCAGGCTTTTGCAAGCGGGGCACACCATTGGCTACGGCTGCACCCACACCCTTTCACGAGACACTTGGGTGGGCACAGTCCCGGCCGGATATGCGGATGGAATTCCACTAGCGGCTTCGAATGCGGGCCATGTCCTCATCCGCGGGCAGAGCTGCCCTGTGATAGGACGCGTTTCGATGGATTATATCACCGTGGATTTAACCCCATGTCCTCAGGCGCGCGAAGGGGATCTGGTGACGGTAGTGGGTCGCAGTGGCAAGAGCAAAATCTCGATCGAAGATTGGGCGAGGATTAAGCAGACGCATCCGTATGAGATTATTTGTGCGCTTGGGCCGCGGGTTGAGCGGGGATACAAAGGCTAAAAAGCTCGCACTTTTCTATTGCAAAATCCCCGCTCTTTTGCGATGAATACAGCTACTTTTACGTATAAAAGTGCGCTCTTTTATTACACTGTCACTTTCCAATTACCTTTACCGCGCACTTTCATGATTATCCCAAAACCTCCATCATGAAAGGTCACCCCATGTCCCAACTCGCTCAACAAATCCACGAACGCGCACTCGAACTCAGCGCCCATTATAAAAAAGTCGAAGGGGATCTGTTAGAAATCCTCGACAAAGTCGATCGCCACCGTGTCTACCTCAAGCAGGGTCACTCAAGTCTTTTTTTCTACGTCGTTCGTGAGTTGGGCCTTTCCGAAAGTGTGACTTACAACCTTATTACCGTCCTTCGCAAGGCCCGCGAAGTGCCCGAGCTAAAATCCCTAGTTGAGCAAGGAGCGATCACGCTGTCGAATGCGCGCAAGATTACTCCAGTTTTGACAGCTCAGAACAAATCCCACTGGCTCGAAAAAGCTGCTTCATTATCCAATCGCCAACTCGATAAAGAAGTCGCCAAAGCCAGACCGCAATCAGCCGTGCACGAGAATGCTAGCTATGTCTCCGGGACCCGAGTGAAGCTGGAAGTGGGACTATCAGAAAAGGACATGCTAAATCTAAGACGCGTGCAGGATCTCCTATGCCAAGCGCGGGGTCGGCCCGTTACGCTTGGAGAAGTGATTGCACACATGACAAGCGAGCACCTTGAGCGCCATGATCCCGTTGCCCGCGCAAAGAGACAAATCGTAAAAAAAGGGGTACTGAAACCGCCAAAGCCTGTAACGTTACAGGAAACTTCGCGCAAGCGAATCCCCATTCCAGCCAACCTTCTTCATCAAGTTCGATTGCGCGATCAAGGACGATGTACCCATACGATCAAAGGGGGGCAAAGGTGCAACCAAAGCAGGTGGGTAGAGGTTCATCACAAAACTCCGGTGAGCCTGGGTGGAGAAAATACTTTGGAAAACCTAGCGACTTTTTGCAAGGTTCATCATGCGTGGATACATCGAAGCGAAGTCTGACAAACAGATTTATTGCCGCAGAAATTCTGAAGCCGAATAACGCCCCACTCAGCGACCGCCGCGCACTCTCTTCTGCGCGTCCCCCGCTAACCTTAAATAAAAATCCGACGGCAGCGACTTCCCATCCGCATCCAGCGTCACCCAATTGCCCTCAACAGGAACTGACGCGCGCGAGGGCGCCATCTTGAACATCGCCGTCCCCTCATCGACCTCATCAAACATGGCGCCATAAAAAGTGCGCACACCTTGATTGTAAAACTCCGTAAACTGCGACCACCAGAACTGACCGCCGAGGCGAGGAACGGCATTGCTCTTAGAATTTGGAACCATTTGATGCCAGGAAAACCCAGGAAAAAGCACCGGAACATACGCCACTCCCGAAAGCTGACACAACTCCATATCCGCCCGGGCGCGTGTGGCGACCTCACTCTTCACATTCGCAATCGTGCTCCAATGACCCACGCTCCAAGGACTGAGATAACTCAATGACAAAAAATACTTCATCCATTCGGGATCCGAAGCCGCGTTTCCATCCAGCGTTCGCCAATAATAGGGAACCCCACCCATCACCGTTGCGCGATAACGAGGAGGCGCATCGTGGCGCAACCAATTCAAAACGCGCATCGCCTCACCCGCAGAAACCACGGGATCCGAAAAACCCAAACCCCAAAGCGCCACCACCGGCAAACCTTGATCCCGAATATAGCGACCGTTGTCCAAGATATGTAGTTGATCGACGAGATACATCCAGTCCCGCTTGAAATCCTCCAAAAGCACCGGCTTATCAAAGCCCGTCAGATCATACATGATCCCAAAAACACGGCCGTGCCGCAAAGACGACGCCAACACATCGCGAATCTGTTTTTCCTTAAAATTAAAATAGCGCGGCAGCGCAAGCTCGCCGTTTAAAAACCGCTGTAGAAAAATTCCATCGACCCCATATTCTTCCATCCAGGAAAAATGGCGATCAATGACGCTTGAAACTCCCGCACTGGGGAGCTTCGCCACCGAGCCATCGGCGTAGTGAAGTTCTGTCGCGAATAATTCTTCAGGCGCATAGGCACTCTGGTCAGGCCACATTTCGATTTTGATGTCGGAGGCCTTCATCGTATCGCGCGTGATGGAGTAATGATACCAGCCCCCGGGCTCATGGCCGTCAGGCCCTACCCCCAAAGGTGAACCATCCCCCGGTGCAGAGAACCAGCCTTGGTAGCCGTAAAGGATCTTGCCCTCAAGGGAGCTGGGATCTACAGGCGAGCGAACCGCCTCCCCCCGCGCAAACGAAAAACTGGAAAAAAGAAGTGCTAAGCCAACGAATAGATATTGACGCATAATGTATACGCCAACCCATAGCACCCTAGACGCTAAGCGTCAATATCACAAATATTCCAAAACTTAGCGGCTGACGGAAAGCCGACTTCGGGGCGATCGACGCGCTTTTTTGGGCGTTTGCTTCTGAAATTCCGAAATAGTCGGGTATCCATAGATCTTCTTCACAAGCATCGAACGAACCTGAGTAGCGAGCTCCTCAACGACCGAAGCAAGCAGTGACGGAGGCACTGTCACCTTGTTCTTATTCAGGAACTTCAGGTAATCCTTTATGACATTTCCAACAAAAGTCTTGCGGTCTTCGTCAGAATCCTGAAAGTTATAAAGGTGTTCCTCAAAAATTGAATATAGCGGATCGATCTTGGCGGGTTTAGTCATTTTCATTTGAACAAGGTCCTCTCACTTTTAATTCTTCGGAAGACAGGGAGCTAAGCTTGAGCGCGAAAAATAAAACAGTGGTGCCGTTATCAAAGTCCAAAGAGTTTCAGAAGTTTAAGACCACGCTTGAAGAAGCCAAGCGGGTATTGATTTCTACCCACTCCCTTCCCGATGGCGATGGACTCGGAGCAGAAGCCGCACTGTTTCACTATTTGAAACGCGCTCGCAAAGCCTGCCGCATTTACAATCCTGATCTCCTCCCAAAACGTTACCGATTCTTGGATCCCAAAGGCGTGATCTTGCTCGGTCCTGGCGAAGTAGAGCTTTGGGATACGTGCGACCTATGGATTATCGTCGATACGAACGACCCAAGGCGCTTGGGCAAACTCTGGGGTGAACTCTCGCTGCGCGCCAAAAAGATTTTTTTCCTCGATCATCATCCTGAGATCCAAGGCATCAATGAAATTACCTACCCGCCGCACGCGACTTTAGTTTCAGACGAGACATCGAGCAGTATCGGGGAACTCCTCTATCATTTATTCAATGAACTGCAGCTGGCGAAAATCAACAAAGACGTGGGCCAGGGCCTTTATGTTTCAGTCATGACGGATACGAATAGTTTTCGCTACGCCCGCACCACTCCTACGGCCCACCGGCTCGCAGGAGAGATGATTGAGCTGGGCGTAAACCCCGAAGAAGTCTATCAAGCGATTTTCTCTTCTAAAGAAGTTTCACACCTGCAGCTTTTGGGAACCTTGCTGAGCAACGTCAAAACAAACGTAGGCGGAAAAGTGGCTTGGCTGGAAATCGGTTTGGACTTGCGTCGCAAACATCACGCAACGGTGGATGACACCCAGTCGTTTCTTAGTTTTCTGCTGTTATTAAAGGATGCCGAAGTGGTTTGCCTTTTCCGCGAAGAAGACAACGGCCAAGTTCGCGTCTCGATTAAATCTAAGGGGCGCGTCGTCATCAATCAGATCGCCATGGAGCTGGGCGGCGGAGGCCATGAATTTGCCGCAGGGCTCGCACTCTCCGTGCCGATGGATAAAGCGGTGGAGGCGGTCGTCAAAAGGATTGAAACGACGATTGAAGCTTTTCAACGCTTCGGGAAGTGAGCCCCTTGACAACTCCCAAAATCGCATCCATAAAATAACTCAAACAACTATTTTGAGGAACACTCGAATATGATTAAAGTTTCACACCTTACTAAGCAGTATGGTCCCCGCACGGCAGTCAACGATTTGAATTTTCAAATCGAAAAAGGAGAGATCGTTGGTTTCTTGGGCCCCAATGGCGCCGGAAAATCCACGACGATGAAAATCCTCACGGGCTTCATGCCCGCGACTTCAGGCTCAGCCTCGGTGGCAGGCTTTGACGTCTTTGACCGACCCCTTGATGTCAAAAGAAACGTGGGCTACCTCCCCGAAACCCCCCCCGTTTATCCAGAGATGCAAGTCGAGGATTATCTCAGTTTTGCAGCTCAACTTCACCAAGTCCCTAGCGCAGCCGTAGCTAAGGCCGTCGACATGTCACTTGAAAAGACGGGATTGGGCGACGTTCGCAAACGCCTCATCGGCAATCTCTCTAAGGGATTTCGTCAGCGCGTGGGGCTAGCTCAAGCGCTCATTCACAACCCTAAGGTTTTAATCTTAGATGAACCCACTGTCGGACTTGATCCTAAGCAAATTATCGAAATCCGTGAGCTTATCAAAAGCCT
>CAIRTR010000188.1 GCA_903881565.1 Oligoflexia bacterium | reverse complement strand
TTGTAAAATCTTCGCTTTGAAATCAGCGCTATGCCGCTTCGTAATCCCTAGTTCCATACTGCACCTCGTAACACGATCTATGTGTTTTTGGTGTCCAGAGAATATCAGGGGTTAGAGAGATAGCTCAAGGACTTTGGGGTAAGAATTGGTCTCTCTCCAAGAGCCGAATAGGATTGAGTGATGTGCTTTAATAGTTCCGCATGATTCATATCAAATAGTCTACCGAGGATGGGGCTCAGAATCCAGGTGTCCGACGATCCGAGATGATAAAAAAGCCTAACCGGGCCTAAAACGCGCCATTTTGGCGCGATATTTGGCGTGATCAAAAAGTACGATTCTCAAGCAATCTTCGCCTATTTTTTTACCTTATACTGTGTCGTAGGCCCAGAGCCCATCCGCACAAGTAGCCCTAGTTCTGTGAAGTGCTTCAAATGATTCAACGCTGTTCGCTTGGGAACTTTCACCATTGCGGCATACTCTACCGCGATGACCGTTTCTTTTGTCACAATCCATTGCCATCCCGCTCTCTCGGCTTTACTAAGTAATGCGAGCTGCTGAGGAGCCAAAGTCTGAACTGCGCCCGCAGAGTTTCGATAAAGCTCTAATTCCAGATATGGATTCACCCAACTATATTTAGGAAGAGGCAAACCAAGATCAGAGGCGCGGGCCTTTATAGACTCCAGACCAAAGCCCCTCTCCTCAGCCATTTTCATGCGAGCAAAAACATAATGCAAAAGAGGATTGCGACTCAACATGGGCGCATTAAAAGATTGGAGCTGCTCCAACGTAATCGGGTCAATTGGCTTACCAGGACTCTTTACGCCATTTCTAAACTTAGAAATATCTCAGACTCGCTTACCCACACAACAAGGGGGCAGTTTTAATAAACTACTTATCACCAAAAACCAAGTTCTTGGCCGTCTCACATATCGCAATTACAGCGGGGTGCGTGATTCTTCGTTCGACACTCACTGCATACAGTCGTTCAGTTACATTCGGAACTTTCCCGATTGATCGCACTTGGTACTGAGATTCGACTTCTTTGGTGATAACTGATGCCGCTGGAAATAGTCCGGCCCCCCGAAGACCAAAGACACTTAGGAGGGCACTGTCCTCAAACTCACCGATGATGTCAGGGCGTACCCCCTGCTTCTCGAACCACAGATCGAGCGATCTTCGCAAAACAGTATTCTCGGTCGGGAGCAATACAGGTGCGCCCTGAAGCGATGCAGGAAAGTTACGACGATATCGAGCCGCTAAGTCTGCACGTCCAAAAAACGCTATCTCCGACTCGCCTAGAAGATGATTAAACGCACGGACCTTCACGTTAGGGTTGGCAGGTGCATCCGTCAAAATCACATCTAGTTCGTGTAATGCGAGGTCGGCTAGCAACCGATCAGGCTTATCCTCTCTGCACACGAGTCGTACCGGTCCTGTTATCTTTTGCGCCTGCGTAAGTACGCGCTCCGCAATCAATTTTGGGACCACATCGGCAATGCCTACTGTCACTCGCAAATGTTTGCCGACTGGGCGATCGCGCAGGGTGTGCAGCATCTCGCGCCCAAGCCCGAAGATCTCATCGGCGTAGCGGAAAACCACTCTCCCGCTCTCAGTCAGGACAAGTCGTCGCCCGTTTTTAGTAAAAAGATCTTGGCCAAGTACTTGCTCAAAAAGATGTATTTGCTTGCTCACCGTCGACTGCGCAAGCCTCAACTCTGAGCTAGCGCGAGCAAGGCTCCCCTCACGTGCCACCATCCAGAAGTAGAGCAAATGATGATAATTAACCCATTCCATTCTACTACCTGCTCTCCCTATTTACGCGCACATCATCCTCAAACGTGCGATCCGCTCATCCAGCGCCCGGATCATACTCTCCCGACCGGCGAGTCGCGGTTGCCACGGACGGCCACACAATCAACCCTCCTCTGATAGGGTTCTCTGAAGAGAATGTGTTCGGCCGCAAACAATGTCAAGACTCTGATTCAATAGCGGGCAAATAGTTACTTCGCCTAAATCGAAGTATTAGTGACATTTTATCCAATTGTCTAAGTGTCTGCGTTTCCGTATTCTTATAGGCAATAAGTTAAATGGAGGTGACCCATGAAGATTCACGTGCGAAGTAAGCAGGCGGTAGTCGACGAAACCGTACGAGCGCACATCGAACGACGGATCGAACACAGCCTTGGGTGGCTCTCAAATTGCATCCTTCGCGTGACTGTCCAGATCATCGATCTTAATGGCCCTCGTGGAGTTAAAGACAAGTCCTGCCGAATTGAGATTAGACTTCTGCGAACGGGCACGGTCATTGTAGAGGATATGGACGCTGATTTCTATACGGCAGTCGACCGAGCAGCGGATCGCGCTGCACAATCCGTAGCTCGTACTATCAAAGGCAAGCAGGAATTCAAGCGGGACGCAGAACCGCCGTCGGCACCTCACATGTCGGACGAACAAGCGACAACCGAAATTGGATTCGAATCCGAAACTATCTATCCCAAACCCGTCTCTTATGACGAGCATACCGAGGCGTGTACCGAACTGAAAAAGGGTGGTGCAACATGACTGTAGATGCAAATACACAGGATTGGACGCGCGTGAAGCACGGAATTCTCACAGCGGAAGCCCTGATCGTGGCTTTCGAGCGGAGAGATGCTGATCTCAATTGGATATTAAGGGAACTGTCAACTCTTGAGGAAATTTTTTCAAATGCAGTAGATCCTGTTGATGATCTAGAGGAGGCTGCCCTTCGCCGCCTTTGCTGCGCATTAAGAGGCGCTCTTCAATCATGCTCAGCCCAATCTTCAGCTCCCCCGAGGATTGGTTTGAGAAACGGACAGCAATTTTTTTAGAAAGGCCATTACTCATATGAATCTAAAAGAAAATATCTACGTTACAGATCGAGATAGAACTCGCCTTGAACGACTATTATCGGTGAGCAAAAAAACCAAAAATGTAACCGACCTCGAAGAAGAGCTTGATCGAGCAATCTCGATTCCATCCGAAAAGATCCCCGCAACTGTTGTCACCATGAACTCGAAAGTCAGGTTCAAGGACGAGATAACAGGCGAGGAGTCTGAAGTTACTCTGGTTTATCCACAGGAAGCAAACATTGACGAAAACAAGGTCTCGATCTTAGCCCCCGTTGGGTCTGCGCTGCTAGGCTTGTCAGTCGGGGAATCTATCGAGTGGACAATGCCCACCGGCAAGAAGCGAAAATTTGGGATCATTGCGGTCTTGTTTCAGCCCGAGGCTGCGGGACACTTCAATTTGTAGCGAGCCACGCTCAACAGTTTTGACATCAAGGAGGTAAGATACATGTTATAATTTGTTAAGGTGAATCCATTCTTGAAAAACTCGCTCAACTCGATATTCGGCCAGAAATCCTAGCAGCCCTGGCAGTGATTCCGCTTATTGAAGTTGCCTGGGCAGATGGAAACGTAGATGGCAAAGAACGTACCGTTCTACTCAAGACACTGGAAAACCATGGGGTTATCAAAGATTCAATCGAGTTACAACTGGTCGAACAGTGGCTTTCCCATAAGCCAGCCCCTTCTTTGTTGGATGCTTGGACACATTATATCGAAGGTCTATGCGAAGCATTGGCATCAAATGAAATCGTTTCCCTTCGGGATGAGCTAATGAGAAACACAACGACTCTGGCGAGCGCATCCGGCGGATTTATAGGACTTGGAAGCAAAATATCTAAATCTGAAGCCAAAATGATCGAGCACCTTATAGGTGCTTTTCGCTGATGACATGCTACTCGCGGATTCTGAGCGAGTAACTGCTCTGACTGTCCGACAAGTTCATCCGGGTTGAGTCCCGCGTTTTCACTTGAACGGACCCCAGGGGACAGGCATTTGGATCATTATCACAATGCTGATATCAGATGCCAAACGACTACAATTTTCCAAGATCGCTTGTCTTCAATTCTCCGTATGTTTTGAGTACCTTGAGGTTGAGTTCAAAGATTCGATTTGCCTTGATCAGATTGGCCATCTCCTCTATGGGATTGACGTTTGATGTCTCAATAACGCCGTGTTTTACTGCAGTGCTTGTGGCTTGTTTTAGAATATTGTTTTTGTCGCCATTTTCAAAAAGGCTACCCCCGATTTTTCGCAAAAGATTTCTATTAGAAAACTCAATAACACTGAGCTTAGCTACAAGCGTGTCTCCGGCAAATATCTCTCCGGATTCAGAGATACTGATCATCGCACCATGATCACGCCAATTGATAAATCGCGACGCAACCGGTGGAGGAGACTTTTCTTGCGGTGGACGCCCATCAATCGAAGTAGACGCAATCCGTACCAGCTCTGTGGCCAAAACAGCATGTCCCTCGCCAGTCACCAGTCGACCGTCCGCTGCCATCTTTAAGCTTCCAAGTCGAGTATAGCGGATACCCGCTGGGGTATTCACCTCCAAAAATCCCGGCCCATCCAGAGCAATATCAAGCGGAGAATAGGTTACTCGCAAATTTCCCTGCCTGAAGTTGGTGTAGGTACTCTCCATGATCACCATCGCCTTATCTTTGCCGTCAAGAGGATAGAAGTCTTTGTCTTTGATTGGCGCGCGAGGAACCTCGATCGATCCCATTTCTCGTTCCGCGGCGGCAAGATATTCCCTAAATGTCGGGGCATCTTTCTTGAACGCTACCGTGTCAGCGTTTGCCAGATTATTGGCGATCACCTCCACATTTCGCGCCTGAGCTACAGCTCCAGAGACTGCTGTCCAAATTGAATCAGCCATAACACACCTCCCGCTTCTAAAATATCGACATGACAAACAGTACTTGCCCTAGACGCCGGGCGGTCACTGCTTGGCGATCAGATGCAAAAATGACAAAACAATAGGTGATTTATTAGAAAGCGGGAGGCTGGGTTGGTGGAGGAAAACTAATGGTAAGGAAAGAATCAAAGAGAGACGCGCAAAGTCGTACCGTCGTTGAATTGTGATCAACGCTAGTATGATCAAATGCCGCCTGATCGTCTTCAGGACAATCATCAATTGTATGCAGCGCAGAGCCTTCTGTAGCGCCAAGCCCTGACGACTTATGGCAATCCGACCCCGAAGAAGTATGCTCGCACGCGAACGAAATCTGAGATCGCGCAAATCCCTCTGAGCAAAAAGCAAACAGTAAAGCAATCACCAAAAACCATCTCACGAGTGTTAGTTTATCAGCCCAATCAAATATCAGCAAGAACTGAAGTCCGATTCCATTGCCAATAATGGAACCCTCCCCTAATTTTCAAATAGACATAAGTTTGAGCAGACGACGCTTCTTTGAAAGATGCAGTCGGACCTAAATGGCAGCTTGGAGGCGCAAAAAAGGGACCAAGCCGACTTGAGAATGAAACCATCTAGCTCAAGAGAACCAAAGAATGCGAGTAGAGCGGCGTCATAGATTTCTCCGTTAAATTATAAGCAAAGTCCACCCTTCGGGCCGCCACCCCGCCGCAAAACAAAACGCTTGTTTTGGGCTAAACCACGCAGCCATCTTAAGCACCCACGGAATCAATAACGTTCCTGACGATCACATTGGCGCCACGCACTATAGGCATTTCAATCGCGGTTTCCTTTTAGCCCTACCCTCCTGAAATCGCTCGGCGACGGGAGCTGCGCGATCAGGGGGAGGCTGGAAATGAATGTTTGGGCTCATCTTAGAGGTATTTTAGACGGCAGCGTTTTGGCGGTGAAAAATAAATTACAGGGGCTAAAGCCGCCCCTGCATGAATGAGTACCTAGAATGAGTTGCTCTCCATAATGTGC
>CAIRTR010000187.1 GCA_903881565.1 Oligoflexia bacterium | reverse complement strand
TTTTCCATCTTGCGGGAGTGTCTTTAAGAACCCGAAATCTGCGGATGGCGCAAAGATGCTTTCCTGGCAGATTATTGAAAAGCTTGGGCTGCGTGGTCACACGGTTGGAAAGGCTCAGTTTGCCGAGAAGCACTGCAATTTTATTATTAATCTGGGCGGGGCAACCGCTGCGGATGTACGCACGCTGATCGATTTAGCGAAAGCTCGTGCCAAGGATGAGCTTGGGGTTACGCTTGAAGAAGAAGTGATTGAGATCGTGTGAGCTTGTCTTAAGCCGCTTTCTGCGCTTCCATCGCGCCGATCTGGTCCAACATCACCGTGGCCTCGATGTAACAGTTGAGGGATTTAATTTTTCCATTCTTCATGCGAATCAGGTCACAGCTTGGCACATTGACCTTTTTTCCTGATGCGGGAATTGAGCCCTGCGCGCCCCTAAGAGCACCGGTGTGCGTACCCACTAATGACAGCTCTACGCAGCAATTGTCGCCACTTTCAATAATGCTCGTGACCTCAAGTTTCATATCGGAAAATGTTTTTAACCATTCTTCAGCCATCAAGTGGATTTCCTTTGCGCCGCGAAAGACGCGGCCTGATGACATGTCTGTGAATTGTCCGTCGGTTGAAAAGAATGACGTAAATTTATCAAGATTGTGAGTATTGATGGCATTGTAGAACGAACGAATCACTTGCTCATGCGACATAAGTGTTTCCTTTCAGAATAGGACTTTAGGTTGCAACTATTGACCCTGCAAATTTCGAGGCAGGCGAGGCGCATCACCCCCTCAGTAATGCCGCATATGCATGCCACACAAGATGATGACATCATCAAGGTTTACGAAGCTCTGGCTGGAAAAGTTGAATTAGACGAAATTTTCTCGTGAAGGCCATTTACGACACCTGCATTTACATCGATTTTTTGAGAAGGGGCAAGCATCGCGAGCTATTTAGCTCGCGACACCAGATCCGCTATCTCTCCCCTGTTGTCATGATGGAGCTTTTGGCGGGCGCTCGGAAACTTGAACAACGACGATTTCTGGATCGTCTGTTCGCTCCCTATTCTAAAGCCCTTCGCCTCATCTCGCTTGACGCTAATCATTTCTACAAAGCAGGTGAATGCCTTGCTCATCTAGGAGCGGGAAGAAAGGAAATCCATCTTGGATTGAGCCACGATGTGCTCATTGCCATTTCGGCGTTAAGCATTGGCGCAACTCTCTATACATCAAACAAAAAGGATTTTTCTAAGATCCAAACTTTGCTCCCCGTCAAACTCGAATATTTATAGCACACGCCCCACGCTTCAACTAATATGCTTCGTCGCTAGATAAATCAGCTTCTTCACGCGCTCACTGTAAGGCGGATAAAAGAACTTAAGCACATCCACTGCCCCTTGGGTCAGGACCGCGCGCTCATGCGACAAAGCTCTAAAACCATAAAAACCGTGGTAATTGCCCTGCCCGCTATTGCCAATCCCTCCGAAGGGGAGATTGTGATTAGCCAGGTGAACAATCAAACTATTCACGCACGATCCACCAGCCGTGGTGTTATTTAGAATCTCCTCAACACGATCTTCGTCTTCGCTGAAGATATAAAGCGCCAACGGCTTTTCTTTCCCCTGAATAATCCTTAACGCGTCTTCGATCTTCTTAAACGTAACCATCGGCAAGATAGGGCCAAAAATCTCTTCTTGCATGATCGGAGAATTCTCGGTCACCCCTGAGAGCAAGGTCGGTGAGATATAGCGATCATGAGCATCGCAGCTCCCGCCAGTTTCAATCTTCGCCCCCCCCGCGACTGTTTCATCCAAGATCTTCTTAAGTGTCTGAAAAGCCCCATCACTTACCAGCCTGCAAAAATCCACACTCTTCTTGCGCGCGTCTTCTGAGTCACCAAAGCGAGCTGAGAGAACCTTTTTCGATTCGGCGATAAACTCTGCCTGCTTGCTCTCATGAATCAACAGATAATCGGGCGCCACGCACGTCTGGCCCGCATTGATGAACTTGCCCCACATGATGCGTTCGGCAGCCTTGCGAACATTTGCAGTCTCATCGACGATCACCGGAGACTTGCCCCCTAACTCAAGTGTCACTGATGCCAAATGCTTTGCCGCGGCCACCATGACCGTTTTGCCGATACGAGGGCTACCCGTAAAAAAGATGTGATCAAAGGGGAGCTCCAGGAGGGCGTCCGACACCGCCGAACTTCCTTCAAAGAGCGCGACCTCGGATTCATCAAAAAGACCTGAAATGAATTTCTTTAAAAAGCGCGCCGTATTGGGCGTTTTGCTAGAGGGCTTCAAGATGGCGCAGTTCCCTGCAGCAATCGTTGTCACTAAAGGATTCATCAGAAGCTGAAACGGATAGTTCCAAGGGGAGAGAATCAACACCAGGCCCTTGGCTTCATAACGAACCTCACTTCGGGTTCCGAAAAGCACCAACGGCGTGCCCACTGATTTTGGTTTCATCCAATCTGCCAAATTCTCAATCGTATGATTGAGCTCCGAAATCGTCGGAAACACTTCGGTTAAATCCACTTCGCCCGCGTTCTTGCGATAGTCATCAAAGATCGCTTTATGCAGGTCTTCCCGCTGAGCTAGGATCGCGTCACGCAACGCGGTTAATTTTTTGACTCGCTCCTCTGCCGAGGACTTTGCTACCTTCCAACGATTCGCTTTTTGTTTCTCAAATACCGCACGAAAATCTTCCATATTTATTCCCCTTTAATATTCAAACGAACTTCCACCCAAGAATTCCCGCAAAAGCGAATGCCGCGGCACGGCCTCCACCGGAATAGGCAAGAAGTATGACAAAAACTTAAGTAACCGCACCGCTTCACCATAAGACTTCGAATCAGGTGTCACGGCTTTCAGCAGCGGTTCTGCCACGGTCTTGAGCGTCGCAAATTCATAGATCAATGCTGTATTGAAGAACACATCCGCTTCTTCTTGATATGGAAAAACGTGATGCGACTCGCCCTCGCGCACACTGGGCCAACGCGCAATGGTTTCGGTTGCCGAATAGTTTCGGAACTGAAAGTCCCGAATCATTCGTCGTAAAAGCCGCGTATCGGTCGTCGGAATCCGATTGTGACTATCGAGCGGGACTTCGGTAAGCGGACTCACATAGATCTTAAACACACTCCCCTTGGGGAGTTGGGACGAAAAGAGTGGATTGAGACCATGAATCCCCTCCACCAAGACGACACTTCCCTCTTGCGGCGTGAAGACCTTTCCTGACATCGCGTTTTTGCCTGTCTTAAAATCGTATTTCGGGAGGGCCACTGGTTTCCCATCGATGATCTGTCGTAGGTTCGCTTGCATCATGTCGATGTCAATGGCATGGGGGGATTCAAAGTCGTGATCGCCCTTCGCATTCTTGGGCGTCTTATCCCGATCCAAAAAATAGTCATCCATCGAGATCTGAAACGGCTTAAGCCCATTGATTCGGAGCTGAATCGCAAGCCGCTTCGTAAAGGTTGTCTTCCCCGAGGCCGAAGGGCCCGAGAGCAGAATGACTTTAATGCCTTTTTTGGCGGCAATCGTATCGGCTATCTGACCGAGCTTCTTTTCTTGAAACGCTTCGGCAATATGCACAAACTCTTGATAACGCTTATCGCGAATCACGTTGTTGAGCATGCCAACATCTTCGACTTCGAGAATCTTGCGCCATTTGAGCGTTTCTTGAAAAACTTTGTAGAACTTCTTGCTCTTCCGCCCCGTGATGATTTTGTGTGGATGGCTGATCGAAGGAAGGTGAAGGATCAGCCCCTTGTCGTAGCGAGTGATTGAGAATTTTCGGACATAGCCCGTGCTGGGCGCTAAGTAGCCATAAAAATAATTGATCATCCCATCAAGGGTATAGATACTTGCATGAGTCACATTACGGAAGCTCATGAGCCTTGCTTTATCTTCTTTGCCCGCATCGTTGAAAATCTTGATCGCTTTATCCAGCGGCACTTCCTCACGCACAAAAGGGAGATCCGCATTGACGATTTCCCACATTCTTTTTTCAAGCTTCTTCATGAACTCTTCATCTATCGAATCGCGACCTTTTATTTCGATGTACAACCCATTCGCGATCGGATGGAGAATGTTGATTTTCGCATCCGGGTCAATATCCCCCACGGCTTTGATCAGAAGAAACGACGCACTTCGCTGATAGATGCGGATGCCATCCAGTGAATCGATCTCCACAAATCGAACTTTGGCGTCCGATTCGACCTTGCGCGTTAATTCAAACATCCGATTATTGACAAAAGCGGCCAACACAGTGCGATTACGGTTCATTCCCAGGCCTTTTAAGACATCTAGAAGGGGTGCGCCCGCCTCGGCATCGATTTCACGCGAATCCTCAATCGTTAATTTTAGTGGCATAGGGGATAATTGTCCCAAACTTGACCTTTTTTGGGAAGGCCCTAAAATAGATTATGCAAATGAACCATTTCCCGATTTACGCAGGGAGCCTACAGCCACAGACAAGTGTCCTATTCGACGCCTTCGTACTCGTCGGTGGTAAGCACCTCCCTTGCTTTAGAAAAGCCGAAACGGTGGACTTGGAGCGGCTCAAGAAACTTCACGCAAGCAACACCACAAAGCTGTTCATCCCCGTACAGGAGGAGCCCGCATATTTTGAATACCTTAGACACCGGCTGGAGTCGCTGAAGGCGGCCAAATCTCCACTCCAGTTCCTTCTCGGAACCTTGAGCACCTTAACCGAGAATCTCCCACGTACTCTTGAGGAGGAGTCCTCGTTTCGCGCGACAAGCTCCCTGGTGTCCTTGGCGAGCGAGTACTTGCGTTCCCACCCTAACGCCCTCAAGGCCGAGATTTCCGAACTCAAAGGATCGAACGACATCATCGAGCATTCGGCAAAAGTAGCGATTCTCTCTCTAGCTCTCGCCCCCAGACTCGGTCTTCAAGACGATCAAGAGCTTTGCGATATGGGCGTGGCAGCCCTCCTCCATGATCTGGGCAAACTCTCCATGAATCTGCCCTTTGGCGTGTCGCTTGATGACCTTCCTCGAAGCATCACTCAAGCTTACCTGAGCCATCCGTCCCTGAGCGTCGAGCTGATCTCTGAAAAGCGCTACATTAACGTCCGTATCAGGCGCCTTATTGGAGATCACGAAGAGATGGGGCAAGGAGAGGGGTTCCCGGCAAAAAAGAACGTTTCAGAGCTTTCGCTAAGCTCGCAGGTTCTCAATCTCTGCAATGACTTTGAGAGATACGCGACAATCAATAACACGTCTCTTTTAAAAGCATTCAAACCCTACACCAAAGATAAACGAGGGGTGTTCGATTCACTCCATTTATTGAGATTGGGAGAAATGCTCTCAGGGAAATAGCGCCCGAGATCCATGACAGCTATTGCGTTCCGTTGGCTCCGTGGCAACTCATGCAATAAGTCGTGTCGCCACCCTTGGACAAAAACACGCGATTCAACTCATCCGCATCAATCGGAGAGGTCGGGCCGCGATGCACGTTGAGTGAAATGTTATGGCAAAGAACGCAGTCTTTTCGACCATAACCACCCTTGTGTTCGTCCGCATTGATCAATTGAATCCCGCCAGGTGAAGTTGCAATATCCCCGTAGCCTTCGCGATCGCGGACATCAGAACCGCAGGCGCTAAACAAGACGCCCGCGACGAGTAAAAGAGTTGATAGTTTTGGGCTAATAGTCATCATTTTTTCCCCGAATGGCAATCAATACAGAAGGACTTCGAATGACAAGTATCGCACTTTTGTGGTTGAGCTCGCGCGACCACCGAGTGATAGAATCTAAAATTACGACTGTGATTCTTAAACTCCACATCATTGCGCCGCTGATGGCATTTTACGCATTGAGAGGTGGTGTGGCAATTCATGCACGAATCGCCGTCGATTCGCGCGTTTGTCGAATGCCCTTGGGCCCACCCGATATTTTGGTGATTACGGGGCTTGATATCACGAAGGCTTTCCTGAGAGCGATGACAGGTGTAACACTCTTTGGGTGCGGCTTTGTTCTTGGCTTCCGCACTTTGATGGCACTCATGGCAAATGGCCTTTACAGGCCGGTTTAAAGCCGAAGTCGACATCCCCGGCAAAAAAACAGCCGTTTTGGTTTTGGGATCCACCTTGAAGTTATGACAATAGTCGCATTGCAGTCCGCGGACCGCAATCACCTTATCGAGGTGAAAATCATGGTCAAAGCGCGCGGTTACATCGACGCGCTCTTCTGCGTAGGCCGACAAAACTCCAACAGCGATACAAGCAACCAGAGCCCAAAACGACTTCATATTTCCTTCCAAAGCAAGTAGGTCAGTTTCGCTACGCCACGAACGTCCGTGCGAAGCGAATTGTTACTATTAAGCTCGCCCCCGACATTCAATTTCAGGCGATCCGTAAATGAATAACCCAAACCCGCATCGCTATTGAGCGCAACGCGATGAGACGAGGTCACCTTATCGTAGTCGCTCACATCCAAACCCTGAGTAAACTCCAACTTATCTGTCAGATTTTCAATCAGGCGAATGCGATCGCCAAAGGCTTTGCCGCCATAACTATAAAAGTAATGAACCGTGTTCGATGCTGCAAAAAAGTTTTTGTTAAAACGACTTCCCAATTCTGCCCGATACCCCTGCGTTCGCACATTTGCCTGCAAAAGATAGTCATCATAGGCAAAAGCCACACTTGAAGAGAAGGCCGAATGGAATTGGTAATCCAACTGAAGCGAGCCCTCATAGAGTCGGCCCATGGAAAAAATCGAATACAGAGGATCTGGAACATCATCCTGCGGCCCTGACTCATAGGTCATGCCCCGCACTCGAATACTCAAGCGGGTAGTAGGGTAAAGATCAAAGCCCCCTTCACCAATATTTAGGACATGAGTTTGCGCGTTGACCTCAGAATTAAGCAGAAACTCCGGACTCCAGGCGACATCAAAGGGCTTTTGGAGCGATCCCCCCACCAGATGCTGGTTAGAAAGATTCGGCACGTTCCGAAACTGATACTTTGCTTTTAAGAAAAGCGGGGTCTTGCTGGAGCTGCGGTATTGAATGTTATTGGAAACAAACTGAGTGGTAGAATCAAGACTTGCATTCAGCAGCTTTCGTTCCACACCAGCCATGGTTCCAAACTTAATCCGCTTATCAAAGAGTGCGAGATCTGCACCCAAAGAGTCCGTAGTCGTCGTTCGTGTCGAGGTGTGAACATTAAAAGATCGACCCGCGCGAAACGTAAGCACATCTTGCACGGGACTGTAAGCGAGATCAAAGATGTAGAGATCAAACTGATGTTTTGATTTCGCAGGATCTTCAAAGACTGAAAAGTTTGTGTTGAACTCAAAGTCATGAGGATTGGAAACGTAAGAGCTTGAGAGAAACTCATACATAGGAGCTTCGGCTTTGAAGTCCGCTCCGTTACGGCCAGAAAACAAACTCTCAGATTCCACTCTCAAAAGGCCTGCGAAACTAATGCTGGACCCTCCTACGAAAGTGGCAAAAAGAGCAACACACACACTGAGCTGTCGAGGTCGACGAAGGTTGAAGATCATGAGATTTCACCCTTTTAGCTTGCTCGGTATTCAACATCAACAGTGATTTATAGGGGGCTAAAATACTGCACCGCGTAACGTCCGATCGCACCCCTTTATGCGATCATTTGGACTTCGTCTTCTCGATGTTTCAGCCAGAGTTGGCGGATTTGCTCTTCGTTTAAGGTTTCATGGATAATCAGTTCCGCGACCCCGTCCTCGATAAACCCTTTATATCGATGGATAATCTGAGTCGCCTTGGAAAAGGCGCGATCCACAATGCCTCGGACCTCACGATCAATTCCCTGGGCGGTTTCTTCGCTATAGTCGAAAGCTCTCACTGTAGGGAGTTGAGTTAAGAACGGCGAAACCTCCCGATCGTAGGTGATCATTCCCAGAGTATCGCTCATCCCAAAACGAGTCACCATGGCGCGAGCAAGATCAGTCGCCTTATCAAGGTCATCGGCGGCGCCGGTAGACATCTCTCCCAGAAAGAAAAGCTCCGAACTTCGGCCCCCCATCAAGACTGAGACCTTGTGTTCCAATTCTTTCCGGCTGACCAGATAGCGATCTTCACTGGGTCTCCGAATCGTATAACCTAAAGCACCCATTCCTCGAGGAATGACACTCACCTTATGGACCGTCTCTCCTTCGCCAAAGGCGATGGCGACCAGGGCATGACCCATTTCATGAAACGCGACTCGGCGTTTTTCTTCGGGATTGAGGATTCGACTCTTGCGCTCAAGGCCCGCGACAATTCGCTCGATGGCTTCGGTAAAATCACCATTTGTCACCGAATCCGCCTTACGACGGGTCGCGGTCAGCGCGGCCTCGTTCACGAGATTCGCCAGATCAGCGCCTGAAAACCCCGTGGTCAGTGAGGCAATCTCGTCTGCGTTGATCTCTGCTGCGAGCTGAATCTTTTTCATGTGCACATTGAGAATTTCTACGCGCCCCTTACGATCAGGCTTGTCGATCAAGACTTGGCGGTCAAACCGACCGGAGCGCAACAATGCAGGATCGAGCACTTCGGGGCGATTAGTTGCTGCTAAAAGCACGATTCCCTTGCTCGGATCAAAGCCGTCAAGCTCCGCCAGAAGTTGATTCAGGGTCTGCTCTTTTTCATCGTTTGCAGCACCGCTAATCGCACTCACTCCTCGCATTTTTCCTAGTGCATCCAACTCATCGATAAACAAAATGCAGGGCGCCTGGCTGCGAGCTTGTTCGAAGAGATCTCGAACTCGTGCTGCACCAAGGCCTACGAAGAGTTCGACGAATTCGGAGCCATTGATCAGGAAAAAGGGCACGCCCGCTTCTCCGGCGACAGCTCGCGCAAGAAGTGTTTTCCCCGTCCCGGGCGGGCCGACCAAGAGCAGCCCTTTGGGCATGCGTCCGCCGAGCCGATTATAATGTGCGGGGTCTTTTAAGAAACTGACGACCTCTTGAAGCTCCGCTTTTGCCTCGTCCACACCCGCCACATCTTTGAAACGTGTTTCAATGTCCTTTTCAACGTAGACTCGGACTTTCGATTTTCCGATGGGAAACATCTGGCCACGCATGCCCCCGCCGGCCTTGGCCATAAAGAAACTCCAGATCGTCACCATGACCAAAATCGGAATCACCCATGAAGCCATCGATCGCACAAACGTACTCTCACGTACGGCTTCAAACTTGACCTGGGCCCGCGTCAGGCGATCGACAAGCGTGGGATCTTCAGTGCGAAGAGTCCAAAACTTTTTAACCGGCACGGTTGCAGGCGGCTTGGGTGCATCGGGCACTAAGAGCGTGCCCTCTATTCGCTCTTGCCCGACAGTGAGCGACTCAATTTTCTTCTGATCAAGCTTTTCAATGAACTGACTATATGGAATGGCCTCGGTCTTCGCCTGCGTCAGGAAAAGATCCTGAACCAGGAGAAACACCCAGAATATCAGGAGGAGATAGAGTAAATTGAAATTCTTTTTTTCTTTTAATTTTTCCGGCACGCGGAACTAGAGTGCAAGCAGCACACCAGAGACACAGAGGGCTAACGCGCAACTGCGCGCAAAACCCCGGAAAGTTCGTTGCGCCACGTGATCCAATTGTGCAGCCCCGGGGGCTTTCGATAGGTCATTTGAATTCCGAGGCGCTTGGATTCTTGCGCGACTTTGTCGTTGAATTCGTTCATGGGTAGGGTCTCGTAAAAACCCACTGAATTGAATGCGCGAAAGGTAGTAACCGAAGTCATCGCGGCAAGCATGGTAGCGATACGACCCTCGTCCCACCAAAAAGAACCCGATTGTGTAACGACATTTCCGAAAACCTCGGGGTATTTGAGAACCGTGAAAAAACTGATCAACCCCCCCAAAGAAGGCCCGACCAAGACGCGTTGAGTTCTGCTGACCGAAGCTCCGAGCTTCTGCTCGACTTCGGGCACGAGCGATGTTGCTATAAATCGCGCATAGTCTTCGTTGAGAGTATACTCACGAGTGCGATCTTTCGGAGGAATCAATACTGCGACGATCATGGGCATATCTGGTTGCGCACTTAAATTCGCAACCAAATTAGCGATCGCGCCTTTTTCGAGATAATCACCGCCATCTTGAAAATAGGCGTAAAAGCGGGACTTAATCGAACGCTTCATCTTAGATGTTGACGCCGGCGGCAGGAGCAAGGTCAAAGTTCTTTTGGCGCCTTCCCAGTCGGTGACTGTAAATGTCTTTTGAAGATGAGGAATCACTCCCGCTTGGCGATTAAGAAGGGGGTCCTCTTGAAAATCGGGGAACGCCCAAACTGAGTTATAACCCCCCAGGCCATCTTTTTGTTGTTGGGGATTATTGGGATCAGTTTTCCAATGTCCGTCGGCAACAAATTTGTAACGGATAAAGGGCAGCCAAGGTTCTTCAAATTTAAAATCGTATTGTCCCGGAGCGACTTCTGGCATCGGATACCGAGTGGCGTCCCACTGGCCCAGATCGCTTGCGAAATAAACTTTTTGGCCTGGAACTCCGGAAAAGTAGGAGATCGTCTGTTCGCCAGCAGAGGCGAGACTCGTAAGAGTGGTTAGACTTAGGATAAGAGCGAGTCGCAGAAATTTCGCCATATTCCCCCCCGGAAACCTGTCAAAGCTACCAAGCAAGCAGGCAGGTGACAACTTAAAAACCGAGCGCCGCCTTCTCCTCAAGACCGTAGTGGATGTTGTTGGCAATGACTGCGTCAACGTGCTTGTCGCGAAAAAGCGCTTCAATTTCATCAGGCTTGGAGGGGGACCAGGCAAAAACACGCATTCCGGCCTCATGTGCCCGCCTTACGGTCCGAGCAAAAGTGATGTCTTTTTCGATTGCGATGGTCTTAAAACCGGCTTTTTCAGCTCGTCTCTCCGCGATTCCCGGAAAAAACATCGTGATCAGGCCCACAGATGCCTGGGGCTCAAGTTCTTTAATCATCTTTAAAACCCGCATATCAAATGACGTAAAAATCACGCGCCCAACGAGACCTTTTTTTGCAACTTCCATTACGACTTCTAAGGTCAACAGATCCCAGTCCGTATCCGGACAAGGCGATCCCCATTTTCGACGATCACCTTTGAACCCATCATAGACTTTAAGATGAATGTCCGCCAAAAGGGGCCGACGTGGATCATCAAAGCGTTTTATCGCGTCCAGCGTCTCGGAGAGAGTCGATCTATGGTTTCATCATGTGCAAGCACGACAGTCAGATCACTCGAAAGCTGAACATCAAATTCAACGGCGTCGCTGCCTTCTTCGAATGCGCGGATGAGCGAGGGGATACTGTTTTCAGGTTGTGAAATGCTGTTGGCGCCCAAGCCCCGATGTCCAATGACCAGCGGCCAATTAAAATTTTGTTCTTGAGCGGAAATCGCCGTCATTTGTGCGAGAAAAAAGCTGCTACTCGCGAGACACGCGGCGATAAGGCTTCGTTTAGAATGTAACCCCATATTTTAACCCTTGGGGGGTTAGTACAGGGCGCCACGCGGCGTGTCAATAGATTTAACGCCTTGTTCCACGATTTGTTTCAAGTCTGAACTTCAGCCATGATGACAGGGGAGAGATAAAAATATTTCTTAATAACGCACCATTAGGCAAACTTCTCAAAGAGCGAAGTTAAGGGGCTACCCTGGGATCGGATGTGGGCGTAACTTCGCGATCTGAGAAGTTCTTTATGATGCGCGGTCCGCGAAATTTGAGGGAAGCACTTGCGCTCGCAGCTCCTGGTTTCTCGTAACTAAGAATCCTCACGATGATCAATATTCAATTCCGTTAAACAAAGATACTGGCTCCACAGATGAAACCGTGAGCGTTTGGACTGGGACCCTATTAGGCACTCCTGACGGAGACCTCATACAAGCCAACGTTAGTTTCACAATTCAAGGACAAGAAGAGAAAGTAGTTCTAGCAATGGATATCAAATCTCCTTTCGCCTCTACAAGACCGTCGATCTCAAGTGTTTGGCGAAATAGAACCGACGTGCCGCTAACAACGCCCCGCACCTAACCCCCACCATTCACTCATCTTTCCCCTTGTTTCTCATTTTTGAAACCAGTAGGCTCGCATCACTAAAAAATGAGCACCTACGTTGTACTTGCAAGAAAATGGCGCCCCGCACAGTTCGCTGACATCGTCGGTCAGGGACATGTCGTCCGCACCTTAGGCAACGCCATTCAACAAAAGCGCCTCCATCATGCCTTTTTATTCACGGGCTCACGCGGAATCGGCAAGACCTCGATCGCCCGTATTTTCTCCAAAGTCATTCGCTGCGAAAACACCAAAGAGGAGAACGGCTGGCTAAAATCCTGTGACGCCTGCTCAAGTTGCAAAGAGATCGCAGGCGGCAACAGTGTGGACGTCATCGAGATCGACGGCGCCTCCAACAACGGCGTGGATGCTGTTAGAGAAATTCGTGAAAACACGCGCTATCTTCCTGCTAGCGGCTCTCGCAAGATTTACATCATCGATGAAGTTCACATGCTTACGACGGCGGCCTTCAATGCGCTTTTAAAGACGCTTGAAGAGCCCCCCCCTCATGTTATTTTTCTTTTCGCCACGACCGAGCCGCACAAAATTCCGGCCACGATTCTCTCGCGCGTGCAGCGCTTTGATTTCAAACGCGTCACTGCTTTTGAAAGCCAAAAGCGCCTCCAAGAGATTACGACCGCTGAAGGACTTCAAGCAGAACCTGCGGCCCTGGCCCTCATCGCACGAGCGGCCGAAGGCAGCATGCGAGATGCGCTTTCGATCTTGGATCAGGTGATTTCGTTTTGTGGAAACTCCATTACCGCCAAAGCCGTAAGAGAGAGCGTGGGCCTCACCGAAACCCAAACGCTCCTAGGAATCATCAAAGGAATTTACGAACGAAAACCGCTGGACGCCTTAGCCCTCGTTGATCAAGTTTTTCAGCAAGGTCATGACCTACGCGTGCTCACCCGAAGCCTCATTGAAACGCTGCACGCATCGATTTTATCCAAAGTCGGCGCCCCGCCCTCTGCGGTGGTCGAGTTTTCGGACGAAGAGCGCCAGGAGCTTGCGCAAGTTTCCAAGCTTCGCCCGCTTGAAGAGATTGAGCTCATTTTTCAGGTGTTCCACCACGGCATCGATTGGATTGCTCGCTCGCCACAGCCTAAGATCGTGCTCGATGTCTTAGTCGTAAAATGTGCAACTGCAGAAATGCTCGTCCCTGTGGGGACGGCTGCAGGCACGTCTGCGGGCACAACAAGCAACTCAGCCCCAGGCGTCGGTCCCTCGAGCACTGCGGTTACCGATTCACGCCCAGCGGTCCCTATGTATGTCCCCTCCCCTCCGGCTGCCGTCATCACGTCTTCAGCACCAGAGATAGCTCCCTCGCCTCCCCCCGCCGCTTCGGTTGAAAAATCCTGGGCGGGATTCATCGAGCTCGTTCGTAAGTCGCGCCCCCTGCTTGCTTCGATTTTAGAACACGGCTCTTGTGCCCTTCTTCCCTCGCCGGAACACAAGACTGTTAAAATCACCTTTTCCGCGGCTGATTTGTATTACAAAGAGCAGCTTCAATCGCGCGTATATGCCGAACAGCTTACGCTCTTGGCGCGCGAATATTTTGAACTCACGCTGAACGTTCAGGTGGAGCATGGCGAAGGCCCGCAAGCTGAAACTTTAGCTGAGCGAAAAGAAAAAGACCTGAAAGCGCGAGAACAAGCGGCAAAAGATGCCGTCCATAATCATCCGGTGATCAAAGAAGCCAAGGCGTTGTTTGGTGCAGAGCTAGGCGCAATTATTTTAACCGATACAGAAGGGGGAGATAGCCGTGGAAAAAACTGAATTCCCCCGCCCTAACCGACAAGACCCTGTTTCTCGGCTCGTGTTTGAGCTCTCAAAATTGCCGGGGATTGGTGAGAAGACTGCAACGCGCCTGACGTATTTCATTCTCAAGCAAGATGTGGCCTACGCACGCTCCCTTTCCGAAGCGCTCTTAAACGCTAAAGAGAAGATCGTCCTTTGCAGCCGGTGTTTCACTTTTACCGACATCGATCCTTGCCGCATTTGCTCCGACACCACTCGCGACACGCATCTACTCTGTGTGGTCGAGCGCCCCTCTGATGTTTTCTCAATTGAACAAGCCGTTGCGTTTCGGGGACTTTATCACGTCCTTCACGGATCGCTCTCTCCTTTGGATGGGATTGGGCCCGATGACCTTAAGATTCGTGAGCTGATTCAGAAGATTTCACAGCCTGAAAACACAGCACGCGAAATCATCATTGCCACCAACCCCAGCGTTGAAGGCGAAGCAACATCGCTCTATCTTTCGCGACTCCTCAAGCCACTGGGAGTGCGTCTCACGAAACTCGCACACGGTCTTCCTGTCGGCGGGTTATTAGAGTACTCGGATCGTCAAACCATCGGAAAAGCGCTTCAAAACCGAATCGAGATTCACTGAAATGAGTTTCATCAACTACGCCACCAAAGAGATTAACTGCAAAATTATCTACTGCGGTCCTGGACTTTCCGGCAAGACAACCAACGTTCAATTCATTTACGAACACACGCAAGCCGACGACAAGGGCAAGCTCGTGACGCTTAGCACAGAGAACGAGCGCACATTATTTTTTGATTTTTTGCCGCTCTCCGTTGGCGACGTGCGTGGTTATAAGACAAGATTTCATTTATATACAATTCCCGGGCAAACCTTCTACGAAGTTTCGCGTCAATTCATTTTGAAGGGTGTTGATGGAATCGTTTTTGTTGCGGACAGCCAAGAAGAACGCATGGAATCAAACATAGAAAGCTTCGAATCACTAGAAAAGAGTCTAGACAAACAAGGTTACGACGTGACAAAAATCCCGCTAGTCTTTCAGTATAATAAACGGGATTTGCCAGATGTGGTCCCGATTCGAGAACTCGAAGCAACATTCAATGCAATGAAGCGACCGAGTTTCGAAGCTGTGGCAAGCCGTGGCCGAGGCGTTATGGAGACGCTTCAAGCTATCGGTCAGAGTGTGATTCGTGAATTAAAAGGGGGAGTCGGATCATGAATAAAGATAAACTGAAGAAATTCCGTAAGGTTTTCGAAAACCAACGAAACGCGATTCTTTTCAACGATCGCGTCGTTCGTGAAGATTTCTCGGTCTGCGCTGATGACCGCTATGACGAGCTCGATCAGGCAACCACAGACATTGAACAATCGATGCGCATGCGCCTTCGCAATCGCGAAGTTCTTTACATCAAAAAAGTAAACGAAGCGCTTGAGCGTATCGAAGAAGGAACCTTCGGCGAATGCGAAGAGTGCGGCGAAGACATTGAACTCCGCCGTCTTGAAGCACGTCCGACCGCCACTCTCTGCGTGGGCTGCAAAGAAGAAGCAGAACGCAAAGAAGTTCTCACAGCAGCTGGAAGGCTGCACAAGAGCTTAGGCGAGACGTTCTCACGCAGGTTCGCTTAAGTCCCCTTCCTAAATGTTCTTCCAAGGAACAATGATAATGTTCTTGGCCAACCCACCCTGAACTCTTTGAATTTGCGCCACCTCGTGATGCGCACGACTCAAAAGAACCGGATCTTGAGTTTCATTGCCCACAAGACATTGATTGATCACCCAGGCATAGGGCTCTATTTGTGCGCGCCGAAGATCCTTTTGAAGTGCCTCTGCCTCACTCACCGGGGTTGTTTCAGGAAGGGTAACGATAAGAAGTTTTGTGAATTTTGGATCTTTGATCCGCATCATGGGTGTGGTGACGTTCAACGTAGCTCCATCATGACCCATTTTTTTCATAACTTCCTTGTGGTACGAGCCTGCGGCATCCAAGAGAAGCAACGTATGGCCAGTGGGGGCAGTATCCATGACGACAAAGTGGTCGCGTGCCTCATTTACGATTTTAGAAAAAGCGCGAAACACCGCGACCTCCTCGGTACAAGGAGAGCGAAGGTCCTCATTGAGGAGCGCCAGACCTTCTTTGTCGAGACCTTTTCCGGCTGTTGCGATGACTTGTTGGATATAATTCTGGGTTTCGATCTTTGGGTCGATCCTCGTGACCGTCAGGCTCGAAAGCTTTTTTTGCCCTACCAAAGCAGCCTCCAAATGTGCGGCGGGGTCCGTGGTTGTCAAATGTACTGGATGCCCTCGCGAAGCAAGATGGGTCGCAATATCAGCCGCGATAGTCGTTTTGCCAACGCCTCCCTTCCCCATCACCATGACGAGACATCGCCCATCTGCGACTATCCCATCAACCAACTTTTCGATGGTGAGGGTTCCGGCGGGCATCGCAACAGGGATGGCTGCCTCAGGCGCTGCGACGGACGCATCAAAGAAGCTCCTCAAAGACTGAATCCCCACCATGTTGTGAGGCTTAAGTTCAAAGAGCGCGCGCTCCTTGGAAGCTAGTCCCTGAGGAATGCCCTCAAGGGCTTTAGTCACACGCGACTCAAACGCGAGGGCGATTTTGTCCGAGCGGTTCTGCGCTTTAAAGACGGCGTTAATTGCTAATTGCTGATTGAGGAGTCCAATACCCTCGAGCTCGTGAGAAGTGCGCTCTGCCTCGGCAATCGCTATGGGATCAGGACGTGTGACCAGCACAACAGTCGTTTCGGTCGGATTTCGAAGGGTGCTGACCGCTTGCTCATAGCGTTCGCGCTGATTATTAAGCGCTGAGCTGGGTCCGAGACAAGAAGCTCCGTGAGTAGACGTCGTCAAAAAATCCGTCCATGCCGAGGGGAGACTCAAAAGCCTGAGCGTGTGACCGGTCGGCGCGGTGTCGAAAATGATGTGATCAAATCTTGAGGTCATCTCACTATTAAGAAGAAGGCTGGTGAACTCATCAAAAGCCGCAACCTCCACTGTACAGGCACCTGAGAGCTGCTCTTCCATATCACGAATGGAGTCCGGAGGCAGTACTCCGCGATAGGGCCCAATGGACCTTTCACGATACGCGCGAGCGGCAGCCTCGGGGTCGATATTCAGTGCAAACAAACCGGCGACCTCAGGAATCGCAATCGGATTTGGACCCAATCGAACACCCAACACTTCATCGAGATTAGAAGCGGGATCAGTACTGACAAGCAGTACTTTCTTGCCCTGATCGGCAAAGCGAACGGCTGTCGCGCAGGCTAGTGAGGTTTTTCCAACGCCGCCTTTACCTGTGAAAAAAAGGTAATGAGTCGGATTGAGGTAAAAGAGGCTATTCACAAAACCCTGACAATATTTCACGCGTGGGGTATTTTGCGCTGGAGACGATATTTCCACCCACGAGAATGAGGGGGAGACACTTGTTGCCCTCTCGCATGAGCGTATCTCTGACGAGTACGGTATTCACAAATTGCGCAGGGGTTTGTGCGAGATTATAGCGAATAACCTCTACGCCTTGGCCCTTCAGCCACTCCAGATCCCCTGCAAATCGAACAAGTTCCGGGTCTACTTCAGAGCCACAAACACCCGTTGAGCAACACATTGCAGGATCAAATACTTCCAACTTCACTTTATTTTTCATTTTGTCTCCCAATCTTTAAACAAGAACTGCAAACGAAGTTTGAGCTCATCGCGAATACTGCGAAAACCCTCAATCCCGACCGGATCAGGCAGCCCCCAATGGAGTCGAGTTGCCTTGCCCGGAAATACTGGACACACCTCATCCGCGCAAAGCGTGATCACGGCTTCCACACCCAAAAGGGATCCGACCCCTTTTGAGATATGATGCGAAATATCGATCCCGATCTCTTTCAGAATTTCAATTGAGAGCGGATTGACGCTCGAGGGGGCAGACCCTGCTGAGGATACCGTTACAGAGGCTGGCGCTAAAGATCGCGCAATCCCCTCCGCCATCTGACTGCGGGCTGAATTTGCGACACACAAAAAGAGAATGTGCTTTGGTTTTTGCGCGCGAAGGTTGTTCGCCTCAATCTGCCATTTTTCCATTTAGACCCCCAAAATATCTTCTACGAATCCAAAGCGACACATTCACCAGCGCAATCAACGCAGGTACTTCAACTAAAGGTCCGATCACCGCGGCAAAGGCGGCACCGTGATGGATTCCGAATGTGGCCACCGCCACGGCGATTGCCAGTTCGAAGTTATTCGACGCCGCCGTAAACGACAAAGAAGCTGATTGAGAGTAGGGAGCCCCTGCCTTCTTACTCAAAGCAAATGAAACCAGGAACATCACCACGAAATAGATCAAAAGAGGGATGGCGATTCGCACAACGTCCATCGGCAGTGCAACGATAGCTTCGCCCTTCAAGGAGAACATAACGACGATAGTAAAAAGCAGCGCAATGAGCGTGATCGGACTAATCGTGGGAATGAATCGGGAGTGATACCAATCCTTACCTTTTATCTTAACAAGGGTGAGACGGGTGAGGGCGCCCGCGATGAATGGAATTCCTAAATAGATGAAGACGCTCTGACCGATCTGGCCCATCGTAATATTTACGGCCAGACCCTCGAGTCCAAACCAAGTCGGAAGTACCGTAATGAAGACATAGGCAAAGACGGAGTAGAACAAAACTTGAAAGATGGAATTCAGCGCAACCAACCCTGCACAGTACTCAGGATCGCCATCTGCCAAGTCGTTCCAAACTATGACCATGGCGATACAACGTGCGAGTCCGATCAGAATCAAGCCCACCATGTACTCGGGATATCCACGCAGGAAAATGAGTGCGAGCGCGAACATGAGGAGAGGGCCGATCACCCAATTCTGAAGGAGCGAAAGAGCTACGACTCGTTTGTTGCGAAAGACCTTACCTAATTCCTCATAGCGGACTTTCGCAAGTGGCGGATACATCATGAGGATCAGCCCGATCGCAATGGGGATAGATGTGGTGCCAACACTAAAATGATTCAAGAAGGGAACAATCCCTGGGAAAAAGTAACCGCCCCCGACCCCCACACCCATCGCCAGAAAGATCCAGAGGGTTAAGAAGCGATCTAAAAAGGAAAGGCGACCTGCGATGCCCGAAGCTTTCATATGCCTGCCACCAACACTTTGAGACGTCTGAGGCCACGGGGCTCGATACAGTAACAAACCGCAGTTCCTTCAATCTCCCCCTTAATGAGGCCTGCTTCTTTAAGAACTTTGAGATGTTGAGAAACAGTGGATTGAGCCAAGCCATCAATTTCATCGACAATCTCACCACAAATGCAACTCTGCCTGCGCGCGAGGAGTCGCAGAATCTGAATCCGCGCAGGATGTCCCAAAGCCTTCGTAAGAGAAGCTAACTCTTGGTCCGCCTCTTTACCTTCGACGGGTCTTAAATCGAACGAGGCAGAATCTGGCTCGTGACAAGTATCTTTAATTATTGGCTTCATGTGTCTACTATATCGTATAAATACGATATATGCAACCCTGGCAAGGGCGGAAAACGATGGCCCGAGGTGCCGTGTTTTGACTCTATTTTGGGGACAAAAAGGTCCCAGTGCCCCTTTTTTTTCCTTTTTAGGCTGGCACGGTCATTGTTCCAGATTCCAAATTTCCCGAAATCAATTTTAGAATCCCCAAATAAATTGTGTACTTAAACCCAAAGTCCTCTACCGCCCCCCCGTTGGCACAACGCTCGCACTATGTATAAAGCATGAGGGGATAGAAAAACCCTCAGACAAACAAGACTCTTAGAAAGGGGGCTGGTTATGACTTTCGAACCGATGACATCAAATCTGAATCGTACAATGGGGAAATCCCCAATTATCACTAACTACCCTTTCTACCCGCAGACACGGGGTTCTGGGTCCTTCTTCCGGCTATGGGCCTCCTGGCAGACGAACTGGGCTTCATGGAAATCCACCTGGAAATCCTCTTGGAAGCTCGCATCGTCTAGCTCTTGGAAATCTCTCTGGCGCTAGTAGTTTTAAGCCCCATTTAGAATCGCCCCTAGAAATAAAAAGATCGACTGCAACAAAACATGGATGTTTCACACCGCAGAAGATTTTGTGGCCGACTTAACCGTCGTCCCAAAGCCGAAAGGAAGTACCCATGAACTCTTCACTTATTCTCAAATTCCGTACCCTTTTCGAAATCGAACGCCGCAACCTCATCTATTCTGCTGGATACCTTAACGAGTCTTTTGATCTTTCAAAAGACGACATGCTCGATGAAGTCGACATGACCTCAGTGGAATTAGAAACGTCCATGCGCATGAGACTTCGCAACCGCGAAGCGCTCTACTTAAAAAAGATCGATGAGTCCCTCAGAAAGATCCAGGAAGGAACTTTCGGACTCTGCTGTGAATGCGAAGAGCAAATTGAGCTTCGCCGCCTAGAAGCCCGTCCTACTGCCACCCTGTGCGTCTCTTGCAAGGAAGATCAAGAGCGCCTGGAACTTAACCACATCGACGGGCACAAACACAAAAGTCTCGGAGCCAAACTCCGCCTTGCCTAAAACTTATCAGGGGGAATCTCCAAGGATGGAGATAGCGATCTGCCACAAGGAAGTGTCAACAGATCAAGCACAGATCGAGTAGTGATCCACTCCCAATCATGGATGATGGGATAACTGGATCCAACCACACACACACGCGATATCGTCATGGATGACGAAGACAAAAAAAATGGGGGCTCCTTTTGGGAGCCCCCATCGCGTAGCCTTTTCCTTGGCCTCAGCTTTAGCCTAAGCTAAAACCGATATCATTCCGTCGAGCGCAACCCTTGTTGAAGAGCTTTCAAGACGTTAAGACGGCCGCCGGTTTGTGTCTTTCCCTTGAGAGACGCAACTGGATCTGCAGAATTCATAAGGACTTCTTTGACCTTCTTGTAATCCCAAGCTGGGTGTGCGGACCAAACTAAAGCCGCAGCGCCTGCTACATGGGGACATGCCATTGAAGTGCCAGAATATGAACCATCATACTTATTTCCTGGAACAGTGCTGTACACGTTGACGCCAGGAGCTCCAAGGTGGGCGGTTTTCGCACCGTAATTGGAGAAGTAAGCCATGCCATCCTTGTCATCCGTTGCGGCAACCGTAATCATGTTGTCGTACGTGAATGCGGCAGGATAGGTGGGATCTGTATCGTTGTTCGTGCCGTCATTTCCGGCAGCGGCAATAAACAGAACCCCTTTGGCTTGTGCTCTGACGATTGCATCGCCCAAAGCGCTGTTTTCGGGATCACCTTTTCCGCCCCAACTGTTACTCAACACGCGAGCGTTATGAGCAATAGCGTAGTCAATGGCGCGAATTGCATCCGCGGTTGTTCCGCTGCCTTCAGCCGAGAGAAACTTAAGACCCATGAGAGAAACGCGGGGGATCACGCCTGACACGCCCACACCGTTTCCGCCCGTTGCGCCAATCGTTCCTGCGGTATGTGAACCGTGGTTTTGATCGTCGAATGGGAGCCCATCATTATGAATAAAGTCGAAACCAGCGGTGTCGCCCTTATCAGGGTTTGGATTGCGCCAAACGTTGAAGGCTAAGTCTTCGTGGTT
>CAIRTR010000186.1 GCA_903881565.1 Oligoflexia bacterium | reverse complement strand
GTGAAGGGATGAAAACTTCAAAACATGGAGTATTTTCACTCTTAATGGTTTTGACTCTCTCGGCCTGCGGAAAAGTGGAACCGGCGCAATCCACGCCGTGGATGTCTCCCGTTCCGCCGCCACCACCGGCGCTGCCAAACCCCGCAATTCCGGCAGACGCAGCGCCTCATTGCAGCATCAGCAGTCTCGCAAGCTCTGCAAGCAGCAGCGCAGACCTTTATCTGCCCGCGGTGGATAACAGCGGAGAACCCACGCATGCACTTTGGTGGAAAGCCGCATCGAGGACCCCTTGCGCAGGAATCATTTTTGTCTCGGGTGTTGACGGTGGATTCATTGAGCCTGCGGACGAGATCTACACTCGTGCAGCGACAAAATTTGCAAGCGGATGCGTCGAGTCCGTCTTCGTCGAATATCGCAATCCGGGAGTTCTGGATCCTTCGGTAAACGACGCTCTGGCAGGAGCGCAGTTTTTGCGAAGTCACGGGGTTTCAAAAATGGCGATAGTGGGATGGTCCTTTGGCGGAGCCGTTATTGTAAATTCCGCAGTGCAAATCCCTGAGGTCACAACCGTGATTGGCTTTTCGCCTCAATCGCGAGACACCGAAGCGGTCGCAAACTTCACAAACCAATCCCTTTTACTTTTCCACTCGCATGATGACGAAAACGTCCCGTTTTCGGCTTCGCTTGATATCTTGGAAGAAGCCCCGGCTTCGATCTTAAAAGAGTTCCATCCGCTGGATGGCTTCGATCACCAACTTGACGGTGCGCACGGGATTGTGGATCCAGTCGTGATGAAGTGGCTGAGTGAGAAACTGGGGACAAACCATCACCAAGAGGAAATCCCCATCAGACATGATGAGCCTATCGGGTTACCGGAGTTGCCGTCTGTTCCGATTTGCGCTCGCTAGCCTCCCGTCACCCATGACACATGAACCGCCCTTTGCCAGCCGCTCGAACTTTCGACAGCAACCCCTAAATCGCCCCCAAAAACTCCCTAAAATCCAGCCATTTAGCCCCAGCCCCTCTGGCAAGAACTTTGCTTTATAGAGCCAGAAGATGAGCACGCGCCGGAATCAAATCCTTTGCAGCCCGAGAACTCAAATGCTCGCAACATTTGCGCTGCTCTCCTTTTTCACTCTGCCCATCACCCACTCATTGGCAGACCCCATAGACCTTTCCCACTGCGCAACTCCCACCGAAGATTCTAAACCCAGCAATTCAGTTCTCCTTCAGACCGCCGCACTTCTCGCGGTTCCAACCTACTTCTTAGGCGTGACAATGCACGAGGGCTCACACGCATTAGCTGCGAAAGCTTTGGGCGCAGACGATGTTTCGATTACGATCCTACCCACTCGCACAAACAAAGGAATGTTTGCCCTGGGTAAAACCCATATCGGATCGTTTCCAGGTGAGACCGTTGATAAAGATTTTGTTTGGGTACTTGCCCCCAAAGCGACCGATCTTTTGATCATGGGAATCTACTCCGGCATTCTTGAATCAGGCAACATGCCCAAAAACAAATGGGCGCAACTCTCACTATCGATGCTTGGCACCCTGGCGCTGCTAGACTTCAGCAAACACATTTTCGCAACCGACCCTAATAACGATATGGTCTGGATCTACGAGAAAATGGGTGCAAAAAATGAATCCGAAAAGCTGCCCTACCGCCTCATTCACACCTCTTTGGCCATCGGCGGCGCAATAGAAGTCGGCAAAGGTTGGTATCGCCTCTTGAAAGGCCCGCCACAAAATTCCCCTGAAGTTTCCGTTATCCGACCAAAGAAAACTGAAGTGAAATCCTTCGGAACGCCGGTCATTTCGGCCAATGAAGTCGGCTGGCGCATCGACTTTTGAAGCCACTCTTGACATCGCCTAAAAACCGCTTCACACTTATATACAAGGGGAGTTGATTAATTTCCCCCCTTGTAAAGGAGGCCTCGAATGAAAACCTTCACGCTTCCGCTCCACCGCTGGTGGCGCCGCTAAAAACGCACACGCCCTTCTTAAAACCAAAAGTTTCCCGCCCCATCCGATCTCTTATCGGAGCCCATAAACGTAACGCTCATATTTCAAGGAGGAATCCGAGCATGAAAATAGCCACACTCATATCAACCGCCCTATTGGTTTCACTAGTCACCCTCTCTGCCGCATTTGCGATGGAACGAGACTTCTCCAATGCTGTTCTCCGGATGGAACGCGGAACGACTACGGCCGCAACGGTCTCCATATCCGGCACACTCACCTGCGCTACCCAAGACAATGGGGCGCCCTGCGAGCTCCAAGTACGAGACTCGAAGTCTGGGAAAAACTATCGCCTCGCCAATGCCAATAACGCTGTGCGCATGCACCACGAAGGAATCAATAACGTCATCATCGAGGGCGTGATCGCTTCTTCGAATGCGGGCAATACCGAGGGAAACTCGCTCAATACCCTCGAAATCAAGAAAATCGACCGACTTTAAATGTAACGCGCATTTGGCAGTAGCCTCCAGGATGAAATCCAAGTAATCCTGGAGGTATGTTGAATTTCGATCTTGAGAAAATTAAAGATAAGTATCGGCAACTCGCCAAAACCCAAGGGCCCGAAGCGGCACTCACGGAACTGCATCGTGAAACCAATATTTGGGAAATAGAAACCTTCGAAGGCCCCGTGGGCTATCAACCCGCCCGAGTGGCGGAACTCGAAGAGGTTCGCAAATTCTCACGCGAACTTTGGGAAATATCTCTTCGCGCTGGCGAATAAAAGTCCCCCCATTGTATGACCCACTCACTCATCAAGATCATCACCTGGGATAGCAACGCAAAAATTACTCAAGAAGAGGCTGAAGCGCGCCTCCACACCGAAGGATATCGCGCCTTTCGTTGGCATGACGTTCCGGGCTCAGCCTATCCTCGCCACAAACATGAAACCGATGATTGCTTCTGGGTGATCAACGGAGAAGTCGTCTTCACGGTTGAAGACACCCAGTACAAACTCAAAAGTGGCGATCGTCTCTATATTCCAGCCCGAATTCTGCATTCTTCAGAAGTTTCCTCAGCCACCGGCGCCACCTACCTCGTTGGCGAAAAAACGACTGCTTAGTATTGATTGCACGCAATGAATAAGCAGAAGATCATTGAACAGGTCGTCCTAAAGCTCGAAAAAGAAATTGCGTTTGTCACCGACGCGGCCCGCGCTGCCCACCTTGCAGCCACTCACGAAGAGAGCCGGGCCGAGGATTCTCACGACACGCGCGGCATCGAAGCATCCTATCTCGCAGGTGCACAGGCCAACCGAGTTGCAGAACTCAAGAAACAATGTCTGATTTTGAAAACTCTGGTTCTCCCTGTTTTCAAATCTACCGACGCCATCGCACTGGGTGCCCTGGTGGAATTGGATTTAGAGGGGCGACGCAGTTTATATCTCCTGGTCGAAACCGGCGGCGGACTCTCAGCCGTCGTTGACGAAAAAACCGTGCACCTGCTTACGCTTCAGGCACCTCTGGGAGACGCACTTCTCGGAAAACGAGCGGGCGAGGGAGTCGAAATCGAGGCTCAAAATACGGTGCGCGAGTACGTCGTCAAAAAGGTAAGCTGAACGCTGCCAGAAGTTACGTCCTGGATCGCTGCATTGATCCTTGACTATACTCGTAAAAAGGCGGACAATTTACGAGTATGATAGACAGAGCTCTCAAGGTTTCGAAAGAACGGTCTTTTTTCCTATTTGGGGCCAGAGGAACTGGCAAAAGCACCCTGCTAAGGCAGGTTTTCCCAAAACCAGAGGCCACACTTTGGATTGATCTCTTAGATCCAGAGCAAGAATCTCGCTTTGCACTTCACCCCGAAAGTTTATCAGCGGTTTTGGATGAGGAGCTGAAGCAAAAAACACCCAAGCCCTGGGTCGTCATCGATGAAATTCAAAAGGTTCCCGCGCTTCTGGGCATCGTTCATCAATATATTCGAGCCAAAAAATTTCGTTTCGCGCTAACCGGTTCCAGTGCTCGCAAACTGAAACGCGCTCAGGCAGACATGTTGGCAGGACGAGCTTCTCTTTTCGAACTCTTCCCGCTGAATCACCTTGAGCTGCAAAGCGGGTTTTCCCTTGAAAAAGCCCTCCAGTGGGGCACCTTGCCAGAAGCCTGGGAGCTTTCGCCAGAAGAGTGCCGCCGCTATTTAAGATCGTACTGCCAAGTTTATCTCAAAGAAGAAGTGATTAGCGAGCAACTTGTGCGAAAGGTGCAACCGTTCCGTAATTTTCTGGAACTTGCTGCCATTCAAAACGGACAAATTATCAATTATTCAAAATTCGCTCGCGATTGTGGCGTCGATGAAAACACAATCGTAACTTACTTTGAAATTCTTTCCGATACGCTTCTAGGTTTTGAGATCCCCCCTTTTCACCTTTCAGTACGAAAGCGCCAACGAAAGAATCCAAAATTCTACCTCTTTGATCTTGGCGTAACCCGCACTCTTGCAAACCGACTTGACGAAACACTTGTCCCTCGAACCAGCGCCTACGGTTTTATTTTTGAACATTTTGTGATTCTCGAAATCTACCGTCTTATTCGGACCCGAGAACTTGATTGGAAAATGACCTACCTAAACACTAAGGACAACAAGGAGATCGATCTTATCGTCGAAAAGAAAGCTCACTCAAGGGTCGCTATTGAAATCAAATCCACCGATAGAGTCGACGAGGCTGAAGTCCACTCCTTTGAACGACTCGCTAAGGACATCCCTAACGCTAAATTGCTATTATTGTCACAAGACCGCACACCTCAAAAGTACGGAGAAGTCTCGTGCCTTCATTGGAAAGAAGGAATCGAAAAAATCTTCTCAAACGAACTCTAAGTCCCACTCCCCTTCAGCCGCACCCCAATCTCTTTGCCTATATCCCCGATGGAAACGATGCTCTGTTCGTTTTTCGCAAGATCCTTGAGAATCAAATTTCCCTGCGCAAGCTCGGTCTCTCCAAACAAAATCGCAAAGCGTGACCCATGCCTCACCGCCTGTTTGAGCTGCACGCCAAAACCTTCGGCCGTGAGTGGCGTCATCACGCGAAAACCAAGTCCGCGCAATTCGCGCGCAACCGCTTCTGCCTGCCCGCGAAACTCGACTTTCGGGAGGCTCACAAAAATCTCGGCCGCGGGCGGGAACTCCGGCAGCAGCTTATGAGTTTCCAGAAAGTTCCTCATCGAAACGTCCCCCATGCCAAATCCCACGCCAGAGAGTTTTTGATTGCCGAATAAGCCGACCAGATTGTCATAGCGGCCCCCGCCAAACATGGCGCGGCGATTATCGGGTGAATTATCGTACATTTCAAATACGGTTCCGGTGTAATAATCCAACCCCCGCATGATGGTCGGATCAAACACGACTTGTTCACCAACCCCGGATTCCTTCAAAAAGGCAAAAAGCGACTGAAGTTCTTCAACACCCTGGCAAGGCATGGCGCGCGCGGTCTCTTCAAAACTGGCCTTGAAAAAGTCTTCGAGCCTAGAACGTTGTTCTGCGTTTAATCCCAGATCCGAAAGCCATTTGGCATAGGCCTCTTCACCGATTTTCGCACGTGCATCGATCGCTTTCGTGACTTTAAGGCCGACTTCAGCCGTCAGTCCCAAAGTCGCCGTGATCAAATGATCCATCATCCGGCGATTATTCACTCGGATGGAAACGTGAGATTCGCCGCCAAATCCTTTGATGATATCAAACGCCAAAGTCAGCACCTCAGCATCAGCCAGGAGCGCATCACCGCCCAACACATCGACATTGAGCTGCCAATGCTCGCGCAACCGGCCGCGCTGAGGACGCTCATAGCGCCAGAGATTGGGGAAACTATACCAACGGATGGGGCGCGGAAGTTCATGACTTTTGGACGCCACCATACGGGCAAGTGTGGGGGTCATTTCGGGGCGAATGGCCATCTTGCGCTCGCCTCGATCCATGAGCCAGTAAAGTTGCTGATTGACGATTTCTTCACCGGTTTTGGCGGCATAAAGCTCAAAAGGCTCCAGCATGGGCCCGTCATACTCTTGATAGGCATAGCCCTCGACCACAGCTCTCATACGGTTAAACATCCACTTCTGAATGGCCATATCGTGCGGAAAGAAGTCTCGGGTGCCTTTATAGGGCTGCATACTCAAAGTCATTTTATCTCCCAGTCTGAATCTACCCATGTCTGACCCATGTCTTACCTAGGTCTAAAAAGACACATTAGCAAGGTCCCCTGAATATACTAAAATAGAACGAGATTGTCAGGGGTTCGTTTTAGGGGGACTTATGAAAAATTCACGCTCAAAATTCGGTTTTATTGTTGCCGCACTCGCGAGCTTTGCGTCTTTAATGACGGGCTGCCCCCCTTCCGGGAGCCAAACCAAATCCGCGCCCTTGGTCGGGATCAAAGCTTCATCAGAAACGCCCTCGACCCCTGCCCCTCAGACTTCGCCAGCCGTCGCTAAAGACGCCTCCACCCTTGTCACGCAAGGCACCATCAGTGATCCCTCGAATATTTCTGGACATCCTGCAGGCGAAAACACGGATGCCACCAAAGCGGAACAATTCGTGGGAAACGAAGCTTTAAGCCTCATCCCAAACTCGATCGACCTTGATCACGCCGATGTCATTGACATCCTCGTCACAAATACCGCAATTCAAGAAGTGTCCTTCAGTGGAGCAGGCTTCCTCCC
>CAIRTR010000185.1 GCA_903881565.1 Oligoflexia bacterium | reverse complement strand
GCTAACTCCTCACAGGCTACTACCGAGGCTGGCATATCCGAAGGACTCGATGAGGGGCTCGGAGAAGGAGAAGCCGTACCCGCACACGAAAAAACTTCTTTGCTGGTCGGCTGAACTGCTGCCGCAATCACCACACTCGAATCTTCCAACATATCCTGAGTCGTCGTGCCCAACAAATACCCGGTCAACGTTTCACCCGCAGGGATCTCATCACAAGATTCCAAAAAGGGCGAAATCCCATAAAGGTCAAACTTTCGTTGGAATCCCGCATTTAACTCAATAGTGGCGCTCTCACCTTTTTTAAAAAAAGCAGTCACCTGCCCCGCGGGGCCCCACTGAGCCGAATCACTCACAGAACACTCGCTTCTGAGAGCATTTTCCGAGACTCCCTCACCCGAAACCTTCACAGCGTAACAACCAAAATCGCTCAGGGCCACAGCCGAAAGCGCCGACGAAGCGCCCCGATCAATCACAATTTTCGAACGTACCGCATCTGAATGCGATGGAAAGAAGACCCCGCAACCACACATGACGATACTCAAACCAAACAAAGTTCCGGTGTACGCCCTAAAACCCATACTAACCTTACCTCAATCGTCGCCCGGACTTTACCCTTCGAGGGATTTCCTCCCCCATTAGCCACAGGATCAAGCAGCGCACGAGGCGGGGCAATTTGCGGCGCCAAAACTTCGGGCTTTGCAGGGCGAAGCTCTTCACGCCCCCGAACATCTTTGGGCGCAGGAGCCACTTGCTCGGTGATCTCTCGAACCGCCCCAACCGAAAGCGGGACGATCTGGGCTTTCGCAGGATCCGCGCCCTCACTCATCACAAAAGATTCATTCTCCTTGAGCGCAATCGCCCGAGCAGGTATCGACGGCTTCAGCGACGCAATTGAAAGATCCGCAACACCCTCGACCGTCACAAATCGCTGAGGTCTCGACAAATCACGAGGCGAATCCACAACAATATGCGTGCCCCTGACCCCAATCACCGCCGCGCGACTTCGGACATTGAAACTTTTCTTGGTCGGCGTTTTCGTTTTCAAGAGCGCTCGCAAACGACCAAAATTAAGATCAACTGAAGACGTTTCCTTCTTCTCAGAGTCCTTCAAAAGGTACTCCGTAATCTTCAACTTACTCTCTTCACCCAACCGCATGACCGTCTCTTTTCCTAAAAGGAGCGTGCACTTGCCCTGCCGAGTCTCTACAACCGTGCCTACACTAAGTGTCGTGTTTTCATTCGCAGGCGATCCATTAACTAAAACCTCACCTTCAAGATCCGTGAGATGACCGATGCCTTTTTCCAAGACTGGCCCCGCGGCATGCGCCGCGAAACTCAACACGCATAAAATGAAAAATAACTTAAAACTCATAACTCATCCTCAACATGATCGTATGTTTCGTGTAGCGCGCCTCGGGCAAGGTCGAGCTGTTTCTCATGACCCCGTAATCCAACCCTCCCGTCACCCGTTGAAAAAACTGGCGCCCCAAAGCAACAGAACCCCGGACGGAGCGATCCGTGCGCGAAGGACTTGCGGCAACATAGGAAACTTGCGCAGCCTCTAAACCCAAACCAGCACCGATCCCCCAGAACAAATCCTGTGACCAATCTATCGGGAGCGCATAAGTATTTGCTCGATAGTTTGCACCACTTGCAAAATGCTTCTCAAACCTCAGGCCCGGCGCAAACACGCCAGAACCGATCGCCCGTCGATGGTTAAACCCAACTCGCACGCCGGGACCACTTCGATTGTTCTCGGCCAGTTCAGCCGAATCAAAACTGAACCGCTGGTAGTAAACGGGAACCTCGACTTCAGACTCGACGCCTTGGCTGTGCCTAAAAATCACTCGAGGACGTAGGGTATCGCTCCAACTAAAGAACTTGTAGCCACTTGAGTTAAGCCAATTGATGTCAAAGCCATTGCCTATTCTATAAAAAACCTTGCCCTCTTCGGGATTCCTCACCCAGTCCAACCCCAAAGACGAGAAGATCGTGTTGTACTTTTGAGAGATCGCGGCGGAGTAGCCATTGATTCCACCTGCGATTCGAGTCTCAAGGGAGCCATTTTTGAGCGACTTTTCATTACTAAACTGGCCGGTCACACTCAGCACCGGACTTGCGGTATCCGAGCGCGTGATCGTCGCCATCACCGCATCTGAGCTTAATAAAACGTTCGAATCATATCCGGCAGCCAATCCAACACTTGCATGCCACACCGATGACTTTGAAAGCTGTAGCGGCGCAAGTGCCACCCGCGGTTTTAGCTCCAAAAGAGCAAGCGTGGCGCTCTCAGCGATCAGACTATCTCCCGTGGCCTCTACAAGCGTCGCCCGTGCTTTTTCAGAATCCCCCGAACGATTCAACGCATCGGCGTAGGCATAAAGCGAAACGCTTCGAACCTCGCCCGTCGAATTCTTCATGGCTTCATAAAATGCCTTACTCGCACGACCATTTTCACCCGACCCAAGATAGGCCATCCCGAGTAAATGCCATGCACCGCCATCTTTCGCATCCGTTGCGACATGATCTGAGAGTGTGCGAATCGCATCGCTATACTCTTGATGAAGCAGATAATATCTGACGAAGGTCGCCACGACCTCGCGATTAGTCAACTGCTCCGAAGAAGGCGCCTCAGCTGCCCACAGCTGAGCACAGGCGATTAAAACCACCAATAAAAATAAAGATTTCAACCCAGTTTGCATATTCTGAAAGGTTAGCGCAGCCCCCTAAGAGAAGCAAACCGCCATTGCAGCATTTTGTCATGGCATTCCGGTGTCTTTACAAAAATCAATAAACGGAAGAACGCTGACGCGTCCGGACGAAAACCGCGCCTGCCCGAGATGGACCTGATAAAAAATCGGAATATTCGTTTTCTCGGCAAAATACTTAACCGAAGGGCTCACTGACTCCTCACCTGTTTTGCATTCAACGGCAAAAATGGGCTTACCCTGTTTGAGCACCACAAAATCGCACTCTCGCCCATCTGTGTCCCTTAGAAACCGCAATTCCATCACAAAACCTTCGGTGTCCTCAATCCAATGGCAATACTTTAGCAATTGCGACGCAACAAGGTTTTCAAAACGTGGGCCAGGCTTTTCAACCATCGACCAATCCCAAAGATAAAGCTTCTTTTCTTTTTTAACGGCTCGAACCTTTGGAGCGCCATATGGCGCAATTCGAAAACAGACATACAAATTCTCCAGAATCTGAACCCAGCGCTCAGCCGTCTTATGATCAACTTGCAAATCTTCGCGAAGGCTTTTTACCGAAAGTGGCGACCCCACCTTTCCGGGCAAAAGCTCAACCAGATGTTCGATGAGACTGATTTCGCGGACTTGTTCGAGATCCCGCAAATCCTCCCGCACAACTCGAGTAAGCCGATCCCTCTGCCAAATTCGCCACTCCGACTCATTTTGGCTCGAAAGGGGCTCCGGAAATCCGCTAAACCGCAACAAGGCATCCAGATCCTTGCGATTGGGATCCTTCGGATTCAGCTCCATTAAACTCAAGGGATGGAGGCGAAAATAACGATAGCGGTTTGCTAGCGAATCCCCCCCCTTACGATAATAGTCAAGGCGAGCTGAGCCCGTGACCACGATCTTCCGAAACGACTTTTCGGTGTCATAAATTCCTTTTACAAGATTTCGCCAGCGCGCGTACTTATGGATTTCGTCTAGAATCAGCAAGGGTTCATTGTCAGGGAGCTTCATGGCTCGCAACAAAGAGGGAACCTTTGGATTATCCCAATTAAGATAAGCAGGGTGACGCTCCGTTGCCTTAGGGCCTAGCAATGACAATGCGAACGTCGACTTCCCGACCTGCCTTGGACCTCCAACGAAAACCATCTTCTTTTCGAGGGCCGAGGCTACTGCTTGCTTGAAAACAGGGGATCTTCGAATCATGATAAAGTAGAGTATAGTCCACTTTACTCATGAGTAAAGTGGAATGATGTCCACTTTACTGATTTCAACTCACCAACAACCCATCCTTCATCGTCAACACCCGATGCATCCGCTTACCCACCTCAAGATCATGGGTCACAAGCAGTACCGACACTCCAGTGGACTCATTAAGTTTCACGAGTAAATCCATGACATTTCCGCGATTCACCGAATCCAAGTTCCCGGTGAGTTCGTCAGCGAGCAAGAGCTTCGGGCGCAAAATCACGGAGCGCGCAATGGCTACACGCTGCTGTTCTCCCCCGGACATTTCTGACGGCCGATGAGTCAAGCGATGACCCAAGCCCACAAATTCCAATAATTCTTTAGATTGCCTCTCTGAAACAGACTTCGAATGCCCCGCAATGAGAGCCGGCATCATCACATTTTCAAGTGCCGAGAATTCAGGAAGCAGATAATGAAACTGAAACACAAAACCTAAAACGCGATTCCGAAACAAGGAGAGCGCTTTTTCATTATAGCCAAACACGTCTTGCTTCGTCGCCCCGAAAAAGATCCGACCCTCAGTCGGAGGCTCCAGTGTGCCGATCATGTGAAGCAGTGTGCTCTTTCCAACACCACTGGCGCCGGTGATGGCCAACATTTCACCTGCTTTAATCGTCAGATTCACGCCGCGCACGACGGGGATCTCAGTCTTGCCCTTGAAAAAAGACTTCTTCACGCCTTCGACTTGAATCAGGGGTGCATTTTTTTCTTCACTCATAGTCTCTTACTCATATCTTAATCCATCCAAGACTTTGCTCCTAGCCACTCTCCAAGCCGGATAAAGGGTAGCCAAAAACGCGATCACAAGCGTTGCGCCCCCAATGAGCGCAATCTCGCTCCAGCGGACCACCACGGGTAAAAATCCAATGTAATAAATATCCGAAGGCAATTCAATGAGCCTTGTCGCGCGGATCACCCAAGCAAGCCCAAGCCCCAAGGCCACCCCCGACAAGGCGCCCACTACCCCCATGGCCATTCCGATTGAGACGAAAAGCCTGAAACTCTGAGACTTGCGAAACCCCATCGCTTTGAGGATCGCAATCTCCTTGGTCTTGTCATGAATCATCATCATCAAAGTGCTGACCACATTAAAAGCGGATACCAGAACGATGACGGTCAAAATGATCGCAATCACAACCTTCTGAAGCTTGATGGCTATAAAAAGATTCTTGTTAATCTGCGCCCAATCCTTTGCACGAAAAGGATACCCAAACGAATCCGAGAGCGCGACAGCCGCCGCCGCTCCATCCGTCTCAGGGGGGAGTTTTAATTTAAAAGAAGTGACCTGCCCAGGCACTCCCAAGGTCGCTTGAGCTCCAGCAAGGGTCAAAAAGAGAAACTTCGAGTCATACTCGTACATTCCCATTTTCACCAATCCAACAACCTTCGCCTTCACCGACTTCGGTGCAATCTCAGTACTGGCGCCTCCAGCACCCTGTGCGCCCGCCGAAGGGACCAAGACACGAATCTCTTCCCCCACCTTGGCCCCGATCCGATCGGCAAGCGCGGAGCCCAGCGCCACTTCAACCATTTGATCACCTGACAAGCCCGAAGGCGCTATTTCTTGGGGAAAACGCCCGGCCATCACATGCTGCTGAATCGTCGTCACTTTCCCGAACGTTTCAAGATCCACTCCTTCAATAATCGCACCGGCCGCACCATGAGGACCGCTGACCATCAGGGGCGAAACAAGAGCATGGGTAATTTCCAGAACCGAAGGGACGATTCGGCGAATCTTTGCTTCAATGGCGATGGGTTCTTTTACCGGCAAATCCCGCGAATAGAGATTCACATCTCCATTTAACCCGGTAATCACCCGCGCCAGCTCCCCTTCAAAACCATTGATCACGCTCGTCACTACGGTCAGCGACATCACCCCCAAGGCAACTCCCACGATGGAGACCCAAGTGATGAGAGACAAGAACCCATCAGAGGCTTTTGAGAGGACAAAGCGCCTGGCAAGAAGAGGTACGGCCGAAAACCGTTTAAACATCAGAGCTCCTGCTTCGAAGTCTTACCTGCGTTTTTTGCAATGGGCCGCATCTGAGGGAACAAAATCACGTCGCGAATACTGGGCGAATCGGTATACAGCATGACCATACGGTCAATTCCGATCCCCTCGCCGGCTGTCGGAGGCATTCCGTACTCGAGCGCCTGCACAAAGTCCTCGTCCATATCACAAGCTTCTTCGTTGCCCGCGTTTTTAGCCGAAACCTGCGCATCAAAGCGCTGCCGTTGATCGACGGGATCGTTCAACTCCGAGAAGGCGTTAGCCATCTCGCGTCCGTAGATATACATCTCGAATCGATCAACCAAAAACGGATCTTTTTCGCTCTTGCGCGAAAGAGGCGAGACATCCAGCGGATGATGCGTGACAAAAGTAGGCTGAATCAGATGAGACTCCACTTGCTCATCGAAAATCACCATCATAAGCCCCCCCACTGAATCCTTGGGATCCATATGGAGATTCTTGAGCTTGCCATAAGCCATCAGGGTGTCACGATCGCGAAGTTTTGTGCGATCGTAGGAGCGACCAAACTCCGTGTACTTCATAATGGCATCTTCAACTGTGATCCGGGTCCAATCCGAACCCATATCGATCTCAGTCCCCTGATACATGATCTTAGAAGTTCCCAAAACCTTTTCCGCGACTTGCCTGAAGAGTTTTTCAGTCAAATCCATCAAGTCTTCAAAAGTGGCATACGCTTGGTAAAACTCAAGCATCGTGAATTCAGGGTTGTGCTTAATCGAGATTCCTTCGTTTCGAAAGTTACGATTGATCTCAAACACGCGCTCGAAACCGCCGACCACGAGCCGCTTCAAATAGAGCTCGGGTGCAATTCGCAAAAAGAGCTGCATATCCAGCGTATTATGATGAGTCACAAACGGCCGCGCGTTCGCGCCGCCTGCAATCGGATGCATCATGGGAGTTTCAACTTCCATGTAATCATGCTCAACAAAGAAGCGCCTGAGCTCTTCGATAATCTTTGTGCGAATCTGAAACGTGCGGCGCGTCTCTTCGGTCATGATCAAATCCAAGTAGCGCTGGCGATATTTGATTTCGACATCAGCAATGCCATGAAACTTTTCAGGCAAGGGCCGCAACGATTTGGTCGTAAGTTCCAGCTTATCACAATTCACGGACAATTCGTTGGTTTTGGTCTTGAAAATGGGCCCTTCACCAAAAACAAAGTCCCCGATATCGAGCTCTTTGTAGCGCGCGTAACTCTCAGGCCCCAATTTATCGCGCTGAACAAAAAGCTGAATCACGCCGGCGCGATCCTTCACGCGCACAAAAGCGGCTTTTCCAAAATCTCGAATCGCCATGATCCGGCCTGCGACGGAAACGCGTTTATTGAGCGCTTCGAGTTCCTCACGGGTCTTGGCATCAAACTCTTTGTGAAGCGGCTCCGAAAGTGAATCGGGTCGAAAGCCATTGCCATACGGGTTTTCTTTTCGCTCCCGAATGCGGCCTAGTTTCTCGAAACGAACTCGTACTTGTTCCGCAGGATCAACAACTTCAGCGGCCGGCGCGTCGTTATGCGTGTTATGTGGCTTCTCAGCTTTATCATGACTCATGCTTTATTTTCCTTCTTCTTCCAAAAATCGTTCTGCATCAATGGCGGCCATGCACCCCGTGCCCGCTGCCGTAATCGCCTGACGATAGACGTGATCCGCCACATCGCCCGCCGCAAACACTCCGACGACTGAAGTTTTCGAACTCCCCGGTTGCGGCACAATATAGCCTGCTTCGTTACACGCAATTTGCCCCTTGAATGGGCCGGTGTTGGGCTCGTGCCCAATGCCCATGAAGACACCGTCCATGGGAATTTCTCGCATCTCGCCCGTTTTGAGATTCTTCACCCGAATTGAGGTCACACTATTATCGCCCAAAATCTCATCAATCGCCGAGTCCAGCATAAACTGGATCTTGGGGTTCTTCTGCGCCTTTTCGATCATGATCTTGCTTGCGCGAAACTTCTCGCGCCGATGAATGATGGTGACCGACATTGCAAAGCGCGTAAGAAAAGTCGCTTCTTCCATCGCCGTATCGCCGCCACCGACCACGGCGACGTTTAGATTTCTAAAAAAGAATCCATCGCAAGTCGCGCAAGCTGAAACGCCTTTGCCCTGCAGACGCTTTTCACTGGGGAGTCCCAGCCACTTCGCGGACGCGCCGGTGGCAATGATCACGGTGCGAGTGCTGATTTTTTTACCGTTAGAGAGCTCAAGAGTAAATGGCCTTTTGGAGAGATCCGCTTTCACGACAGAACCTGATACCACGCGCGTTCCAAACCGCTCCGCCTGCTTGCGGAAAGAATCCATGAGCAGGCCACCCGCAATCGCCTCAGGAAAGCCGGGATAGTTTTCAATGTCGGTTGTGATCGTGAGTTGCCCACCAGGCTGATCGCCTTCGAGGCAAAGCGGTTCAAGATTCGCACGCGCAGTGTAGATCGCAGCGGTATAGCCCGCGGGACCGGTACCGATGATCGTGACGTTTTCGATTTCTTTGAAGACAGAATTTTGCATAGAGCGCTCCCCTTAAGCCTGGCATTAGTCCCAAGCCTAGTAGCGCGATAATATACTTTTTTCCGTTATTGCCAACGCTTTAAGCGTTGTCGGAATCTGAATCTTTGTCTTCGCCCGCAAAGAGTTCTTCGCGAAGCGTGTCTAGATTGAGATAGTCGGCATTGTCGGCGTCATCGGGAAGTGCGGCTTCAACCTTTTTCCAATCTTCGTCCAAGACCAAACCACGAGAAATATTGCGCTCTACTACGCGGATATCGAACTTCTTATCTTCAACTGCTTCGTTTAACAATGACATAGCCATCACTCATAGAACAAAGCGATAGCCCGTGTCAATTCCAGGTTTTGGGGTTTTTCGAATCGTCGTCAGAATCTCCGGGCTTGCTGACGACCAGTTTCAAGTGTGACGCAGCCTTTTTGCGCTTTACCTGGGCCGCGACCGCTTGCGTAGCCTGCCGACGCTTTTTCATGACCGTCATTGCGGCCCCCCCCCAAAGCATGGCAAATCCTGCGACCATCCCGCCTAGGTGAGCGGCGCCCGCCAGGCCACTTCGGCCCGAAAAGAGGGTAGACATGAACTCGACTGCCGCCAAAACCCAGATAAAGTACTTGGCCTTCATGGGGAACAACATCATGAAAAGCAGGACGCGCTCGCCAAAAATCAATCCGTAGGCGATCAAAAGGCCGTACATCGCCCCAGAAGCCCCCAGCATGGGGGCTTGCAGCGTTTTTCCACCCCAAAAAAGGAACTGAAGCATCAAATAGGAGAGGCCTGCGCTGGTGGCGCAGATAAAATAGAATTTCACAAACTTCTTCGTGCCCCAGATCGCTTCAAGCTCGCTGCCGATAAATACGAGCATCATCAGATTCAGAAACAGGTGCATGACATCTTGATGAAGGAACGAAAAGGTGAAAATCTGCCAGAAGCGCCCTTCAAAAACGAAAGATGAAGGAATCAGGGCAAACCACCCCAGAAGATTTCCGCCCATGAACTGATCAACACTTTGTTGGATGATAAAAACCGCAAGGCAGGCTATCGAAAGAGCTTTTACAGCCTTAGTGAGTCGGAGTTGCATCTTCTTAGAGTATCATCCCGGTTCCATCACTTCAACCAGCACGCCACCCGTTGTAGCCGGATGTACAAAATTAACTCGCATGTTGTGCGCACCGCGCTGTGGTGCCGCGAAGGTAAACGAATAGCCAGCGGCCTTAATCTTCTCACAAACCGCGTCCAGCTCGCCCTTGGCGACTCCAAAAGCCAGGTGATGCACTCCAGGGCCCTTCTTAGAAATAAACTTCCCGATCGGTCCCTGAGTATCCGTGCACTCCAGGAGTTCCACGCGCGCGGGCTGGTCCACCCCTTGCGCCAGAAGCGGCACAAAATGGGCCCTGACGCCTTGAGTGGGCACTTCTTCGGAGCCTTCAATGGACATTCCTAGAATTTGGAAAAGCGGTTTTAGTTTGTCGAGATTTTCAACGGCGATGCCGATGTGACTGAGATAAGCCATAATTGAAAGGGGTATCGTAGAAAAGGGACGAGGACCACTACGATCTGTTGCTGTACCCTTTTTCGCCTCCCCAGGCGAAATCGGCAGATTATAGCGGTCCTCAGTCAAGTTGTCTAAGGCGTCGAGTACCCACCAAAGTTCCTCTAGCCCTGACAATTAACTCTTCGGAAATCCGGCAATGAACTTTAGGGAAAAAATGAAAGCAGTGTCTTTTTTCCTCCTTACTTTGAGAGTGGGGGGGATGGCAAATTTTTGACACCCGAGCCACGCATTGCTTTAACTGCAAACTCGTAAGAAACTGGGCAGATGTTTGACTACTGATGTCTCCCAAGCAGCTGCAGCTTCGTTGCGAAGTTCGCGATTTTGTAAAATCCATTCCGAGCGATCTCATCTTGAAGATGGATCGCGACGAAGTTCAGTTCCCCAATTAGGCGCCTGGTGAGCGAGACTAAGAAATTCGTTACCGAATCCTGCCAACAAGTCGCGCGCACTTCCATGCAGGTCATGGGCGGAATCGGCTACACCGACATTTTCCCCGTTGAGAGAATCGTTCGAGACCTGGGGCTAGCCAGTATTTGGACCGGGACGAATGAAGTGATGAGCATGATTATCGAAGCGGAGTGGTTCAAGGAGTACGCGAAACGAGAGGTGGGCAAGGCGGGGAAGACGCGCGATCCGGAGCCAGATGCTGCGAATGCGACACACACCGAAGAAAAGGTTTATGAGTGACGTTCCGAGTTACGTCAACTTTGTGTCGTAATACAAACCGCACGGCCCCCAAAAAGGCATTACAGAAAATGCATTAAATTCCGAAACGAACCTATGGCCCCTGCGAAACGACCAATTGAAACGGAAGCCGCAACCGTTTTCATAGGTGATGATCAAATTCTACGCGTGGTGTTCAAGCCGATTTCGAGTGTTAGCGAAACCCATGCCCGAGAAGTCGTCGCGGCTACAAGGGCAATTGGCGCCGCCTTCCCCCTTCGTCCCTTGGTGGATTTGCGAATGCTTCAATCCATTTCTCGAGACGCTTTGGTATATTTGAACGGCCCGGACACTTCCAAAGATACTGAACTAACGGCTCTCATTATTGGTTCTGCTATCGGACGAATCGTGATCTCATTTGCAAAACTCGTAAACCGCCCCCCCTTTCCCGTTGAAGCATTTTCTAATGAACAGGACGCTCTTCACTGGATCGCGTCTTTTGACAATAAAACGCAATACGATCCAACTATAAAAGAAGAATCTATTCTTACCACCACCGGCGAAGTTTTTCGCCGCGCAGATGGAATGATTTTCGCGATCGCAACCGGAGATAAACATCAAACTTTAGAGAACGCCCAAGAGAACGCCGAAGCTATTGCCAAAATAGCAGGCAATTCAAAACGCCTCATCATGGTGGACGTCCGCAATATCCCGGGGGTGACGAAAGAAGCGCAGGCGTATTATAGCAACGGCAGACACTCCCCGCACATCAAGAAAATGGCGCTTCTTGTAGGCTCACTAGCATCTAGGATTATCGGCAATCTATTTATAGGACTCTACAAATCACCCCACCCCATTCACCTGTTCACGCGTCAAGACGATGCCGAAGTCTGGCTAAAGGAAAATACCCTTCTCCAGCACGCCTTGGAAAACCCAAGGGATCAGTTGCAGAACTCTGGCGGCCTTTTTCACTTACGACTCTTCCAGGCACTCAATGCCCTCATGCTTTTGGTGGGGCTAGCAATTGCCCAGCATCTCTGGAAACATGAAGCTCCCGAATTAGGAGTGACGGTTGGCGCGGGCTTTTTCATAGGATTCATCTTATTTGGACTCCTCACGCGACGAACACAAAGTCAATTGACACAATGGTACCACTATGTTGATAGCCGGCAGGCCGAAATCAGCCAGGTGCTTCTTAGCTATGCCGGAAGAAACTTCGCCCCCAAAATCCATCTGAATCGAACTTCCGATATCCTCGAAGCCCTTGCACTTGGGGTAAATATTTTGGGCGATGAGCTGGCTGCCTCTACCGTGGGGAAGGATTATTTCGATTCTGTTCTAAACTGCATGGGAGAAATGTTGTTTGTGACCGATTCAAACGGCAAAATTACTTTAGCCAATAAGAATGCCGAGACTTTACTTGGAGTCAGCGCAGGGGAGCTCGTGGGCGCTGATATTTCAAGTCTACTTGCATTAGAAACGACTTTTCCCGGACGAACCCCCACGCCCGAAGAGACGGCATTCTTGAGTCGAGACGGAAATATTATTCCCACTGCAACCACTCGAACAGAACTCAGCAGTGCCACTGGAGACAAACTCGGTTTTGTTTATGTCGCGCGCGACATTTCAACGGAAAAACGTTATCAAGCGGAACGCCGCCTACAAAGCCTGCTTGCGGAAAATGCAAAAATGGCGGCCCTGGGGCATATGGCGGGTGGCATGGCCCACGAGATAAACAATCCCCTTGCTGCAATTAAATTAAGGACCGAGTTGACCCTGCGAAAACTGGACCAGGGATCCGCTACGGTTGAAACAGTTAAAGAGGACCTTAAAAAGATCGGAGAAACCACAGCGCGAATCGCCGCGATTATCTCGGGACTTCTGCATTTTTCAAGAAATGCTGAGCACGATCAAATGACGGTCACCGACATTTCAAAGGTCATACAAGAGACTTTAGCCTTGTGCCGCGAAAAATTTAACAGCAGTGGGATTGATCTCCGAGTTTCCGAACCTGAAAAAATCCATATCAACTGTCGGGGAACTCAGATTTCGCAGGTCATTTTAAACATCCTGAATAATTCATATGATGCGATTCAAAATCTGACCGTGCGATGGGTCGAAATTATAATCGAAGAAGGCAATGGCCGAGTGCTGCTGAAGTTTACCGACAGCGGGACCGGAATTCATCCCGAAGCAAGAGCCCGCATTATGGAGCCCTTTTTCACTACAAAGGAGATTGGGCAAGGAACAGGCCTTGGCCTAAGTATTTCGCGCGGGATAATTGAAGCCCATGGGGGCACCTTACAACTCAATCCAAAATCGGCTAATACGCAGTTCGTGATCAACTTGCCCTTGGCGAGTGATAGCGACTCTAAAGTCACTTAGAGGGCGGCGCCCGCACGAGTACTAAGCAGTTTTTCTAGAATGCGCGAGAGACGAAAGCGCTGGCTTCTCCGCCGCTGGCTTCTTCGCCACTATTATCTTTAATATCGGTGATCCGAAAGTAGCCACCGAGATCGGTCTTATCCGTAAGATTATAAATCATCTCAAACTTACCTTCAGTGAAGCTTGCATTGCTCGAAGAGATTTTAGGCGCTGTCACGACTTCGACACTCGCCATTCCAACTTTCTTTATACCGATCCGTGCTCGACCTCCAGCGGTCACCAAATTGCCGCCATCTCCGCTTGCGATTTCTTTAGTTGCACTATACCCACCACCAACACCTACGGTCGGAGATATCATTATGAGCACGTCCATCATCTGACAAAGGAGTCCTGTCTCGGGACCAATGTTTCCAGAAACACCACTGTCGCCTGGGCGATTCGAATGAAGGCCTGCCCGAATACTACCACCCACGCCCAAATATAGGTCACAACCATTATCGCTGGAACCCAGGAGTGTACCTCCCACAAAGAATTGGCCTCGACCTGCAACTCCAGTTGCAAATCCGTCACGAGCTCCACCAATGGCGTTGTATTGAACGCTGCCCATTACGGCATTGGTTGGGTGACCATTATAGCTAGAACTATATCCCATACTCATATTATAGCCTGTGATTTCGGCAGCTGCACCACCTGAAGCTCCTGCGGTAGTAGACTGCGATACGGTTGCGCCAAGCCCGACATGGCCACCGCCAAGCGAAACCTCCGCTAATGCTTGCGCGCTGCTAAAACCACCGAGAAGGGCCATTACGAGACTCACATTTAAAATGCGATATGAACTATTCTTCGACATAAATTATTTTGTTGGGCTTGCATGAGCTTGATTGCACACGAGCCAAACTCCTCTTCTGACGCCTTAATTTGCGAGGCGCGTGCCAGAAGAATCGAAGGATTTTATTCGTTGTTTTTTCTTTACTATGTCCAGCGTTTCTACATCGCGAAAGCAGGCAAACATTTATCTCAAATGTTCCCAAAACAATTCAAAGACTTATTCAAATTGCTCATCGCAAATCAGGACATCGTTCTGAAAACCAGACTGAGGAATCAGCGACCGAATCCGATTCCGAGCGAGAATCCCCCACCGAGTCCGCCATTCATTCCACCATAGCCGCCGTAGCCCATGCCACCGCCCATGCCACCGCCCATGCCGCCGTTGTAACCGCCACCACCATAGCCACCGCCGCCGTATTGCTGGGCGCTCATCATGGTCTGGTAGTAACGTTGTTGCGACTCATAGACTTGCTGTTGAGCAATCATAGCGTCTTGCCCAGCCTGCGCTGCTCGTTGTTGATTGAGCGAGCCTGAGCCCCCATAGCCACCGTAGCCATTCATCATCTGAGGATTATTTCCGCCCATTCCAAGGTAGGGATTCGTGTAAGGATTGGACCCCATCGATCCATAAGGCGAAGTAGGAAGGCCATAGTTCCCATAAGGGCCTCCAGAACCATAATTCGGGTATCCGTTACCGATTCCACCGTTTATGCCTCCAGAAAATGGACCACCTAGACCGCCAGACATTCCGCCGTTAGGGTAGCCGCTGCCGTAGCCTCCGTTAGGATAACCGCCCATACCGTTAGGGTAGCCGCTGCCATAGCCGCCGTTGGGATAACCGCCCATGCCGTTAGGGTATCCTCCCATGCCGTTAGGGTAGCCGCTGCCGTAGCCACCGTTGGGATAGCCACCACCGCCTAAACCAATCTGTATGCCAGGAATGCCGCCGCCGATTCCGCCAGAGCCATAAGGGAACAACGGACTTCCAAAGCCTGATCCATACGGAGACATCGGCACTCCAAATCCACCGCTGATACCGCCGCCAGGATAGCCGCCCATGCCATTGGGATAGCCCATTCCTCCACCGGGATAGCCGCTACCGTAGCCACCGTTGGGATAGCCTATTCCTCCACCAGGATAACCGCTACCGTAGCCACCGTTGGGATAGCCCATTCCTCCACCAGGATAACCGCCCATGCCGCCACCGGGGTAACCGCCTCCCAAACCAATTTGTATACCAGGAATTCCTCCGCCCATCATACCGCCGGGATAGCCGCCCATCATACCACCAGGGTAACCGCCCATGCCGCCACCCATTCCACCGCCATACCCACCCGCAGTTCCAAGTCCGCCACTCATTCCATAACCAGGAGGCAAACATGGAACACCGACGTTATTGCACTGACCAAGATAATTTCCGTAACCGGTGTAATAATTGTCGAGAGCTTTACTCTGGTTGTACATGCTCCATCCACCGAGGGCTGCATTAAGTCCGACACCCAAAGCATCGACCCAACCGAGTTGGCGCTGTTGCATGACGCCGCCAGCACCATAACCGCCATTAACCGAAAGCCCACCACTTACCCCAGCGCCGCCGCCGCAGTTAGGGCAGAGTTTTCTCTCTTTTTTAAGCGCGACATCGAATTCACCGAGTTCTTTTTTCATCGCGACAATTTGCGCGTCGATGCCTTTGACTTCGCCTTCGAGGCGAGCAACCCAACGGACTTTATATACCTCCCAGCACCCTTCAACTTTCTTTTTGCAGGCCGCAGGCTTAATTTCACTCAACGTTCGATCTGCAGCAAAGAGCTGCATACAAGGAGCTTCGTCTTTATCTCCCCCAGGCTTGACCGCTTTCACCGCAGCGACATCAATCCCGAGATCCGTAAAGGAAGCATCTGTGCACGCAGCACTTACTCCAGGCATACAAGCCGAGTGACAATTCCCTTTGGGCTGACTTTCATCCGCGTCGATTGCGCCGGATTTGATATTAGTAATTTGTGCTTGCCGATTTTTCTTCTCGGTCTCTTGTGTTTTGATTTCCTCCTTCTTGGACTTTTGCTGGTCCATGAGGTCTTCAATCTCTTCCGCGCCCGCCCTTGCCAGGGTAGGAACCCAAAGTGTGCCTGCGGCTACAAGTATTCCGGTGAGAATCCATTTAGCCGACTTTTGAGTACCCTGTGGAATTTTCATATTCGCATCCTCTTCGTTTTTACCCACTCTCATGTAACGCACGAGTGGAGTTCAAGCCTCTCTCCCTGTGTTCTTCGGCAAATCTCGGTCAAAGATTAAACACTTTATTAAAAAAAGAGAGATCCCCGCTCGGTTTACGAACGAAGAAGATGTAACGCACTGTATAATGTGATTGAAAGCAAAAGGAATCCCCTGCCAGCGTACCTAGCAACTCACTTCATCAAAAAAAGGGGAATAGAAGAAAACCTAACCCTGACGGGACTTCTTTACCGTCTCGCGCAGTTTTTTCGCGCGAGTCTTCTTGGCTGCTTGTGCTTTGCGCATCTTCATTTTCTGAGTAAACTGCTTACGTCCACGCCCCATAGTCGATTTCCCTCAATATAAACGAGTTGATATCCGCCTTGAAGCGGACCCCCTATTACTGCTTCGGCCGAGCCAAATAATCAAGAGATTTTAAGAACTTTCGAATTGGCACTGGAAACTGCCAATCGGATTGCGGTAGACTGTGCTCGCAGGCGATGCATCACTTTCTGGATGTGACCTGCGTAATCCAAGATGGGTTTCCTTATAATTTAAGAGTAGTCACTAACAAGGGGGAGAGAGCATGGACAAGCGTGAACCCGGTGTCACATTACAACACCAAGCATTTCAAGCAGGATCCACCGTCGTATATGGATTTCACGGTAAGTGTAACGTCCTCGGAGTCGAAAACCGCCAAATGGGCGAGAAGGTCATCGAATTCTATAAGCTCGAAATCCGAAAACCCGCGCTTTCGCGCTCCACTAAAAAGGAGCCCGCCATTTGGGTTCCTGTTCAAAACGCCGTAAACCTAGGGCTACGATCACCAATCAATGAAGATCAAGCACAAGTCGCTCTCGCAATTCTTTCGAGCCGTGAGTATTATTTCCCGCTCAATGAATCATGGAATGTGATTCATCCAACGCTTGAAAACGAAATCCGTGCTCAAGGGTGTGTGGGTCTTGCGAAGGTAGCGAGCTACCTTCACGGGCTGAAGCGAAAATTTATCGTGCCGCCAACCGAGATCACCAAATTCCATGATACGGTAAATCGCTTATTGTTTCGAGAACTGGCAGAGATTCTTTTTGAATCGGTTTCGGCAACGGAAGCTCGCGTCAATAAACTTCTGAAACACAAACTCCACCTCGACAATTAGATTCGATAATTTTTGAACAAAAAAAAAGCCCGATCATGCGATTAAGCGTGATCGGGCTTTAGTAATTTAAATGGGGGCATCGAGCTAGATTGGCGCCGAGCTTCCTCGGTACTATTTTTGC
>CAIRTR010000184.1 GCA_903881565.1 Oligoflexia bacterium | reverse complement strand
TTTCGCCATCCCGAAAATGCGCGCCGGATTTGTACTCATCACCTGCACGAAGCGATTCAAGGAGATTCGACCTTTTTCGACGCCGTACGTGTACATCAATTTGAAGCGGTCTTCTACGCCGGGAGCGCCGTTTGGAATCTTGGAAAAATCCCCACGACCCTTGTCTTTTTGGCCCTTGAAAAAGAACGGGCAATGATCGGTAGCGACAACCTGCAAGAACCCATCTCGTAAACCCGCCCATAGAGCCTCTTGGTCCGACTTAGTTCGAATTGGAGGCGACATCACGTATTTTGCGCCCTCAAAATCGGGCTTTTCATAAACTTCACGATCCAGCAGAAGGTACTGGGGGCAGGTTTCGGCCAATACCGGATGACGATAACGAGTCACACTGTCTTGAACGGCTTGAAGAGCCTCAGCACAAGTCAGATGCACAATATAAATGGGCACACCCGCGATCCGCGACAAGGCAATCGCACGATGGGTCGCTTCGCCTTCCCCAATTGCCGTATGCGCCAACTCGTGGAAAACGGGATCTGTTTTTCCGGCCGCTAGGAACTGTTTCGCCAGGACATCAATCAAATCCCCATGCTCGGCGTGAAGGCTGACCATTCCGCCAAGCTCCTTCATCTTGTTCATCACATTGAAAAGCTGGCCATCATCAATCATCAAAGCGTTCTTGTAAGCTGTAAAACACTTAAACGAGGTGATCCCCTGTTCGATGATTTTCGGAAGTTCGGCCTCAACCGAAGCATTATAGTCCGTCACAGCCAAATGAAACCCATAATCGATCGCGGCTTTTCCACTAGCCTTTTCATGCCATTGAGAAACCGCTTCGGCCAATGAATGGCCGCGTGATTGAATTGCAAAGTCGATGACCGACGTCGTTCCGCCCGCGGCAGCCGCTAAGGTTCCTGTCTTAAAATCATCCGAGCTAGCCGTTCCCATAAACGGGAGATCAAAATGAGTGTGGGCGTCGATTGCGCCTGGAAATACATAAAGGCCCCTAGCATCGATTTCTTCTGCGCCCCCACTCGCTAGTGCTTTAAGATCCTTACCCAGAGCAATGATCTCTCCATCCTTAACGAGGACCTCGCCAACAAAAGTCTCAGAGGCAGTAACAATCGTTCCACCGCGAATCCATTTCGTAGCACTCATAACTTTTCTCCTTCATTTGCTTTCGGTAATGTAATTACAAAAGTGGCCCCTTTTCCTAGGCCCGGACTCTCCGCCCGGATCACTCCACCCATCATTTCAATCAACCCCTGTGAAATCGCAAGACCTAGCCCCAAACCGCCATGCTTCTTGGTATAACTCGTATCTGCTTGCGTAAAGCGATTAAAGATCACGGGTAAAAATTCTGGAGGAATGCCCTCGCCTGAATCGCGTATGCTGATTTCGATACTTGAACCTGACGCTCGCGCAAAAAGTGCGATGGTTCCTTCAGCTGGAGTAAATTTAAGCGCATTACTCACAAGATTCGAAAGAACCTGCTGCAAGCGTATGGGGTCCGCAAATACCCGGAGCCCTATAACCTCAAGTCGACATTGCCAGCCAATATTCTTGGTTTTCATCTGAGGAACAAAGGTCTCGGTCAGGGTCTCCAAAAGCGCATCGAGCGGAACCGTACAAAGCTCTAAGGTGATTTTACCTGAAATAATTCGCGAAACATCCAAAAGGTCCTCTATCAAACGGGCTTGCGCTCGAGCACTCTTCTGGACGAGCAGAATCCCCTTATCAAAAGTTTTGGCATCCATCTTTTTATCCGCCAAAAGCTCGGACCAGGTCATTATCGCGGTCAACGGCGTTCTCAACTCATGCGAAAGAGTCGCTAAGAAAAAATCTTTTTCGTGATTAGAGCGCTCGGCGGTTGCGCGCGCAATCTGCTCCTTCTCCAAGAGCAGCGTTTTCTCCCTCTCGATCAGTTTTTGCTCCGTCACATCCTGCAGAGTCCCCAATAAAGCCAAAGGTGCACCACTAGGATCACGCCTCAGTTCAGCTTTTGAATTCAATATTTTCTCAACACCATTCAGAGAGTTAACTCTGAATACAATATCATAAGGAGCACGCCCCGCAACTGAATCAGTGAGTGACTGCTTGAGCGCCTCGAGGTCCTCTGAATGAACCCGTGACAAGAAGGTTGGAAACGAAGCCGGAAGCGTGGGATCAAGCCCGAGCAGGCGATAAGTCTCCAGACTCCAAGAAGAGGCATTTGTTCTGACGTTGCGTTCCCAACTCCCAACACCCGCAAGTTTCTGCGCTTCATTTAATCGCTGCTGCGCGTTCCTGAGTTCCTCATTTGCCTCTTTTTGCGCGATTAAGCACGAAACAAAAGCGGTGACATCTTCATGCCAAGCGAAATCCAACTCCTCAGTCTCACCCTGTTCTCGGTTTGCGAAACCAAGAACCCCTAGGGCTTTTTTATGAAAAACAATTGGAATACTCACGTATGTTTTAATGCCCAAATTTTTCAGAAAATCAAATTTGGGATCCGATTGCTTATCTAAATTTCGAAGAACGAGAGCTTCGCGCCGGGTAGTGAACGGGCCAGACCAAAGCTGACTGCCAGGAATCTCCATCGGTTTTGAGCGCAGCGGCAAACCGTGCCTTGCCTTTTCAACTAAAATATCGCGCACGGGATCATACAGCGATATCATGGCCATCAAAAAACCTGCCTGGGGAGCAAGGATCCTTAAAACGACTTGGCAGACCTCGTCTAGCGAAGTTAAATCAGCCGTTTCTTCAAGAAGAGTGCGAAACAATTTGATCCGCTTCATAGGAGAAGAACTAGCATTAATTCCTGGCGTAATAAACCAGTACTATTTGAATTTGGTCCTTTAGACTTGCCGCACCAAACACCTGCAACCGCCCCGCTTATGTCGTCAAAATACCAACACCTCCCAAATGCGGCCCACAGAAATGTCGAAATACTTTATTTCTAAATGAATACTTCCGAAAAGCAACTGAATGGCACTTAGGGCCCCACTCCGCAATTTGTTCGTTTCACTACTTCTGGCGTTCACGCTTGCTCCGAATCTGCGTGCCGAAGATCCCCCTTATAATGAGCTGGTTGACGGACAAGGAAACCCAAGAGCCCATTACAGTGAAGTTCTCAAAACCTACTCTGAGATGAGTGCGATTGAAAAAGAGCAGTTTCTCGAAAAAAGCAAAGCGGCTTTTAAAGGGGATAACGCACTTGACCCCCTCCCTCGGCTCTTAACCTCCGATGAATTCAACGAACTCAAAAAGGGAGTTACGCAGAGAGGAACGGCTCTTCGAATGTTTCTGCAAGATTATTACGCTGGCAAACATTCTTACACATCCGTCGTACCCGCCGAAGTCGTCAAACGAATTATCGAGCGCAGCGGAGAATCGGGCTATGAGAAACTCCTTCCACCCAATCAAGTGGCGTTTCCCTATGGCCCTGACATCATCCGAACCACAAATGGAAAATGGGCCGTTATTGAAGATAATCCCGGATTTATAGGCGGCATTGGCGATCTCAACATCGCGACCGAAACGCTTATTAAACTTAAGCCCGAATATGCAAATCAGATTGCCGCCAAATATGATCCCATGGACTATTACCGCAGCGTGATCAGCCGCGCGCAGGCACGAGCGAATCCAAAAGGCGGTAAAGTCGTCATCTACATGGTTCCTCCCTACCCCGACAACGAGGACATGCGCATTCAGCAACTCTTCAAGTCCTTTGGAGTTGAAACCGTCACACCCCATACAAAAAATCGCCTAATCGTGCGCAAAGACGGCGTCTATCTTCGATCCAAAGATCCTCTCGCAAGGACCCCTGAGCAAAAAGTAGGTTACCTTTTCTTAAATGGTGAACACAAATGGATCGATGCCACTCACCCGGTCACCCGGGAAGCCTTGGTGTTATGGGAGGCTCACTCCCACCTTGAGGAACCCGACCTCTCGCCTCGCGCTCGCAAGGCAATTGAAGCGGCCATTCGGCCAAATCCAGCAACCCGCAAGGTGAGTGTGGCGGCAATTGAGGCCGCACTTGAGAAGTCAAATTTTGACAATGAACTCGCCAAGGTTGTGCATGAAAGTGTTCCAGGACTCATGACTGCCATTTTTGAAAACAAGGTCGCAACCAATTACACTCCGGGCGTGGACTTCATAGGAGATAAGGAATTTTATACTTACGTGGATGACCTCATCCGCTTCTATCTGCATGAAGAGCCGATCGTAAGAAACATTCCGACCCGACGGTTTGGCGACTATGCCAAGCCTGGAGAAGTGCAACTCAATCGAAAACTATTTGATGAAGTCTTTTCGCCCGAGCAACTACCAAAACTTGTCATCAAAAAGGTCGATGGCCGGGGAGGGGATGGAGTCTGGATCGGAAACAAACTACAGCCCGCAGACCTTCCCGCACTGATGGAAAGAATTAAGAAAGATCCGGGCGCCTACATCGTCCAAGACTTCACGCCCCTTTCAGAAGTTGAGGATCGGATCGTGGATCTGCGGATGATCTCAGATGTGAGCTCGAGAGATGTGTTCGTCAGCAAAACGCCTTGGGGCAGAGGACTTCCAAGATCAGGTGACGGAAAGGTCAATCTCAGCCAAAACGGGCGAGAATTTGCTGTAATTGTAGTGGACCCCAATGGACAAGCCCCCGGTTGCCTCAAAGCTGTGCTAAGACGTATCTATGAACAAGGCACAGGCGCAAAATAGCAGCCTTTTTTTATCTAAAGAAGGCGTTTGGAAATTCGACGGCGTCGAAATCACCCATGCCCGAACTCTTGAAGTTTTGCGCAAAAACTTGCACCGTTGCGAAGAGGGCATCTACGTACAAATCGGTCGCGAACAGTCCTGGGTCGAAGTCGAGGACACGATCTACTTTGTCTCATCGGTCGATGGAACTCCCGAGAATGGCTTTCAACTTACCCTTAGTGATAAGACTCAAGAGGATCTCAATCCCTCAAGCCTCCGCTACAAACCCGAACGCCTTGTTTGTCGCGTAAAAGAAGGAACTGAAGAAGCCCGTTTCCTAAGAGGCCCCTACCACGACATTCTCCAACACCTTATCGAAGATGACATGGGCTACAGTCTTCAAATCAAGGGCGAAAAAATCCATCTACTTCACTACCCCGTGCCTTTTCCCGACCTTGATAAACGCAGCTAACGCACGATCAAGCTGCTCTTGATTCAAACCCGCTGAAATTTGTGTACGAATACGAGCCTGCCCTTTGGCCACCACTGGATAGAAGAAGCCCACTGCAAAAACGCCCTCTTCATAAAGATCGCGGCTAAACGCCTGCGCAAGTTTCGCATCATAAAGCATGACCGGGATAATCGGCGTGTTTCCTGGTTTCAAATCAAATCCAGCCTCAGTCAGTCCTTTGCGCCAGGTCTGTGAAAGCTTCTCCAGGCGATCGCGGCGCTCTGTAGATTCACTCAAAATATCCAGAACCCGAAGACTTGCGTAAACCACTGCGGGCATCAAGGCATTACTAAAAAGGTAGGGCCGAGCTCGCTGCTTCATGAGTTCGATAATCTCTTTGCGGCCCGAGATACAGCCGCCGGTTGCCCCGCCCAAAGCCTTCCCAAAAGTGGTGGTTACAATATCCACTTTATTCATCACATTATGATGCTCGTGTACTCCGCGCCCGGTTTTGCCGATAAAGCCCGTCGCATGAGAATCATCGACGGCCACAAGGGCGTCGTATTTTTCCGCAAGCGCACAAATCTCGTCAAGCTTCGCCATATCACCATCCATGGAGAACACCCCATCGGTTATGATCAAGCGAGTGCGACAATTTGAGGATTTGAGCTTCTCCTCCAAATCCTTCATGTCAGAATGCTCAAATACAAAGCGCTGGGCCTTGCACAACCGAACGCCATCAATAATCGACGCATGATCCAGACGATCCGAAAACACCCCGTCTTCGGCCCCGAGAAGAGCCTCAAATAAAGCACCATTGGCATCAAAACATGAAGAAAAAAGACAAGAATCTTCCATTCCTAAAAACTTGCTCATTTTCTCTTCGAGCTGCCGATGGATATCTTGTGTCCCACAGATAAAACGAACTGAAGACATGCCATAACCACGCTTATCCAAGCCCTCATGCGCAGCCTTCATCACTTCAGGGTGACTCGAAAGTCCCAGGTAGTTATTGGCACAAAGGTTGATGATCTCTTTTTCAGGAGCGTCAGCTGGAAAACGCACGCGAATCTGCGCCGATTGAGGCGAGCAGATAATTCGCTCATCTTTGTAGAGTCCTTCTTCTTTGATCTTTGCGATCGTTTCTGAATAGAGCGCCTTCGATGTGGTGTATGCCATAGATTCTCCTTGGAATTTGCGGGCTGCGCCCTAAACGTTTTTCCAATCCAAAATAATTTTACCCGAACTCCCACTGATCATCGTTTCAAAACCCTCGACAAACCGTGAAACGGGGAATTTGTGAGTGAGGATCGGCTTGATATCGAGACCGCTCTGGAGCATGGCTGACATCTTGTACCAAGTCTCAAACATCTCACGACCGTAAATGCCCTTAATAAAGAGCCCCTTGAATATAATCTGATCCCAGGACACCGTCGTCGTAGGAGGCAGAATCCCTAAGAGCGCAATTTTTGCCCCAGCCTTCACTGTGCGAAGCATATCGTTAAGTGCACCTGGGTTTCCCGACATTTCGAGGCCTACATCAAACCCTTCAACCATGCCCAAGGACTTCATCACTTCATCCAAAGAATGCTGGCTCACGTTGATCGCGTGCTCAACCCCCATTTTCTTGGCTAGATTCAAGCGATACTCGTTCACATCGGTAATCACCACGTTACGCGCGCCCGCGTGTTTTGCAACCGCACCCGCCATAATGCCGATCGGACCCGCGCCCGTAATCAAAACATCTTCACCCACAAGGTCAAAAGAGAGAGCGGTATGAACAGCATTGCCGAGCGGATCAAGTACAGACGCCTCATCATCCGAAATCGCATCCGGAAGTGGGAACACATTGACCGCGGGGATCGAAAGATATTCGGCAAAACAACCGGGACGATTCACGCCAACGCCTTTAGTGTGAATACAGAGATGTCGTTTTCCGGCTCGGCAGTTGCGACAAAAACCACAGACAAGGTGCCCCTCACCTGAAACGCGCTGCCCCACCTTCAAACCTGTCACGGCTTTGCCCATCGCCGAAACCGTACCTACAAACTCGTGGCCCACATGCATAGGGACCGGTATTGTTTTTTGCGCCCACTCATCCCACTGATAGATGTGAACATCGGTGCCACAAATGGCGGTCTGACCAATCTTGATCAAAACATCATTTTCATGAACTTCCGGCATCGGTACTTCTTCAAGCCAAAGACCTCTTTCGCGCGATTTTTTTACGAGTGCTTTCATCGGTGACGCTCCTTGATTTGCGCAGCCTAACACCCAAAAGGTGCGGTTGCCAAGATGGGAGTGTTCGAATGGAATTCTAACAAATGACGCACCCCTTTTCTTGACCTTACCAACATTCACGTTTACATTCAGCTCACTTAGAGGAGCACCCAATCATGTTTAGACGTCTCATCCCCCGCGAAGGAAAATTCTTTGACCTTTTTAAACAATCTGCTGCATTGATTGTTGAAGGCTCAAAGGAGTTTTGTGAACTTTTAAACGACCTCCCCAACGCCGAGAGTCGCACTCGAAAAATTAAGGCCATTGAACATCAAGCCGACGAAGTCACCCATGCGACGGTCGAGCTCCTGCATACCACTTTCATCACGCCGCTTGACCGCGAAGACATTCATCAACTCATCAGCCGCATGGACGACATTTTAGATTTTATTGAAGCGGCCTCGGAGCGCATTCTTTTGTATGGCATCACCGAAGCGCCGCCTCTGGCTGCGGAACTTGCCAAATTGTGCCTTCTTTCCGCCGAGAACATTCAGCAGGCGATCAATGAACTTGAGAACCTCAAGAACCGATCTGAGATCATTCGACATTGCGTGGAGATCAATCGTCTTGAGAACGAAGCCGACCAAGTTCTGCGAATGGCAATGGCGAAACTCTTCAAAGAAGAGACCGACACCCGCCAATTGATCAAGTACAAAGAGATCTACGAAATTCTTGAAACCGTAACCGACCGCTGCGAAGACGTGGCCAATATTGTCGAAGGAATTGTTCTCGAGTACTCGTAACACCTATGACCTTAATCATAATCACGGTTATTCTAGCACTCGCATTTGATTTTCTAAACGGCTTTCACGATGCCGCAAATTCGATTGCGACGATCGTTTCCACTCGTGTGTTGCGGCCTCAGTGGGCCGTCGCTTGGGCCGCTTTTTTCAATTTCATTGCGTTCTTGTTTTTTGGGCTTCATGTCGCAAACACGATTGGAAAGGGCGTCATTGATCCTGCGATCATCGATCCCTCGGTCATCTTCTCGGCCCTGATGGGCGCGATATTCTGGAACATCTTTACTTGGTACTTCGGGATCCCATCGAGCTCCTCCCACGCCCTCAT
>CAIRTR010000183.1 GCA_903881565.1 Oligoflexia bacterium | reverse complement strand
TGCCTTACGGGGTGATTGAGTCAGGCCGCGGGGGTGCGAAGATGGCTCAGGATTTTTGGACGCTGAGAAGGTGAGAGGGCCTGTCGTCGAGTTTACCTGTCGCGCGACAGGAGTGTTTGCGTCATTTTTATCTATCTGAAATTATGAAATGTTTTATCGAAAGTAAGGCCTGCGGCTTAATCTGCATGGTTAAAATCCGCATTGTTAATGCCATTTTATGCAAGAGAATGGCATTAGCAATGCCTCCAAGACTGATCTTGCTAAGTATGAAATTTGCCAGCTCATAGCGAAATATCGTCGTGAGCATAATCTTATGCAGAAGCAAATAGCGGAACAAATTGGAGTTGATGAGTCCAGAATTAGTGATCTCCTTCACGGGAGAATTGAAGGCTTCACGTTGGATCGATTGGTTAGTTATGGGGAGAAGATCTATCCCGCATTGAGGATAAAGATTCTGGCTGCTTAGTCTTTGCCCCTCACCCAAACACTCTCTTCTCCATCGCCCACTTGTTCTTGGCCGGAGCCGACGCTGATCGTTCCGGGGCCTTCGTAGATAAAGTCAGTGGGATAAGTGGAATTCGCGTGGATCCCGCCTACGCGGGCCGCAGCCAGCACAACCGCCCCCTTTTTGCTGAGCTCATGTGATGTTAGTTATTTTTCGGGTTTGTTAGGAATTCGATTTTCCCCGTTATTTCAGGCCGTGTCACAAAAGACCCTCCGCCGGTTTTTGCAGGGCCCGCTCTCCCTTGTGTTCTTATATGAAGTCGGTTGATCAAATTGGTCAAATATGAAATAATATTGATAGGCTTAGAGGGGAAAATTAAGGGGCTTTATGAGTAACGAAATTTCAAATCGCTCTGGGATCAAACCGGCGCAATACGTTGAGCTTCATGGAAAAATCTTTACAGCGGTAAAGACTGATTCGTGCATCATATCTTCAACGGTCAATATCACGCCCCACGAAATTCAGCAGCTGGTTTGGAACCTATCAAACGCCAAAGTTCTTGATGTTACTCCCCCAGGTGAAGACACCTCCAAAGTAAAATACTTTTTAAAAGACCACGACTTCGATGGGCAAATGATTTCAATCCTGATTGAGGGCAAAATCATCAATGAGGTGCTGGATGTTCTTGCTGTTGACCTTAAGGTTAACTTGCCCCAATTGTTATCCCGAATTCTAATTGGAGATAGCAAATGAGCAGACAATCAGCCTTAAAGGCCATTCAGCAAGCGCTCGAAGCTGAAACGATCCACGGCGACAGAAGCGACTTCGCGGCCACGGACCCGTTGACTGCGTTAAAAAAGAACATGTGCGCCAAGCTGGTTGAGTATGCCAAGCGCAAATACGACAGATTAGGCGGCATGGAAGCCCGTCGCATGGTTGCGCTAGACGCGGGGATAAGCACTCAAAGGGCAAGCCAGATGTTGTCGTATCATCTTGATAAATTTGAGCTGGAAGAGCTTCTAGCGGTTTTTCTTAAACTTTCAAAAACTGATGAGGATATCAAAAGCTCGTTGGCTCGGATCATCCTGGCGCCCTAAGCGCCCTTCACCCAAACACCCTCTTCTCCACAGCCCACCTATAAACCCCTGCCAACCCCTCTCGCAGCGGGATCTTGGCCTGCCATCCCAGCCAGTTGCCTGTAACGTTACAGGCAACACCGAATCCTAGGTGAATTCTTGTTTTTCAGCGATTATCGCGCATCGCGTTCTTTGACCTTTTGTTGTCTGCATGGTAATTTTGTCCTAGGTTGGTGCGCTAATGCCAAGTATTTCAGATTTTTTCGGAATCACTATTTACATGTATTACGCTCACGGTCGACATAGCGCGCGGTATTTTCATGCGAGATATCAGGGTGGCGATGCTTCGTTTTCGATCGACTCGGGAGAGATACTTGCCGGAAACCTGCCCCCCAAAGTCACAAAGCTAATCCAAGAATGGGCCAGTCGCCACAAGAACGAGTTAATCGAAAACTGGTCAAGAGTTTCGAGGAACGAAATCCCAAAATACATCCAGGGGGCGGACAATGACTAAGGCCATTCAGGTGCTTGCTAATGATGATTATAGTATTCTAGTTACGCTCGAGGATGGCCGACAGATTCGTGTAGATTTGACGTTCATTAAGAATGAGTCTGGGCCGGTGGTTGATCCCCTTAAAATCCTATCAGAGTTTAAAAAAGTTTTCGTTCGTAACGGGATTGTGACATGGCCAACAGGGTATGACATTGATCCCTATTTCTTAGTCGAACAAGGGTTTGTCACAAATAAAACTGCCTAGCGCATAAAATTCGACAGTGTGGGCGCAGAAAAGCCATTTTTTATGATGCTGGGGCCTTTCACCCGAACACCCTCTTCTTCGTCGCCTATCGATAGACCCCAACCTGCAGGATAAGTGGAATTCGCGTGAATCCCGCCTCCGCGGGCCGCAGGCAGATCCAGTGCCTTTACTATCCTTAAATAACCTTGCGAAGCGGCCTCACATCCAAAGCCAAACCGAGACTTTCGAGGATCTCCTCCAGAGTTTGTAAGCTTGGATTGGCCTTTTCCGAGAGCGCCTTATAAATCATTCGGCGCTTGGTTTCTGATCCCTTGGCCAAATTTGATATCCCTCGCGCTTTTGCGACATCCATAAGGGCCTGCAGGAGCAGCGCTCCACGATGTTTACTTTTCTCTTCAAGACAACTGCTGACATAAGCAGCAGCAACATCAGGATCCTTCAACTGCTTTGCAATAATGGCATCAACGGGGACTGCCCTAATTTTCTTTTGTTTAGTCATAAACATTTCCTCCAAATACGGACGTCTATTCTTTGAGCGACTTCAAATATTCCAGCCAAATCTTCGCCGCCTTCTTGATGTCGCGATCCTGTCCAGATTTGTTCCCGCCCAGCAAGAGAATAACTATCGAGCCCTGCTGCAGCCTCGACATCCTTGAGCTTGCCTAACCAAGCATCAAACGGTTTCTTTCCGTCAATTTCGACTTGTTGGACACGATGAGGCAGTGGAGCAATTAACATCTCAGTCGGTAGTGTGACTTATAAGGCACACGAAGTCAAGAATAAAAATCTCTCAGGTTTCCCCGTTTTTCTGTCGCATCATAATTGACGTTCGGCAGTGCTTGCAAATACCCTCTTCTCCACAGCCCACTTATAAACCCCCGCCAACCCATCTCTCAGCGTGATCTTGGCCTGCCATCCATACGAGTCAGCGGACGGCTCTAGCCTGTGGGTTATCTGCGGACTTGCAGAATCTAGCAACTTCTGCTAAAATGGGTTTTGTGACGAATGAACGAAACAGCTATCCCATGAATATCATCGTCAATGGGCGTCAGATTGATGAGGTTGTGATTGATTCTCACTACAAGCAAAAACATCCCGATATCACTGATGCCCTTATCTTGGAATTGGTTGTGGGTTTAGATGGTAAAGAGTTTCAAGTTCAAGATCGTGAATGTCTTTTTCTCGGTGTTATTAATTGTTTTCGGAGGTGAGAATCATGAGTACTCCCAATTCTAAACAGAAATTTCCTGACGACAAGACCCTTCAGAGGATTCGGGATAAGCTGTCTGATCCCAGTTATGAGGGAGGGGACTTCGCCGTGCCTTCTAATGCCTCCAAGACCGATCTTGCTAAGTATGAAATTTGTCAGCTCATAGCGAAATATCGTCGTGAGCATAATCTTATGCAGAAGCAAATAGCGGAGCAGATTGGAGTTGATGAGTCCAGAATTAGTGATCTCCTTCACGGGAGAATTGAAGGCTTTACGTTGGATCGATTGGTTAGTTATGGGGAGAAGATCTATCCCACTTTGAGGATAAAAATTCTCGCTGCTTAGTCCTTGGCCTGAAGTTTTCGAACGACGGCCTGCTTACGAGGCCTTCATAGTCGTCCCTTCTCCCATCGTAGAAATGCTGCTAAATATCAAGTTTCTTGAGTTCACTCAGATTCAAGACCTGAATTTCAATCACTTGGCCGTTCTTGTCCTCGCAGAAAACGAAACCGTCTTTAACGTAGGATTTGCTTTCGATCCCAGGGGCGATCTTAATGGAGGCGAAATCTGAATCGCGATCCACGTGGATCTTTGGAAATTCTTGTCGACCTTTTACTTTTTTTGAAAGTGAACCATGACTGTTACGATGACCCATAGATTCTCATCCTCCCGTTCAAGTAATACTGCAGCAATGCAGTTGTCTTTTCTGTGAGAAAAGTGTTTTGCAAAAATCCACTTGGGTCCTTGTTCAATTGTGATGTCAGGATTTTCAATCATTTTGGCCAGTTCTGCAGCGGTTACATGCCTTTCCTCAATTCGAGTCAATGCATGGGACGACAGGACCCAGCGATTTATTTTAGGCGGCTTCATGGCACGTGCAGAATATCGGGAACATTGTGAACTTGTCTATGTCTAATCGGTTGTTGTGAGTCCCAGCCGAGTTTACCTGTATCGCGACAGGAGTGTCTGCGTTATTGCTATGTGACTTGAATTGTTAGATATTTACCTTCATGAGTGAGGACTTCAAGCAGGGCTTCCAAATCACCGCAAGGATGCCCGGCTAACCCCTCTCGCAGCGGAATCTTGGCCTCCCATCCCAGCCTGTCAACTTGCAGGATAAGTGGAATTCGCGTGGATCCCGCCTACTCGGCCGCAGCGAGCACAACCGCGCTATTTCTTAAACCGAGCCGTTCTATCCTCACCACGTGCGATCGGCTTGGTTTTTCCGTCAACGATTTCATTCATGCCTAGAAGTCTTCTTTGCAGGGAATGAATTTCGTTTCTGAAACCGTCATACACCTGCTCTGACATGAGGACAAAACTCTGACCGTCTCGACGATTGATGCGCACGGGCTCATTGACTGCTGCATCCATGTATTCTTTGAGTCCAGATCTAAAATTTTTGGCGTTCGCACTTTGCATGAGCCCCTCCTTTTTCAGAAGAGTACCGTTAAGAGTACTCTTCGTCAATGGCGTCTATAAATCTCAATGTTTTCATGAGTGGAACCATACAGTTATTTGACGCGATTTGTTCGAGTTTAATACTAAATTATTACAACAAAAATACATCTATGATACAATGGTGGCTGAGGTTTATTCTTATGCCACAAGCCAGTTCTGTAGCTAGACCACACCGGTGCAGCCCCCAAGATCTCGGATCGATGAGAAATGTGCTTGGTATTTTGAGCGATGATAAAAAAAAACTGCGTCCGGACCGTCTTGGAGTGATTACGGGGCTTGGTCGTAGTGAGCTTGCTCGTGTGACGAAGAAGGCGCGGCCGATGCTTTATGAAAGAGAGCTTCCGCTTAAGCTATCGTCGAGTTTCACTAAGGCAATTTACTCTCTCGTGATCGCGACAGATCTTGCCTACGAACTATTTGGAGAGAGAGAAGAAGATACTAAAAGCTGGTTAATGGCTCCAAATACCTTTCTCTTTGGTGATTCTCCGTTTATTGTTTGTATGCGTGGAGAAGGTGAAAAACTGATCGAGTGGCTAAGCCAGCGTCTGCGACGTCCAATGCTTGATTCGATTCGGTGATGACCAGACACCCCTATGGGAATGAAAAGGAAAGCAGCGCGTGGTTCGCGCCCAATTATTCGAAGAACTCAATGGCCTCGTCACAAGTTGGCGCTGGCAGCGCATAGCACGAAGACCGGCATAACACACGTATTTGGTGATATTGCGAAGGCCCAGAATCTTGCGAATCAGTTCAAAAAAGCGAGAAAGTCAAAGCTCGAAATAGAGCTGGTTAACAGCATCGCGTTTTGGATGTGGATCAATGAGTCTGCGTCGATTTCGGTAGGGCCAGATTTTATGTGGAGTGAGCCTGTCTTTCGACTCACAGATGGCTGGTCTCCACTTTCGATTGTCGGCAGCATCTCTGATGGGGGCCGTTTTAATGTGGGTGGGGCACAGCTTTGTCCCGAACTTCCGGACGTAAAGAAAAGCGGCGCACTTTATGCGGCGTCGTCTCTCGAGTGCTGTTATCGCGAAATGAGCGGAAATCCTCAGGGAAAGCCAGATCAATATGAGCTTTCGCCTAGCAAGGTTTACCAACTTTGGGACCTTACGAAAGTGATCGCGGAACTTAACCGACCTGGCCTCGATGACCTCGTGAAATCCTCACCCTTTGAAGCGATATGGGGGTATCAAAAGGTTCCGATGATCCCTCAGCTCTTGGCACATTATTTATTGAGCATTGGTGGGGATGGTGTTGCGT
>CAIRTR010000182.1 GCA_903881565.1 Oligoflexia bacterium | reverse complement strand
TTGGTCGAGCGCGTTTCGATCGCAAACGGATACCGAGCCGAGACTTCGGCTCGGAGATATTGCATTCTCACGTACAAGCTCATGCCACCACCCAAGATGAGCGGAATTTTGTCCTTCTCAAGCTCACGCTGAAACTCAACGAGATGGGCAAGGAGTTGGTCATTTAGATTGGTTGTGGGATTGCTTGTCATTTGAACTCCTTGGTGGCCTTCTTGGTAAATTCCTTGAGGATGTCTTCGCGGATTGACTCCGCGAGTTCACGCTCGCGTTTATCCAGGCGTGCGAGTTCCAAATAGGTTTGAAGTCGTGAGGCCCAGCACTGTTTGTTTTTGGGAGAAATTTGTCGATCGAAGTAAATATAGGGTTCCGTCGTCGATTCGAGAATGACGTTGAAGAATCGAGTATCTTCGTATTGACGGTACCCCGAAAGATCACCTACTTGAAAGGCGTAAGCCCGAAGAATCGAAGGTGCCGTGGTCATCGTATACTGGCTTGCTGAGCTTTCACCGCTGAACATCCAGATAGTTCCACTCAGTTCCGTAGCCAGCTTTTCGATGACCTGCTCAGAACTTCCGGGTATCTTTAGTTTTAGAGTTACGAGTGGTTTTGGCGGAACATAGCCAGATTGAAGGCGGTCGAGAAGTTTTTCGGGCTGAATAAGCGCGATGCGATTAGCGGATTTTTCGGTGGATTTTTCAATGATGAGTTCTTCTTCTAGGCTGCTTAAGACCTTGGAAATTGTAGAGAGAGATAAGGACGTACCGGCGCTCTTGATAGCCTCGAAGACTTCATTGACGGATGAAAAAATCCGATTTTTACACAGTAATAGGCGCCCCACCTGAGAACTATTGCCTGAAAAGACTTTCTTAATTGGAGCCGATTCAGGGTGCTGATTCTTACGATCAAGCCGTATTGCAAGAAACTTGGGGCTCCTGATGATGTAGTTTCCATTAACGTCGAGGCAGCTGACGCCTTCGAGCTCAGTCATCTCTTGAATACGCGGAGTGATGTAGGGCACGACGAGCAAAAAGGTGTTCCGCAGTGTAAGGGGTAGCGTTTTGAGTTTCCACAGAGCCTCTTGCACAGTTTTGGGGGCTGTTCGGGCTTTTATCGCGATTTGAAATTCCACTTCGCGGCCCTGCCAAGCGATGCGAACCGTTCCATCAAGATTGTTACGATTCGCAGGACTCCGTTTGGCACCGCGAATTTCGAGGGGAGAGTAGAGGTCCTTCTCTCGTTCGAAGATGTCGAAAACGAGCTGTTCGAAGCTCCGTGCATCTAGTGTTGTTGGGCGTTCGGTGGTCAGCATTTCAGTTTCTTGTTTTAAGTTATTTTCCTACATAGGAAATTATACATTAACAGGAAAATAGTTCAATCTCATTTCTCAAGATGTTGATATTATGTGGCTAATTTTCATGTTCCCGTTCCAGATTCACTTTCAACTCAACCACAATCGGTGGATTCACCGCTCGGTATTGCTCGTCACAGTTCGACGCGTTGATCACTTTCACGGAGAGCCTCTGGATTTCATGCGAGCCATAGCCGCTGTGAATGTGGCCACAGACATGAATTTTGGGCCTGACTCGCTCGAGTGCTCTCAAGAGATCTGCACACCCAGCATTGGAGCCATCCTCCACCTTGTCGGCGACTCCAAACGGCGGCCCATGAGTAACCAGAATGTCGATGCCTTCGGGAATCATATCCCACTTGCGCCTAATCTCTTCGCCTCGCGCAAGATTAAACGCCCAGTTGAAAAAGGCCGGCTGCCATGGACTGCCGTAGATGCGAAGTCCCATAACGGTGACTTCGCTGTCTTGAAGATAGGTCGCGTTCGTCAGAAGAGCGCGGGCGGCGGGATCGCGTTCAAAGGGCCAGTCGTGGTTGCCCGCGATCACGATTTTATGCAGATGAGGTAAGGTTCCAAGCCAAGCGTTAAACCGGATGACTTCTGACGGGCTCCCATGGCCACAGAAGTCTCCAGCGTGAATCAAGATGTCCCCGTCAGGAATCTTAAGCTTCTCGTGCAGGGAATGCGTGTCAGCTAGGCAAACAATCCTAATAGTGGTTTCATCAAACTTCATGCTGTTGCTCCTCATTTTGTTCCTTCGTGAATAAGACTTTCAATCGCTGAAATCGGTACCGGGTAGAAATCCCACGCGTCCACGCCCACATTGATCATTCGATCCTTCACCTTCCATTTTTCGTGGACGTGGCCATGCAGAAGCCAAAGACCTTGATCTTTGGGGCGCAAATCCTGGTGCTTGACCACATAACCCGCAGCGGGTTCGGCTGCGAAATAGGGAAAGTGATTGAGAAGAACCTCCTGGCCGGCGATACGCAACTTCAGTTCCACATCGAAGGACGTGAACCCGGCCTCGCGGTAGGTCGCCTGAACCAGTGCGCTGTTTTGTTTGCGTGGGTGGCAGCGGTCGTGGTTTCCGATAATAAGGCGTTTTTCACCGTTGAGCTGTCGGCCAAAGTGCTCAATGGGCCGTTCGGCCATGCTAAAATCACCGAGATAATAAACGGTGTCCTCGGGCTTCACGACTGAATTCCAACGGCGCACCATCTCTTCGTTCATCTCGTTCACGCCCGCAAACGGGCGCGCGCAATATTTGATGATGTTCTGGTGATCAAAATGATGATCGGCGGTGAAGAAAATCATTTCTTAATCCCACCAGTTTCGGAGGTTCTTTTCCATCAGCGCTTCTTCGGTCGGAATGAACCGTAGTCCCTCCGTCGCACCGGCCCTTCTCGAGTGTTCCCATGCCTAAGATTCATATCTGAGTTAATTTGAATCTTTTGTAACGCATTTTAGCATTCTTTCGATTTCCTTAATTGTAGGCATTGCGGCTCTATTAAATACAAGGGGGCCAAGCTGAGATTCGTAGGTCTCCTTTAGGAGTACCAATGACTCTTTTGGGGCTTTGAAAATCGCGGCCGTTCTCCAATGGCGCTCGGGAAGTCTTGCTATGTCTGGAATGAGCATGTCGCCTTTTTGAGAATCTTTCAGCATCTTTTCAAAGCTTTTCGATTTTACGAATTCCTTAATCTCTGGATCCCTTATAAGCAGAGTTAAGTCGTACAAATGCCGAATTTTTTCTTTCATTCTAGTTAGGTCTTCATCAGCAAAGCAAGCGTTTGTGACTGCGGCAATCTTTTCTACAAACGTTCTTTTATGGGAAAGCACTTTGATTCTGAATCCGCTAAGGCCAAACTCTCGAATGAGGTCATTCTGCTTTGTTTCCGACAAGAAATCCGCAATCAAAGACCGCACTGTCATATATGTGCTGGGCGAGGTCTTCGCAGATGACGTTATTTCCAACATTATTTTACTCCTAGCTGGGTCATGTTTCGCCTCGGTCAAGAGGGGGTAACCCCAGTGTGATTGCTTAAATTTTCTATTTCTAGAGGTAAATCCTAGATCTGGGATCTCTTTTAGTGGATGGAGAGCTATCGCCTTTTCAACCACATTAATGAGATCGTCTCGTTTGGTTTGCGAAACTTTCGGGGTGGAAACGATGGCCAGGTCAATATCTTCCGAAAATCTTTCAGCTACCCTATAAGCTTTTGAGATTGAAGTTCCTCCCTTGAAGACAACCTGTTCGGAGTATTTGGATGCATGCAGATTTTTTAGAACGCATGTGACCCAGTAATCTTTTTCGATGAAAACTTCTCGAATTTTGAAATGACTTGCGGCTGCCTGAATAGCGTCGGCAAACTCCGTGACTTTGAGATGTAGTTTCAAACAATGCCCCACATTTCTTTGTTCGATAGTTGGCTTTGGCTTATACCGATTTTGTATCTTGTAATTGGATTGAGTGTCGCCTTTATTTCCTGAGCTTTTGCGACTCCAATCTCTTCAAGCAGCGCACCTAAAATCGCTCTCACATAAGGGCGTTCGTTCCTTAATAGAGTGATTAGATTTTCCAGATCCTGCGCCGATACTCTTTTTAGAAGCGTTGAAACTCTGGTTAAAGTTTCTTTCGGATTACCATCCGGAGTCCTTTTGATAAGGCGTATGGATTCGATTATATCAGTGATATTTGACAGGCTGGAATTGGCAGCAAAATTTCCTTGATGCAAAAATTGAACTTCAATGTTTCCAATTTTTAGTTTTCGAGTTGACCTGGCTCCCCGAATGGTAATTTGCGATGGGACTTGTGTGGTGACTCCCGCGCGATTCAGTGCAATGGCGCCCCCAAAGTAACCTCCATTCTCTTTGATGAGACAATCAAGTATTTGGGACTCTGAGGGGCGAAGTTTACCAAAGCGAGAGGATTTTAGTGTGAAGTACTTTCCTTTCATTAATCGCTCTATTGTGCCTTTCTTGTTGAGACGACTCAATTCTAAAGAGACAGCCTGTGAATGCCCTAGGTCCGAAAAATTCAGGAGTCCAAATATGGTCCCAGGCTCAATTTTGCTGACCCGCTCTTGTACCTGCTTGGAAATGCTTATTTCTTCCATAAGGCCAGTATATCTTAAGATGATATGTTTTTGTATATATATACTTATCAGATAATAACCCCATTAATTCGAGCATTTAATGTGCTGGATGGGGATTTTGAATCCGGGATGGTGGTCCGTTCGTCCAGACCCTGTGGCGACCACCGACTCAGTCACCGTCCTAGTCACCTGCTTGAAGGGATGGTTCTCATTTCAGTAAAGTCAGCCAACGGAAAACTAAAAACCCCCTAACTTCATTCAAGAAATCAGAGGGTCTAAGTATAAATGGCTCATTCGGTTGAAGTTGTGTGATTTCAGTAGCTTGAACTCCTTTCTGGCCCTAAGTCAGCCCTACTTTATTCTTTGATTAAGCGAACAACTTTTCCTGCGCAATCGGATGGTGGAAGAAACTGAAGACTGTCAGTCGCACCAATTATCTCTACACCTGCGATCCGGATGTATCGCTGCACAGTCTTGAGACTCTTCCAGCCGCCAATCTGCATCACTCGTGGGATTGGAACGTTTCCGGCAAGGAGCTGCGTTGCAAAGCAAGAGCGAAGCGTATGAAATCGGATTGAGGGGAGCCCACACGAACTTGTGAACTCACGAAGAATCCTAGCCTGCTCTCCCTTGTCCCAATCACGAAAACGGGGAAGTACATGCACGCGCCCACGTGATTCCGCCCGAAGGGATAGAATCAGTGCCTTGATGTCGTCGTTAAAGGGAACGTCACGCCAATATCTACCCTTGGTAGGACCCACCATTCCTTTCCGTTTATTGTAGGAGCGATGCACGTGAATCAGCCCAGACACGTCATCCACTTCTTCCCAGGTAAGGGCGTGAAGTTCTCCGCTTCGCATCCCTGACAAAAGGGCGAAAGCCCAAATGCTGTACCAGGGATGTGCGTAGGCCTTCGCAAGTGCAAGGAGCTTCTGGATCTGGGCAATGTTGAGAATCTCCGGTCGCTTCTCTTCATCGCGCCCACGCTTGGTGCTAATCCCAAACGCAGGACTTTGACTGATACCAAGAAGCTTGCGTGTTTCAATCGCCCATGAAAACAGCCCATTGATCGCACTACGAAGTTTATCGAGCTGGCTTTTTGAGCCCCCCGCTCCGGTGATCGCCTCGTAGAGGATACGCACGTCACCTGGCGTGACCTCATTTGCAGGCCTCTTCCACCAGTCTTGCGTATTAGTGTGAAGCGAATGGATGTAATCCTCAGCGGTTGTGCCTCCGATGTTGCGCCCACTATCTTTTCCATCACGGAGCGCCAACTCCCATTCACCTACCAAGCGACCCCAGGCAGCGCCGGAGTTTTCCTTTTTTGATTAGCTCTCTCAAAACCTAGTCTAGGCCTATCGCAACTTCTGAAAATAGCACTTCACAATATCGCCACTTAAATTTCTATGTGTTGAAAATTCCTGACTTAACGTTTTCCTGAGGGAAACGTGGGGTCAACTTTGTAGTGTTTTGCCGACAGCTTTTTGAAAAATCCTACAGCAGAACCACGGTCTTGGGAAAAATCATCAACAAAATTAAAGCAGAGCAGCTCGTTTCGCAATTGGACCCGGATTTGCTTAGTGGGCCAACGTTACCCAACGAAACAAAGGAGCAAGTTATGAGATTCCGAAGAATAGCAATTCCGGCCACATTCCTGCTTTTGGTAGCGACTGTGGTGATTCACTTTTCAGGCAGGAAATCTGTGATAAATCCTGAAGTGAACAAACCTTTGAAAGCAAGTACCACAACGGTTCCCCAAGAAGCAGGATCACTATCGAAGACACCAACAGCCCCTCACGGAAAAAGTGAGCGCCTTTCTCAAAAAGAAGAAGTAAAATTTGTGGGTGAGTTGGAGAATATGTTTCGGGATCAGGCTGTTCATGCGGCGGACCCAGAATCGCTTCGCCCAGTTCTTAGTGCACTTAATGCTCGCGGACGCGCAGGGGTGGTTTCAATTGTAGCGCGACTCGGCAGTACGCCAACTTCAGATCAAGAAGTTCACCTTCGTCTATCGCTTGTGGATTACCTCAAATACCGCGTCCGTTGGGATAAGCAGGTTCAAGACGACATCGCAAAAATCGTAAGCGATCCAATTCCTCAAAATGCGCCTCCCAAGTGGGTCGCTGCGATCATAGCTGATCGGGCGGAGCTTCTTAATGGTCTCGCTCACGTTAATTGGGAGAAGGCCGCTGATTTACTAAGGTCGTTACCGGCTTCCAAACTTAAAGAAGTCGCAAGTTTCGAAGTTTGGATGAGTCTCGTTGAACAAGGGATGCCGCGCGAAGCGGCCCTCAAACAAGTGCAAAACATAAACCCCGCCTATCGCGGATAAACAGGAGGATGAAAAAGTGAAAACGAAATTGATAACCCTATTTTTGGTGCTGTTCTTGCCCGCATGCCATGGCGCAAACTCTGCCGGCGATAAGCCCAGTTTAATTCAGGCCGCGCAGTCTGAGAGCGTCGCTCCGATTGCGAGCCCCGAGCCCAGTCTGATTCCCGAAGCCTGCGCTACGCCCGCGCCAAGTGGGGTTGCCTCAGCTGCGCCTCTTGTGACGGCGCCAGAGCAAAAACCCAGCGCTAGATTGTTTGACGATAGTCAGGCGCCATCTGCGAAGATCGAGGTCTCAAAACCAGAGCTGTCGCCAGTAACAGCTGAGGGCTATGCGCTGGAGGTAAGTCTAGGGCCCGTATCTGGTCAGGACCAATGGCCCGTCTATGACTTGAATGGGGAGGGAATCTTGGATTTCGATGTATTCTTTCATCCCTTGGGAGCGGAGATTTACTCAGGGGGACCGACTTTCTACTTCTCCAAATCACGCTATCTCTTTACTAGGTTCAACCAACATCACATTACTGCTGCTTATGACACACGTGAAGCTGAGATTTTTCTAAAAGACGGTGAGCGGACAGTGGTAGTTGGGCGTTACCGAAAGCCAGTGCCTGGCGATGAATTTTGGACTTGGATTCACCCCACACTTTGTGAAGGAGAGTACGCGGGCGTCTGTCAAGTGTCGATTCGCTACGTTTTGAATGAAAATAATCAAGAGTCCTATCCCTATCTTGTAACTGTGTATTTGTCCTTAACGGGACAAGATAATGTTGAACCCATTTCGACGGTTGAAACGCGTCGCGGTTGGGATGTTTTCAATCCGTTTCTTAAAATCAATTGAGGTGAGCCATGTCTAAAGTATTTGTAAAGTCATTAATGCGAATCTTTGCGGCGTCTGTGGTCTTGGTCGTCGGTGCCGTTCATGCAGATAGTTATCCCACTTGTGTGGATCCGGATTGGACGCCGCTATGTAAACTTCCTATTCTTGAAGGTGAGCGATGTAGTGATCCAGAGCAATACCAGTATTATTGCGACAATACTACGGCTGGTTGTCCTGCTGCTGGATGCTTTGGTTTGGTGCCTCCAG
>CAIRTR010000181.1 GCA_903881565.1 Oligoflexia bacterium | reverse complement strand
TCCACCTAAAAAGAACAAATATAAGAAGTCCAAACTGACCAATGATGAGTCCGAGGCTGTAGCTGATCGTCGTACTCTCGTGTTGTCTACAGGCGAAGATAAAGCGGTAGACTTGGATTTTGAGGTTTTTGGGGGTGCCAAGGGGATCACCGTCGGTAATCCCCAGACCGTGGCCATTGATCTCGCCAAAATCGGCGAGAAAAGGCAAATGATCTTTAAGCCTTTAAAAGCCGGTGAAACCACCGTGACCGTGCGCGATCCGGATGGCACGATACGTTTGATCTTTTTGGTGCGCGTTGCGGGCACAAATGTGCTGCGATTGGCCTCGGAGATTCGAGATCTTCTCAGAGATGTTGAAGGACTCAATATTCGAGTCGTCGGGATGAAGGTGATTCTCGAAGGCGAGCTTCTGGTGCCTGTAGATTATGGTCGAATGCTCACCGTGATTCAAGACAAGGGTTATGCCGATGTGGTGTTGAACATGACCACCTTGTCGAATTTTGCGATGCAGTTGCTCGCGCGTAAGATTCAAGAGGATATCAACGCGTTTGCGCCGAATGTGCGAACCCGCCTCGTGAATGGGTTGATCTTCTTGGAAGGGACAGTGGATTCACAGGATCAGGGCATTCGCGCGAAGAGAATTTCCGAGCTTTACCTCCCAGATTTGCGCCCCGGTTCGTTGCTTGAAAAAGATCCGACCGTCCAACGCTTGCCGCCTCGCAGCCTGGTTCAGAATTTTATTGTGGTTAATCCCGCTCCCGCGCGCAAACAAGAAAAGCTTGTTCGTGTGACGATTCATTTTGTTGAATTGTCCAAAGACTATAACAAAGTGTTTGGCTTCAAGTGGGAACCTGGCTTTGTTTCAGACCCGCAAATCACGGTGGGTCAGGGTGCTTCTGGAGGTGCCGGGGTCTCAGGCGGGGGCTTTGCGATGACGATTTCAAGCTTGCTCCCTAAACTTCAAAGTGCGCAGGCTGCAGGCTACGCGAGAATTCTCAAAACGGGAACCGTGATTGTTCGAAGCGGTCAACCTGCCAAACTTGTGGAGCAAACTGAGTTTCCTTTTATGACTCAAGACGGAAAAGGGGGAACGGTGGGAGCGTCCAAGCAAGTGGGCCTGGCTGTCGCTGTGACACCGCAGATCTTGGGTCAAAGTGAAGATATCCAGTTAGATCTCGACATGGATCAAAGCAATGTCGTCGGACGCGTTCCCGCCGGCGGCGCGCCCACCACGGCTAATCATAAAGTGGTGACGAAGATTTATGTCAAATCCAACGAAAGCGCCGCGGTTGCGGGGGTTATGTCTAATTCAGTGGGCACTGACTTCAATAAAGACGATCCTAAATCGGGGACTTTTCAAGGTGCCGATCCGTTGTTTACTTTGATGCATTCGAAGGCGTATCGGAAACAGAAGTCCCAATTTGTGATCTTTGTGACGCCGCAAATTATCGAAAACGCTTCTGAAGGTACCGAAGATCTTAAAAAGAATTTCAGGGTGAAGGTTAATTAGAGCGGGGGTTTGATGGCCGGACATATTATCGCAGTCGTAGGAGGAAAGGGAGGAGTTGGCAAAAGTATATTTGCCGCGAATCTCGCGATTGCCTATTTACAGGAATTTAAGCAACGTCCCCTTATCGTGGATTTAGATCTCAATAGTCTGGGGGATCAGAACATTATTTTGGGACAAAATCCCCCCAAGAATATTGTCGATATTTCACGAATGCCTCCGGGTCCGATGGATGCTCGAACGTTGGGTCCTTACATGGTTAATGCTCAGGCGGGTTACAGCTACGTTGCGGCTCCCCGAGATGCGATCGTCGCACGTGATTTGGATTTGGAAGGTCTCGGCAAATTCCTAAAGGCCGTGACCAATATCTTCAATTTTGTCGTCATCGATTGTGGCAATGGCACGGATCCTTGGGCGCTAAAGGCCCTTGAATATTCGACCGCCATTTTTGCCATCACGACGGGTGATGTGATTGTGATCAATCAGACTAAACGCATGCTTGCAAAGATTCAGGAGCTTCTGTTTCCGCCTGAGATGGTTCAAGTGGTAGTCAATCGCTACTCTCAAGCAAGCATCATCACACCAGCCATTATTCAAAAGAATCTCAATCGTCCTGTTTTTGCGGGGATTCCAGATGACGCCGCCTCTTGTGACGGCTCCTTGGCGAAGAGTATGCCGGTTTGTATTGCGGCGGCCAATACTCCGATTGCCCGAGCCTATCATGATATTGTGCGAAAGATCTTCCAGATGAACATGTTGGAAAATCTAGCGAAACTCAAAAAACCTACGGGAGTTCTCGCGCGCGCTCAGGCTTCGATGGGCGGGCCGAGCGCCGATGCTGCTTCTTCTTCGCCAGGAGGCCCAGGGGGACCGAGCGCACGTTCCTCGTCGGCACCCGTTGATCCTTGGACCGCGATGAAGCTTCGCATTCATAAGGCGTTAGTAGATCAAATGGATCTGAAGAAAACCAACACCGATACGAATGATCCGAAACAGCGGGCTATTTTAAGAGAAAAGACCCAGAAGGTGATTCTCGACGTTTTGCAAAATGAAGACACCTCCTCGCTTCTCAGCACACGTGAGTTGAAGGCCCAGATGCTTAAGGAGGTTTTGGATGAAGCTTTGGGCCTCGGCCCGCTTGAGGATTTTCTGGCGGATGATCAAGTAACCGAAATCATGGTCAACGCTCGGGACCAAATTTACTTGGAGCGAGGCGGAAAACCTATGCTCTCCAAAGTTACTTTTTCCAGCGAATTGCAGATGATGAATGTGATTGAGCGGATTGTGACTCCTTTGGGTAGGCGAGTGGATGAGAAGGTTCCTTATGTGGATGCGCGGTTGCTCGACGGCTCCCGGGTGCACGTTATTATTCCGCCTTTGGCGCTCCGCGGACCCACGATCACGATTCGGAAATTTCCAAAAAAGCGTATTGAAGTTAAGGATCTTGTGGGGTTTGGTTCGATCACAGAGGAAATTGGGGATTTTCTCCGGAGCTGTGTGGAGGCTAAGCTTAATATTGTCGTTTCGGGAGGTACGGGTTCCGGGAAAACGACGCTCTTGAATGTCTTGTCCAATTTTATTCCGGCCTCTGAGCGAATTATCACGGTTGAAGACTCGGCGGAGCTCCAGTTAGGGCAGGAACATGTTGTTCGTCTCGAAACGCGCCCTAAGAATATTGAAGGTGAGGGTGAAGTTTCAATTCGAGATCTCATCAAGTGTTGCCTTCGTATGCGACCTGATCGAATCGTGGTCGGGGAGTGCCGCGGCGGTGAAGCCTTGGACATGCTTCAGGCGATGAATACGGGGCATTCGGGTTCCCTGACGACTTTGCATGCGAATAACCCACGAGAGTGTCTAGCCCGACTTGAGACCTTGGTGATGATGGCTGGTCTTAATCTGCCCGCCAAGGCGATACGAGAGAATATTGCCTCGGCCGTTGGCCTTATTATCCAGCAATCGCGCATGGCGGATGGATCGAGGAAGGTGACCTATATCACTGAAGTCGTGGGAATGCAGGGTGAGGTAGTGAGTCTGCAGGATATTTTTATCTACAAGCAAGAGGGAATGGACAAGAAGCGAAAAGTAATCGGCCGGTTCGTGCCCACAGGGTTTATTCCAAAGTTTGTTGAGGAGATGGAGCAAAAGGGGATGAAGATTTCGCGCAGCCTATTTGCTTCAAAAACGTAGGGGAGGAGGCTAGGGAGTGCTCTTGAAGTATCTGGGCCTTATTGGACTTTTTCTGGGAGTCTTTGGGGTCTCATATCATTACAACAAGCGGTTTTTGGATTGGCTTCGGTTTCAATCCCTGGGTACTCGCGATTATATCGTTGAAAAGCTGGGTTTGATGTTTATTGAAATTCCCTCGCAACGAATTTTGATCGGACTTTTTACTTTAAGTTTCGGGATGGGAACGTTGGTTTTTCTGGCGTTTTTGCCTGATCTCTTTCCTGGAATTCCCTTAGGCTTAGCCACCGCCGTCGTGGGTTGGAAGGCGCCCAAGCCGGTTGTCGATTGGATGTATCGAAGGAGGGTCAATCGGTTTGTCATGCAAATGGTCGATGCGCTCAGTCTGATGTCCAATGGACTGAAGTCAGGTTTGTCTGTTGCACAATCCATGGGATTAGTGGCCCAAGAGATGCCCAATCCCATCCAGCAGGAATTTAACCTTGTATTGAGTCAAAATAAATTAGGGGTTTCGCTTGAAGAGGCCTTCACGGCACTTTCGATTCGTATCAAAGCCGATGATGTCGAGATGTTCGTGACGAGCGTCAATATTTTGAAGGAAACCGGCGGTAATTTGGCGGAGACGTTTGATACCATTGTTTCAACGATTCGTGAGCGTTTAAAAGTTGAGAACAAAATCAACGCATTGACCTCGCAAGGGATTTATCAGGGCGCCTTTGTCATGGCGATCCCGCCACTTCTCGGTGCAGTGTTCTATCAAACGGATCCAGAATTTATGAAACCCCTATTCACAACGTGGATGGGATGGGTCATAATCATGGTGATTCTAGGGTTGGAAGCAATTGGATTTGTTGTCATAATGAAGATTGTCAAAATAGAAGTGTAAATAAATTTTGGGGGAAGTCAGATGAGAAAAATTGGAATAATTTTGGTGGGCGCTTTGATTGCCGCTTTTTCGGCTCAGGCAAACGTGAGTTTAAAAAATGGTAACTTCTTTATGGGTTACACTGATTTGAGTTATTCGGGCGGGTTTGAGCCAAAAATTGAGCGCGTCTACAATTCAAAGACTCCCTTCAAGGGTATGTTTGGTTGGGGTTGGGGAAATGAATACGAAGTTTTTATTCGTGTCTCGGCCGATGGGAGCGTCGTCGTTCATGAGTACGGAGGCGGAGCAGAAAATCGATTCAGTCCTGTGGCATTTAAGGCCGAGGAACTTGATCAAGCGGTTGAGAAACTTACCGGCGTCGCCAAGACTGCGGGGATTCTCGGAAACGCTCAACAAGTCGATGATTATCGCAAACGAGTCAAGCAAGACGCTGAGTTTCGAAATAATGAGTGGGAAAAGTTTCGGAACCAGAAGAAGATTGAGCCGCGTCAGCTTTCCGTGAATGCTCAGCTCTATTCTAATCAGTTCAGCTATCAATACATCACGAAAGTGGCTGGCGGTTATGTGCGTTCCTTCGATACCGGTAAGGTCGAAAAGTTTGATGATTCGGGAAAACTTTTGAGAGTTTCGGATAAGAACAATAACTTCATTGAACTTTCCTACGGAAAAGACGGCAAGCTTGCAAAGCTTGCTGACAATTTTAATCGTAAGATGTTTTTCACTTTTGGCACTAATGGTCTCGTCGAGAAGGTTGAAGGCGAAAATGGTAAAAAAGCTGAATACAAATACAACGGGCTTTCCGAACTTGTTTGGACAAAAGATGTCGAAGGCAACAGTTACGGTTTTAAATATGATGCTAAGAAGCGCCACAACATGGTTGAGATCGCTTATGCGGACAAGACCACAATGGGCGTTACCTATTTTGAGCGGGATAAAAACGAAAACGTAAAAACGGTTAAGGATCGGGATGGGACGATGACCGAATATTCTTATCTCAAAGATTCGACGGATAAAGGGCATCTTGCGGTTTCCGTTGATGTGAAGGGTAAGGATAATAAATTAATTTCAGGTAGTAAGTATGAGTATTTTGTAAAACGTAAAGCCGACGGTGAGGCTTGGACGTATAAGTTGGTCACGACTCTTGATGGGGATCGCACGGAGACGACTTATAATGAGTGTTGCGGTTTACCGCTGTTGATCAAGCATGGCACCGAAGAGACTGGTTTCGAATATGACGTGAAGGGGCATGTGACGAAGAAGTCCACGCCTAGCGAAGTGACGGAGCTTACCTATGATCAAAAAGCAGGTAAGGTATCGAAGGTGGTGCGTTTTTCCAAGGTCGATAAGAAGGACAGCAACTGGTCAACGTTCCAGTATGACGACAAGGCGAATCTCGTCTTTGCCAAGAACTCAGAGGGCAAGGGCGTGAAGCTGTTCTACGATACGAATGGTCGCATTCGCAGCATGGTGGATCAGAGTCAACGGCAGATTAACTTCAAGTATAATGAGAATTCCAAGCCCGTGGAGATCGCAGACCCTGCTTTAGGGACGATCACCGTGAGTTACACCAACAGTGGTGAAATCAAGAAAGTGGAGAGTTCCGCAGGTCGCAAGATCGCCCTTCAAGTGACTTCGGCATTTCAGAACTTGCTTGATATCATTCGTCCGGCTGGGGTGAGCCTGTCGTTTTAGGCTCCGGGTGGATAAAGCTTGGACAGGTTTAAGTAGGTGGCATTTAACGTAAGTACTTAAAATTACATGAGAAAAGTGGATGGTCGTTTTGGCACTCCACTTGCTCTATGTAGAGGCAGGAGAGAAGAGAATATGATTAAACTAAAAAAGGTATTTTTCAGCGCTTTGGTACTGTCAGCATTTATGACGGGTTCTGCGATGGCAAAATGCGAGGGCACCGCCAACGGCGAAAAGGGTGACTTGCCAGATGCTCCTCAAGCAGAGCAGAAAAAAGACACAGTGACCTCGGGTGCCGCAACTGATGCTGCTGCGAAAAAGGCCGCTCCTGCTCCGGATTCACCCCCTCCTCCTCCTGCAAAACCATAAGGGATCGAAAATTTCGGGAGCCCTTCCGGCTATCGAGCTGCGGAGGGCTCGTCTTATTTCACTAATCTTCGCACCATCGAACGGCGCGAAGCCATGACCAGTACGATGAGCCAGGCTGTGAAAATCACAACACTCTGAGGTTCAAACGGAAAACCCAAGGTCAGCGTTCGTGCTAGTGAGAGCACCGAGGTCAACGGAAGTACCCACGCAAAAACCTGTAGCGCGTGCGGCAGTTGATCAATCGGATAAAAAACTCCGCAAAAAAGAAACATCGGAAAAACCACCAGATATTGCGGATACGATATTTGTTCAATGGTTTGAGAGATTGAGGCCACCCAAAGCCCCATCGCGGCAAACAAAAACGCAAATACAAAACAAAGCGGCAAACATAGCAGTGCGCCCCAGGGTGAAAAATCGCCCGTGATCGAACCAATCAACAGAACACCTGCGGCCGCAAACGATCCCTTAGACGCGTCCCAAAGCAATTCTCCCCAGAGCACTTCCGAAAGTGTGATCGGGGTGGTCGAGATCGATTGGAAAATCTTTTGGTAGTACATCCTGATAAAGCTGCCATAGGCCGCTTCGAAAAATCCCTGAAAGAGAACAGTTTGAGCAAGAATTCCTGCAAACACAAATTGGCGATAGGTGACGGTGATGCCGTGAACGTGCAAGTTTCCGATGAGACTTCCCATCCCAATCCCAAAAGACAAAAGGTAGAGCAGCGGTTCGGTCAAGGTGGTGACCAGGCCGTACACGAGCCCTTTGCGAAAAACATCAAAGTATCTGAGCCAGACACAACGGATTCCCCAGCTGAAATCCAACGCCTGTTTAATCATGCGCATGATTCGCCTCTTCTGTTAGCAACGGGGTTCCAGTAAGTTTTAAGAAGACGTCCTCAAGATTGGGGGGCCGTCTCCATCGCACTCCGGGGCGGATCTCTTCGTCGATGACCGCTTGCGGAACATGCTTGGCGATCAGGTTTGCCGGGGTGTCGACATCCAAGAGGCGGCCTTGGTGCAAGATCGCAATGCGATCGCATAAGCGCTCGGCTTCATCCATGTAATGAGTCGAAAGGAGGATTGCAAGTCCTCGCGTCCGAGCTTCGCCCAAAATCTCCCACACGATTCGTCGCGCCTCTGGATCAAGGCCCGTGGTGGGTTCATCCAGCACAAGGACGCGAGGATCAGAGACCAAAGCGCGAGCGACTTGAAGCCTACGCTTCATTCCGCCGGAGAGGCGCTCTACGGGTTCATGAGCTTTGTCCTCAAGTCGAAACTTCTTGAGAAGCTCTTGCGCCCTACGCTTACCTTCTTTTTCGGGAATTTTAAAAAAACTCGCATGTCGGATCATTTGGTTGATCACTGAAAAGTCGGTATCCAACGTATCGTCCTGCGGACAAACTCCCAGCATCTGCCTGGCGGATTTTGGGTCTTTGTGCACGTTCTGTCCAAGAATAGTCACTTCGCCTGAAGTAGGTGGATAAAATCCCGTGATGCAATTGATGGTGGTCGACTTTCCTGCACCATTGGGGCCGAGCAGCCCAAAGCATTCACCGGCTTGAACCGAGAATGAAATTCTATCCACGGCTGGGACCGTTTTTGGTGCTGATTTTCGGTAGACTTTGCGGAGGTCGCGAACCACCAGCGGTGCGTGATTCATCTCGCCTGCATTAGCAATAAAACGAGCTCAGTCTTTTCCTGCTGGCCAATCTTCTTTTCATCCAATGAACGTTGCAGATCCCCGACGACTGCCAGCCAATCTAGGGGGTTTAAGCGAACATTGGGCGGCTCGACGTTTAGCTTCAGCACTTCTTTTTTGCAAGGGCCACCGGTCGCCTGGCAAACGCGCTCGGTGAGTTGCTTGTGAAGGCGCTTGCGATCGACTTGCGTCTTGAACTCTCGAAGCTTCGGATTGGCCATGAGTTGAGGATCACTCGAGAGCGAAGTGAGAAAACCATCCACGAGCTTCGAAATGGCCGACTTTCCCCCCAAGCGCGCGTACAGTGGGGTGTCGGCAAAAGTGGAGAGGGAGAGCGTTCCCAGAAACAGTCCAAAGAAAAAAAGGATAAAGAGGTGAGTAGGCTTCATTTTTTAATGATCTTCTCCACGGTTTTTTGAAGCATCAGCTGATCAAAAGGTTTTACCAGGTAGCCTTGAACGCCCAACTTCGCTACTTTCAGGATCTCATCCTTGTTGCGCTCTGCGGTCACCATGACGACCGGAAGCGCTTTTGTCTCCGGATGTTTCCTGATATTCTCCAGAACTTCGATCCCGGTCATTTTAGGCATATGCCAATCTAAAACGACAAGTTCAAAGGGAGGGTTTCCCTGGACGATGAGCTGCCAGGCGGCCTCGCCATCAGCGGCTTCAACAATGTTTTGGAAGCCCAGTTCGCCCAGTGCCTTCTTCGAGATTTTACGGGTGGTCGCCGAATCGTCCACAAGTAGGATTCGGGTAGGATTGGCGATTTTTTCCTGAACCTGAACAAAAGGAGCGGGAGCCGCTTCGGCAGTTTTTTGGGCGGGAATACCGACTATCTCAGGAATCTCAAAATAAAGATCCCCTTGCTCCGAGGTAAACGGAAAAACCAAAGACCGGTCCACGGCCACCTTTGACCACTCGCTAAGCTGGTTCTTGATCAAGACGGTAGGAAGGGAGACGTCAAAGATAACCCCCTTTTTGCGAAGTTCCGGCGTGAGGGTCTGATAGATGATGTTAATGAGCTCGCCCGCGAGGTCGCCCGTTTCGGCGTTGATGCCTTCGGGTTTCATGTCGAGTGTTTTTTCATAGATCTTCATGAAAGCGGCTTCAGAAAATCCAAGGGCCAACACCCCCTTGTCCCCTTCTTTTGTGCTCAACGTGAGCATGCTGAGGATGGTGATGTCGACTTTGGATTTATTGTCCTTGAAGAAGGTCGGTTTTGCTTCCAAGTCGCATTTTGAGTAGCCCTTGAGAGTCGCTAAGACCGCTTTTTGCATCTCGCCGACAAGATCTGGGTTGGATTGAATGACCTGGAAAATATTCATTACTCTAAAGGTGTCCCTTGAACTTGTTTAGCGATAAAATCATCTTCTTGGATGACGCCATCTTGGGTCTCGATCTGGTTATGCCCAATGAGGGTACCGTGTTCATTGATTTCCGATTGAAACACATAATGGATTTCATGTCCCGCGTGATCAATGCGCGTGATCCGATAAGCGAGTTTGGTGGGGGAAGAATCGAGCAGCTCCACCGCTTCTCTGGCGAAGTTATCGCCGATAAAAAGGCGCTCGCCTTGAATTTTGAACTCCACATTGTTTCGTCTTAATTCTCCGTTTTCCGTAACTGTTTGCATGGTGGCTTGCCAGGTCGAATCCTGGGTCGGATAAACCGACATGTCCATGGAGTAGCGAAGTTTTTGAGACGCACCATAAGGATTGTAGAAGGTTACCATCCCGGTTGCAGACCAGGCGCCTTGGAGCTGGGTCATGAACTGGCTCATTCGAGTGCCGGTGTCTGGAGTCTCGGTTTGCGCGAGAGCGGGCGTAAGAAGCAGAGTGGTTGCGAGTGCAAAGGTCGCGATGATTCCGGTTCCGAAAAGCTTTGTCGTATTCATGCATTCCCCTTTCATGAAATCAGTTGGCTTTAGGTTCATTGGTACTGCGGTAACTTGCTATAGTTTTAAGCTGCTTGAGGGAAAACAGCAATTTTTTATTCGTGGCGGATTGCCTCAGAAGGCGTGCAGCAGCGCTGTGCGCCATCTTACATCCGATAAAAACTAAACCCAGGTTCCCCGATCGGCGCATTCGATGCCGCAGATAAGGCCAATGCTAAAGTGTCCCTGATTTTCCAGGGCAGGATAATCCCATCATCCCACAGTCTCGAGGTGCTGTTGTAGGCATTGCCCTCGCGCTCATATTGCTCCAAAATCGGTTTGCGCAAGCCCGTGATCTCTCCCACTGAAGTCTTCTGCCCCTGTCCTTCATGAGCTTCGGCCTGGCCTATCTTTACTTGGGTCAGCACGTCGGCGGCTTGCTCGCCACCCATCACGGAGATTCGCGCGTTCGGAGTCATCCACAAAAAACGGGGCGAAAAAGCGCGACCGCACATTCCGTAATTTCCGGCCCCAAAGCTGCCGCCTAGGATCACGGTGAATTTTGGAACCTGCGTGTTGGCGACTGCAGTGACGAGTTTCGCACCGTCTTTGGCGATTCCGCCGCTTTCAGATTTTTTCCCCACCATGAAGCCCGTAATGTTTTGCAGGAAAACGAGCGGAACTTTGCGCTGTCCGCACAGCTCGATAAAATGTGCGGCTTTTAAGGAGCTCTCACTCAGGAGGACCCCATTATTGGCTAAGATCCCAACTGGAAATCCCCACAAGTGGGCAAACCCACAGACCAGCGTTCCGCCGTAAAGGGGTTTGAACTCATGAAAGCGTGAGCCATCCACAACGCGAGCGATCACTTCACGCACGTCATAAGGCTTGCGTAAATCACGTGGCAAAATGCCCGCGATTTCGGCGGGATCATAAAGAGGGGCTTCGGGTGTGCCGCGCGTGAGAAGAGAAGCGGGGCCTGGGCGGTTGAGATGGGAGAGAATTTCTCGGGCAAGTTCTAACGCATGCGGATCGTTTTCAGCCATGTGATCCGTGACGCCTGAGGTGCGGCAATGAACATCGGCCCCACCCAATTCTTCGGCCGTGACGACTTCGCCTGTTGCACTTTTTACGAGTGGCGGGCCACCCAAAAAAATGGTCCCTTGGTTTTTGACGATAATCGTTTCATCGGACATCGCCGGAATATATGCGCCGCCTGCCGTGCAGGATCCCATGACCACAGCCACTTGCGGGATTCCTGCCGCTGACATTCGGGCTTGATTGAAAAAGATGCGCCCAAAATGATCGCGATCCGGAAACACATCGGCTTGCTCTGGCAAGAATGCGCCGCCAGAATCCACGAGCGACACGCAGGGGAGGCGATTTTCAAAAGCGACTTCTTGTGCGCGAAGATGTTTCTTCACGGTCATTGGAAAATAGGTCCCGCCCTTAACCGTCGCATCGTTTGCGATGATGACGACTTCACGCCCATGAACGAGTCCTACCCCGGTGATAATCCCTGCCGAGGGCGCAGCACCTTGGTACAGGTTCCAGGCAGCAAGAGGTGAAAGCTCCAAAAAGGTAGACCCTGGATCGATAAGCCTTCGAATTCGTTCGCGAACAAAGAGTTTTCCGCGTTTCTCATGGCGGAGCCTCGTCTCGGTCCCCCCTCCTTGGCCCACTAGGGCCAGGCGCTCGGAGAGTTCACGTGCAAGTCCTTGATGATACTCTGAATTAGATAGGAAATCGGCTGAAGTGGGTGAGATTCTGGATTCTAGACGCGCCATATAAAATGCTGCTTTGGGTTATTGATTTTTTTAGTCCACTAATGTAGTTTGCGTTGCCATCGTATGCAAGGAGTTCTTAATGCAACCCAAGAGTATTGTCGTTAAAAAAGATTCTCGCGGTGTCCTTACCCTCACTTTGAATCGCCCCGAAGTGCGAAATGCATTTAACGACACCGTGGTTTTGGAGCTGACTCAGATTTTTACCGAGATTCAAAACGATTCGACCCTCCGCGCAGTTGTGCTTCGCGGAGAAGGGCCGGTTTTTTGCGCAGGGGGTGATCTGAACTGGATGAAAAAAGCAGTGGAATTTGCGCCTGCTGAGAATCTCCATGATGCTCGGAGCGTCGCCCATCTTTTTCAGCTCATGGATGATTGCCCGAAGCCTTTACTGGCCCTTGTGCAAGGCGCGGCCATTGGCGGCGGTGTAGGATTGGTGAGTGTTTGCGATGTGGCGTTTGCCACCGAGGACGCAAAATTTGGTCTCAGTGAAGTGCGTTTGGGTGTCGTGCCTGCGTGCATCGGGCCTTTTGTCGTGGCTAAAATAGGGGCCTCGCAGGCTCGAAGATTTTTTATCACCGGCGAGCGCTTTTCAGCGAAAAAAGCCGAGGAAATAGGCCTTGTTCATGGCGTTTATCCGGGAGTGAACGAAGCTGAAGCTGCGCTCTCACAGGTGTTAGAGAGCGTGCTTGAGTCCGGCCCCCAAGCGGTCAGTGTGGCTAAGAAGCTGATTGCTGATCTCTGCTCTCGCGACGAACTAGGCACTCAAGAAGAAGTCTTGGAAAATGTGGCGCAACTCTTGGCTCGGGTGCGCGCCGGGCGTGAAGCGCAAGAAGGGTTTCGAGCCTTTTTGGAGAAGCGCAAACCGCGGTGGACTCTCGAGGAAAAGAAATGAAGAAAATCCTCGTCGCCAATCGCGCCGAAATCGCATGTCGCATTTATCAAGCGGCTCGTGAGCTGGGTTTTTCGACAGTCGGGGTCGTGGCACCGGGCGATGAAGACGCCAGGCACGTGACTTTTGCCGATGAGGTGCATGAAATTCCGAGTTACCTTGATGCTGAGGCGATCATTCTCGTCGCCTTGAAAAGCGGCGCGCGCCTCGTACACCCCGGCTATGGTTTTTTATCCGAGCAACCAGAATTTGCTCAGGCGGTAGAAAAGGCGGGCTTGATCTTTGTGGGTCCGCGCAGTGAAACAATCGAAGCGATGGGAGAAAAGGCGAGTGCAAAAGCGGTGGCTTCACGCTTAGGGATTCCGACGCTGCCTTGGGTGAAGTTAGGCACTCAGCTCGAGCAATGGGAGCAGGCGGCGCTTGAAATCGGATTCCCCTTGTTTGTCAAAGCGGTTTCATCAGGGGGCGGAAAAGGAATGCGAAAAGTTTCTCACCTCGAGGAACTGGGGCCCGCCATTTTGAGTTCTCAGCGAGAAGCGTGCCTGTCAGCGCGAAGTTCATTTGGAGAAGGCGAACTTTACCTAGAGCGTATGCTTGAAAAGCCTCGTCATGTTGAAGTGCAGATTCTGGGCGATGGAGCAGGGGCGGCCGTCGCGCTTTCGACCCGTGAATGTTCATTGCAGAGGCGCAATCAAAAGATTCTTGAAGAGGCGCCGGCTTCGTTGATTCCGCTGGCGACGCAAGAAGTCTTGGTTCAGGCGGCTCTTCAAATCGTGAGGGCGGTAAAATATCGAAACGCCGGGACGGTGGAGTTCCTGGTGGATCGCCTTGGCGCGTTTTATTTTCTGGAAATGAACACCCGCCTACAGGTCGAACATCCGGTGACCGAAATGATTACGGGGCTTGATCTGGTGGCCGCACAGCTTGAGCTCGCACAGGATCCGGGTTGGATTTCAGGGCTAGCCCGATTTGAAGGTGAGGGCGGTTCCCTTTTTAAGTCGCGAGGTCACGCTTTGGAAGTACGCCTCTATGCTGAGGATCCCTCCCGTGAATTTGTTCCGACGGGCGGAAAAATAGAAGTTTTGCGTTGGCCCCTGGGCGCCGGAATTCGAGTGGACAGCGGGATTGAAGAAGGGCAGCAAATCGATTCCCGCTTTGATTCGCTCTTGGGAAAAATAATTGTGAGCGCGGAAACCCGCGAAAAGGCCTTGGCACGGCTCAAATTTGCGCTTTCGGAAACTGTGATCCTGGGTCTGACAACGAATCTTTTTTATCTGCAACAGCTGGTGGATTCTAAAGAACTGCTTGCGGGCGCGGTCGATACGCAATTCTTGGAGTCGCGTTTTGATTTTGTGCAGCCTCTGCCGGATGCGGAGGAGCTTGAGGTGTTGAGTTTGGCTCATAGTTCTGCATCCGAAAATCCTGACATCCCTTCGTCTTGGAAGTCGCCTTGGTATGCCGCAAGCGTGATGCCTGGGGCGACGCCAGGAGTGTCGTCATGAAAAAGATTTTACAGCTTGGCGTTCATCGCCTTGAACTCCCCTTTGCTCAGGACGGGTGGAAAATTCTGCAGAGGCCTGGGGGTTGGAGAGTCGCGGTCTCGCCCGATGGGCTGAAACGGTATCGATTCATGGCCTCAGCCGCTCACGCTAAGGGCGGTGTTTTGGGTGCCCTTCGGGTACATTTGAAGGGGCGAGTGATTCAAGGCGTGTTGGCCTCGGCCTATTCGGCAGGCGCGGTGTCGGCGTCGGATCAGCCTGATGATTTGGTCGCGCAGTTCCCCGGCAAAGTTCGCAAGCTTTTGGTGGTGGAGGGAGAGCGGGTGGCGAAGGGCGATCCCCTTGTGTTGGTTGAAGCCATGAAAATGGAGTTTTCGATTCGCTCCCCATTTTCCGGCCTTGTGACGCGCGTTTTGGTGCACGAGGGGCAGCAAGTGCAGCCCGGAGATCGTTTTATTGAGTAGCGGGGCGCTTGCCTTTGGAACGAAATTCGCAAACTTAGTCACACAGTATTTTCGATAACATTTTTGGAAAACTGTGGAGGCACTATGGATGGGATTAAACTTGCTGAATTACGGAGACTGCTTGTGGTGCGTTGGCGGCAGCTTGGAGATCTTGAGGCGCGCGAGATCGAAGCGACGCGGGAAGCAAGCGAGGCGCAGTCGGAAATGATCGATATCGCACAGAGCCTTGAGCTTTTGGGAAGGCAAAGTTCGCTCGCTGAGCAGGAGCGTCGGGAGCTGATCATGGTTGAGCGGGCCTTGACTAAAATGGCGTCGGGTACGTTCGGGGTCTGTGAAGAGTGCCAAGAGGAGATTCCGGAGCGAAGACTTAGCGTTGTTCCTGAGGCGCGGCTCTGTGCCGGGTGCCAGGCAGTCGAGGAGCGAAAGAGCATTCGATCAACCCGAGCGATGGCCAGCTGATCGTGCATATTGCATGTTTAAGGGTGCACGAATGAGGCAGATCGTTCATGCATTTAAGAGCTCTAATTGAACTAAATCGCTGAAATATAACACATTTGGTTTTCGGTATGCATTTTGCCTATCGGTTTCGTCGGGGGGGGCGAAATCCATGGGTTGGATTCAGGAGAGGGCTAAAGGACTTTCGATTCGGGCGCGGCTCTTTGTCGTTTTTGCCCTCTTTAGTTTTTTGGCCTATTCATTTTCCTATTTCATATTGATGAACCAGCAAAAAGCAGCCTTTCAAGACTCGCAGGTTCAGGACCGCGCATCCGAAAAGATCGAAGGGGCGCTTTCTCGTGACGTGGGGTTGGATTCATCGACAGCGGGAAGTTCACATAAAGAGATTCGTGCGGCCATAAAGGAGATGCGGGATTCGGAACGAGCATTCTTGAAGCGGCTTGAAGAAAATCTACGAAATTCGTTTATTAGCTTAGCACTATTCCTTATCGTAGTTTTGCTCGCCTATTCCAAGATCGTCACGGTCCTGACCCGATCCATTTCCCACATCGCCCGCTTTATGGACGGGATTGACTTGGAGGCTCCGCTGCCCGAGCGAGTCCTCGTCAGTTCTTCAAAGATTGAGGCGCCAGAGATTCAGACTGTTATTTTGAGTCTGAACAAATTCTTGCTCAGGCTGAGACTTTTTCAAGCCATCAATCTGAAACGACTCTTTTCGGAAAAGAGTCGAGCCGATGTGATCGCAAGCTCCGTGGCTCACGGTGTGTTTCTCTTTAAGGAAAATAGGCTCATTTATCTGAATGAAATCGCAAGGCAGATTCTTGAGCTCGACCCAAAAGTCGAGGAAGTAGGTTGTCTGTTTGAGGATCTACGCAAGCATTGCCAGAATCTTGAGGGTTGGACTAAAGTGTCAGCCTCACTGAAGGGGAGCCCGAGGGTTCAGCTTAAGATCGAGGATGATTTGGCCCGAGTTTACTATGAACTTCGTGCCGTGCCAGCTCAACCTTTTTCAAGCCAGGGAGTCTGGCAAAGTATTCTAAGCGACTCCGAGTTGCAGCGTTGGGCGACGCGAGATCAAGCCGACACGGTTGTGCTCGCACAAGATATCACGTTAGTTCAAGAATATCAGGACGCCAAGGGCCATTTCCTGGCGATGCTTTCGCATGAAGCAAAAACGCCCGTGACGACCTTGACTATGGCGACGCGCCTCCTTGCCCGTCAGCTCGACCAGTTTAAGGATCCGACTATCAGGAGCCTTATCACCACAAGTGTCCGAGAAGTCGATCGCTTACGCGCTCTTTTGGACAACCTGCTCTCAGTCACCACCCTCAATGAGCTGTCAACGCAGTTGGAACTAAGGGACGTTGATATTGGTAAGCTGGTTCGCTACGCGACGGATTCTTTTCGGGATATGGCTCATGAACGTGGGGTCCACATGAGTCTTGATGTGGTGGGTGAAACCCCGGTCTGTTCAGCGACGATGCAGGTAGATCCGACGCGGATTTCATGGGCTTTTTGTAATATCATGACCAACGCTCTTCGACACACGCCCCGAGGGGGCGAGGTCTTAACGACTGTAGTTTATGGGGATCGACATACTGAAGTCCGCGTGAAGGATTCAGGCCCCGGAGTTGAACTCAAACGACAGTTGCACCTCTTCGAAAAGTATAAGCCCAATTATGATCTGCGAGTGGGACGTTCTGGCGGTGCAGGCGCCGGGCTGGCGACCGCGCGAGAGTTGGTCGAAGCGCATGGCGGGCGCATCTGGGTTCGAAGTGAGCAAGGCAAGGGGGCAGAATTCTGTTTTTCGATCCCTAGGGTCGGGTTAGATAATTTTTCAGCGGTTGAGAACATTGAGTGCAAATCAAGCTAAAGTAGGCTAAAACAAGCTCAGTTTCTCAAAGGAGGCGTGTGTGGCAAAAGTTCTAGTGGTGGATGATGAACGCAATATTTGTAGTACTATTGAAGTCGTTTTGAGAAGCGCAGGTCATACGGTTGAGCTTGCCGATAGCGGGGAGATGGCACTGGCGTGCATGCGAAAAAGCATGCCTGAAGTGTTACTCACAGATCTTCGCATGGATGGTATGAGTGGTTTGGATCTCTTGGGTAAAACGAGAGAGTATTTTCCATCTGTTTCGGCTGTGATCATGACAGCTTTTGGATCAATTGATACGGCCGTCTCCGCGATGCGAGCGGGGGCTTATGATTATTTGCTGAAGCCCTTTACGCCAGAACAGCTCGAGCACTTAATCACGCGCGTAGAAGAGTTTCGTCGCCTCAAAGATGAGAATGCAAAGTTGCGCGATCAAATTGAAGTCCTCGCAGAGCCGTCCGCGATCCAGACTCAGAATGTAAAAATGCAGAAACTTCTTGAGACCGCAAAAAAAGTTTCAACTACGGATTCCACGATTTTGGTGACAGGTGAAAGTGGAACTGGAAAATCACTTCTTGCGAAGTTGATTCATGAGGGAAGTGTTCGCGCAAAGGGTCCCTTTGCCGTCGTGAATTGTGCGACTCTCTCGGAGAACCTACTTGAGAGTGAACTCTTTGGCCATGTTCGCGGTTCCTTCACGGGTGCCGTTAAAGACAAGATGGGGCGGTTACAGGTTGCAGATACCGGAACAGTTTTCTTGGATGAAATCGGTGAAATTTCTCCTAATCTTCAGACTAAACTTTTGCGCTTCCTGCAGGAGCGGGAGTTTGAGCGTGTCGGAGACACTAAAACCATTCGTGTAAATGTACGAATCATTGCCGCGACGAATAAGGATCTGGATCGCGAAGTGCGGGAAGGTCGGTTTCGTGAGGATCTTTACTTCCGGCTCAATGTGATTGATCTTCACATGCCTTCGTTGAGACAGCGGCCCGAAGATATTTTAACGTTGGCGGAGCAATTGCTTGTCAGGTCGCTTGTGAGCGCTGGGCGCACTCCACGCAAAATGAACGAGGCTGCGAAGGCGGCGATTCTAAGATATCCTTGGCCAGGCAATATTCGGGAGTTAAAGAACGCGCTGGAGCGCGCTGCGATCTTGTGTTCAGGCGAAGAAGTGTCACCTGAGGATCTGCCTGATCGGGTGGTGGAAATGCGTCCTAATGGTCTTAACACCACGAACTTAAGTACACTGCAAAGTGCGGCGGATGCGACGGCTCTTCCCTTGACAGGCGAAGGGAGTCTTGAGGATCTCGAAAAAAGGCATATTGTGCAAGTCCTGCAGACGGCGTCGACCCTCGAAGAGGCGGCAGGCATTCTGGGAATCAATCTCAGCACGCTTTGGAGAAAACGTCGTCGTTACGGTCTCGAGTAATCCGATTTTTCCATCCGTACGTACCACTCTTTTTATTTTGATTCTGGCACAATAGATCCGAACATTGAATCGGGGCTGTGCTTACGCGCCTTTCGTGGCGCGTTTTTTTTAAATGGCCCTGAGGGCTCCTGCTAATCTGCACGGTGAAAACCATCGCGTTTTGAAGTCCATTCCAAGGCAATTGAAATGTCTGTTTCTCTGTGCGCGCAGGAAGATCGGTTTTCGGGCAAAATCATTGCACTTTTGCTTCTTTTTACCTCGAAACGACTTTGGCACTTCGGTTGCAACCCCTGCCGCGCGCGGTTGAAATAACACAATCTCCAACAAGGAGGGATTAATGATGAAATTTGTAATGGTTCTTTCGGCAGTAATGATTCTAAGTTTGGCGGCTTTCGCGGGCGATCCTAAAGGAGGAGATCTTGGCGGAAAAAATGGCGGCAAAGACGGGGGCAAAGACGGGGGCAAAGACGGGGGCAAAGACGGGGGCAAGGATCCTCTGGGTGAAACCCGGGCTATTGCTTTTGAAGAATTGAAAGCACGTTGTGATCATCCTGAGGAGTTCGATGTGCAAAGGGCTCCCCAGAACATTCGCGTGCTCTGTACGGATGTCAGTCGCGAATTTGTGGCTGCGGCTCCGGGAGAGATTCCCTTGGGAGGTCAGCGGATGGTTTCGACAGCGGTGTATTCGGATAAGTTTCACGTCAATCAAGATGATCAGGAACTTCCGGTTTATATCAAGTCGGGAAGCTGTTTGCGGTTTAAAGAAGTCGAGAAGAGTCTGGTGCTGGAACGGCACTTAGGCTGTTCCGAAATCTTGGGCATGAAAGGAGATCTCGCCAGTTTTTGCACTTCAGGTCTTGATGCTGCGAAAGTGGCAAATCCCAAGCTCCTTGAAGTTAGGGATACGGGGCGTTTAGTCGACACCTGTCCCGCTGATGCTACTGATCGTCACGACGGTGGCGATGGCAAAGGCGACGGGAAGGGTGACGGAAAAAACGGTGGAAAATAGCGCGTGATTTTGCAGTGCCGCGGCAACTTCAGGGTTGCCGCGGTTTTCGTTTGTTTTTGAGTTTCAGAGAGAGAGGGGATTATGAAAAAGTTAGTTTCGATTTTTTTTGTTTTTGGGGCATGTGCGGCACTGGCGTCTTTTTGGGGGTGTGGGGCGGAGCCACACC
>CAIRTR010000180.1 GCA_903881565.1 Oligoflexia bacterium | reverse complement strand
CAGGCAAACCCAGCTCCTCCAGTTGGTCCAGCGCTCGGTCAACGTGGCGTTAACATCATGGAGTTTTGTAAGGCGTTTAACGCAAAAACTCAGGACCAAAAAGGTGTTATAATTCCTGTGATCATCACGGTCTATTCAGATCGTTCGTTCACATTTATTACAAAAACGCCCCCTGCTTCGGTATTGCTCCTAAAGGCAGCAAAAATCGAAAAAGGTTCAGGCGAACCTAATAAGAAGAAGGTCGGCAAGGTGACTCGCAAGCAGGTTGAAGAGATTGCGAAACTCAAAATGCCGGATCTCAATGCGGGCAGTGTTGAGGCCGCGATGCGAACAATCGCAGGCACCGCACGGAGCTCTGGCATTACGGTCGAAGATTAGTTTTAAATAGATTTCAAATAAGTGGGAGTCAGCCTTGCTGACGCATGCACCACGGGAGATAAAGATGAGCGAGACAGAAAAAAAGAAACGTCTGGGCCACCATGGAAAAAAGTACTTTTCCTCATTGGGAAAAATAGAAGAAGGCAAGATATATTCCGTCGAAGAGGCTTTTGGCCTTATTCCGGCTATTGCCTACGCCAAATTTGATGAGACCGTTGAAGCGGTTTTCTGCCTCGGCGTTGACCCAAAGCACTCTGACCAAATGGTTCGCGGAGCTATCGTTCTTCCGAACGGTATTGGTAAATCTGTTCGGGTTGCTGTTCTGGCGAAAGGTGAGAAGGCAAAGGAAGCTCAAGCAGCAGGCGCTGATTTTGTAGGAGCCGATGACCTGATCGAAAAGATCACCGGTGGTTGGATGGAGTTCGATAAGATGATTGCGACCCCTGATATGATGGTTGCAGTATCGAAAATCGGTAAAATTCTCGGGCCTCGCGGCTTGATGCCGAATCCGAAGCTGGGTACTGTCACTTTTGACTTAGCCAAAGCAGTTAAAGAGCAAAAGTTGGGTAAGGTAGAATATCGAACTGAAAAGGCCGGGATTATTCATGTTGCCATTGGTAAGAAGTCCTTTGGCGCTGCCAAGCTTCAGGAGAATTTCGTGGCCCTGATGTCCGCTATTATGCGAGCAAAGCCCCCTACCAGCAAGGGGAGCTATCTCAAAAACATTACCGTTTCAACAACCATGAGTCCTGGAATCGCAGTTGATCCATCCAGTGCATTGGTTGCTTCGGGGCTCGCCTAAGAATTTATTTATCGGTTTTCAAATAGAGAGGTTTAACAACCATGAATCGTACTGAAAAAACACAATTAGCAGATGACCTAAGAGCAAGATTCACAAAAGCTCAGGTGGCTTTTTTCGCAGACTTTAAGGGATTGACCGCAACACAAGCGGATGATCTACGTCGCGCTCTTCGCACCCAAAAGACTGAAGTTAAGGTACTTAAGAACAATATCGCTCGCTTGGTAACGAAAGACGGCGCGCTTGGTGAGTCAGCGAAGCAGTTGCTCGATGAAACAGTGGGCCCCACACTTGTTGCTTTTGCAAATAATGATGCCGCAGCGTCTGCCAAGATCATACACAAGTTCGCCAAAGAAAACGAAGCCCTGAAGCTTAAAGATGGTCTCATGGGGGCTAAGCGGTTGGTGGTTGCTGATATTGAAGCATTGGCAAATCTACCGAGCCGTGAAGTTCTTCTTGCAAAGCTGTTGGGAACAATGAATGCGCCGATCACGAACTTCGTGGGAGTGTTGGCCGCTGTCCCTCGCGCCTTGGTCACCGTTTTGTCGGCGATTGGGGAAAAGAAAGCAAATCCAGAAGCATAATTTTTAGTTTGGTGCCGAGGGTCCGGATGGCCCTCGGGTAGCACACCCTAAGGAAACTTGGGGGAAAAGGGGTCGTGGACCAAGAAGGTTTTGCGGCACAATTTGAACCAGAAGTGAAGAGGTAGAACAATGAGTACGGCTATTAATAAGGAAAATGTTATTTCGTTTATCGAAAACATGTCAGTTCTCGAGCTTTCGCAGCTCGTGAAGGATTTAGAAGGTAAGTTTGGTGTTTCCGCTGCGGCTCCTGTCGCTATGGCGGCTGCTCCAGGCGCTTCGGCAGCTGTTGCTGAAGCAAAGACGGAATTCACCGTCGTTCTTTCCGCCGCTGGCGACAAGAAGATCAACGTCATCAAGGAAGTGCGCGCAATCACAGGTCTTGGCTTGAAAGAAGCTAAGGATCTTGTTGAAGGAGCCCCTAAGACCTTGAAAGAAGGCGTAAACAAGGCTGACGCTGAAGCCATGAAGAAAAAGCTTGAAGCTGAGGGAGCCAAGGTCGAGATCAAGTGATCGAGATCTTCCCAGTTCTCATTACACGTCTGGTTCGGTGCGTTTACTGTGCCTCCACCGTCTTGAAAAAAGAATGGTGGGGGTGCAGTGGCGCCTTTTGTTGTTTTATCTTATCCTGTGCAACTCTGCACGTGAGGAGCAGGCATGGCGTCTTTGTTCGCTGAAAACCGCCGTATTCGAAAAGATTTTTCTAAAATTAGTTCTCCTGTGGAGATTCCTAATCTTATTGAACTCCAACGCAAGAGCTACGAGAAGTTTCTGCAGGCTGATGTTCTCCCTAGTAAAAGGGATGATTCCGGCCTACAGGCCGTGTTTAAGTCTGTGTTTCCGATTGAGGACTTCAATCGTACGGCTTCACTTGAGTTCGAAAGCTACGTTCTCGAGAAACCTAAGTACGATGTTGGTGAGTGCCGCCAGAGGGGGATGACCTTCGCCGCACCTTTGAAGATCACTGTTCGACTCGTGGTTTACGATGTTGAAGAGGAAACGGGAACTCGCAATATTCGAGACATCAAAGAGCAAGAAGTTTATATGGGTGAAATCCCGCTGATGACTGAAGCGGGTTCGTTCATTATTAACGGAACTGAGCGCGTTATCGTGAGTCAGCTCCATCGTTCTCCTGGGGTCATCTTTGATCACGATCAAGGGAAGACTCACTCCAGCGGCAAGATCCTTTATTCTGCACGAGTTATTCCTCATCGTGGATCATGGTTGGATTTTGAGTTCGATCACAAGGATATTGTCCATGCTCGTATCGATCGCAAGCGCAAGCTGCCTGCCACGATTGTTTTGCGTGCAATGGGAATGTCTCCTCATGAAATTCTGAATTATTTCTATCGTGCTGAGAAACTTTCTTTTGATAAAGATGGAAAGTATTACAAAGCTGTTGATCTTGAAATTCTTTCGGGACAACGAGCTGAAGAAGATATTCTAGATCCGAAGACTGAAGAAGTCATTGTACGAAAGAATCGTAAATTTACTAAAGCTGTTATCAAGAAAATTCAGGACGCAGGAATTAAGCGCTTTGAAGTTCCTTTAGAGGCTGTTTTCGGTCGAGTTTCGTCGGAAGATGTCGTTGACGAAAAGACGGGCGAAGTACTTCTTGAGTGTAACGATGAATTAAGTGAAAAGAAAATAGAAGAACTTAAAGTGCGTGGTGTGAGAGAGGTGAAGGTCATTTTCACCGATAATCTTACCTATGGTCCTTTTATTCGCGAAACGCTGGTTATTGATAAGGTTTCTAGTCCTGAAGAGGCGTTAATCGAAATCTATAAGCGTATGCGCCCAGGGGATCCCCCAACTGTTGAGGCTGCAAAACAGCTTTTCGAAAACCTATTTTTCAATCCTGATCGTTATGACCTCTCGAAGGTAGGGCGATTGAAGTTGAATTATAAGTTTCCTGAGAATACGACTTCAGCCGAGAGTTCGATTCTGACCAAAGAAGATATTCTTGCGACAATGTTTTACCTTTGCGAGCTCAATAATGGCAGAGGCACGATCGATGATATCGATCACCTCGGTAACCGCCGTGTCCGTGCTGTCGGTGAGTTGATCGAGAATCAATATCGTATCGGCTTGGTACGTATGGAACGAGCCATTAAAGAACGTATGAGCATTCAAGAAGTTGAAACGCTCATGCCCCATGATTTGATCAACCAAAAGCCAGTGGCTGCGGTCGTGAAAGAGTTCTTTGGATCGAGTCAGCTTTCTCAGTTTATGGATCAAACCAATCCATTGTCTGAAGTAACGCACAAGCGAAGACTCTCAGCTCTTGGACCGGGCGGTTTGACCCGTGAACGAGCTGGCTTTGAAGTTCGTGACGTTCACAACACTCACTATGGTCGTATTTGTCCGATTGAAACTCCTGAAGGTCCAAACATTGGTTTAATTGCGAGTCTTTCAACCTATGCTCGTGTGAATGATTTCGGTTTTATCGAAACTCCTTACCACGTTGTAACGGGTCGTAAGATCGGTGCGGATCTTAAGTTCTTCACTGCGACTGAAGAGGAGAACAAGGTTATCGCTCAGGTGACCCCTGAGTCTCTGCGAACTGGCAAGTTGCCTTCCGATTTCGTCTCTGCTCGACGAAAAGGGGATTTTGCTCTCGTCAATCCAGACGAAGTCGAGCTCATGGATGTCTCGCCGAACCAGTTGGTCTCGATCGCGGCGTCTTTGATCCCTTTCCTCGAGCACGACGATGCTAACCGAGCCTTGATGGGTTCGAACATGCAACGTCAGGCAGTGCCTTTGATTCGGACTTCGGCTCCTTTCGTAGGAACCGGGATTGAACGCATTGTGGCTCGCGACTCGGGACAGATCATTCTTTCGAAATATGACGGTGAAATCGTCATGGTCGACGGGACCAAGATTGTCGTGAGGCGAGCGGCGCTCAAAACGGATGAAGTTGGATCAGATGTCGATATTTATAATCTAACGAAGTATCAGCGTTCCAACCAAAATACCTGTATTACGCAAAGACCTGTTGTTCATATTGGAGACCAGGTTAAGGCGGGAGACGTTTTGGCTGACGGACCAGGAACCGATGCCGGTGAGTTGGCGTTGGGGCAAAACATCCTCATAGCGTTCATGCCTTGGGGTGGCTACAATTTCGAAGACTCGATTTTGATTTCTGAGCGAATTATCAAAGAAGATACTTTCACTTCGATTCATATCGAAGAGTTTGAATGTGTCGCTCGAGATACCAAGCTTGGTAAAGAAGATGTTACTCGAGATATCCCAAATGTCGGCGAAGAAGCGCTGAAGGATTTGGATAGTAGCGGGATTATACGCATTGGCGCTGAAGTGAAGCCTGGTGATATTCTCGTAGGTAAAGTGACTCCAAAAGGTGAGACCCAGTTATCACCTGAGGAAAAGCTTTTGCGTGCGATCTTCGGCGAAAAAGCCGGCGACGTGCGTGATACCTCTCTTCGGGTACCCTCGGGTGTTCAAGGGATTGTTATCAATGCGCAAGTGTTTGCTCGCGAAGGGACTGAGCCTGATGAGCGTACTACTGCGATTCTTGAAGAGCACATCGCAACGATTCGTCGCGATGAGAAGATCGAAATTGAGGCAATTCGGCAGTCTGCTTTCAATAAGATTGCTAAATCGCTCGAAGGGGCTTCCACGACTGGCAAATTGCTTTCAGAAGATGGTTCAGAAGAGCTGTTGAAGAAGGCGCAGAAGCTTGATCGGGACACTCTTTCTCTGATTCCGTTTGAATTGTTGGGCTTCATTCCCGTGAAGGATGAGCTTGAGCAAGAAGTAACCTTGGTTATGAAAACGGCCAAAGAGAAGATCGAAGCTGTTCGCTATGTGTTCAAAGACAAGACGGACAAATTGAAACGTGGTGACGAGCTTGCTCCAGGCGTGATCAAGATGGTCAAGGTTCAGATCGCAATCAAACGTCGTTTGCAAGTGGGCGATAAGATGGCAGGTCGACATGGTAACAAGGGTGTGGTCAGCCGCATTCTGCCCATGGAAGATATGCCCTTCATGGCCAACGGTTCCTCTGTGGACATGGTCTTGAATCCATTGGGCGTTCCTTCACGAATGAATATCGGACAGTTGCTTGAAGTGACCTTGGGTTGGGCCGCGCACGGAATTGGTGAGCGCGTCAACGCCTACATGGAAAATTTCAATGGCGAGAAGCTCCGAAAGGTTCTCAAAGACACTTATTCCAACCCTGAAGTTGATAAGTATCTTGATAAGGCTTCTGATGACGACGTGAAGAAGATGGCCTCGCATTTGAGAAAAGGTATTCATGTTTCGACCCCTGTCTTTGATGGCGCGTCGGAAAATGATATTGAAAAGATGCTCAAAGTAGCCCAGCTGCCTCTTCGTGGACAGACTACATTGTTCGATGGTGTGACAGGCGATCCGTTCGCTGAAGAAGTCACCATCGGTGTGATGTATATGTTGAAGTTGCACCATCTCGTTGAAGAAAAAATTCATGCTCGTAGCATTGGTCCGTACAGTCTTGTGACTCAGCAACCGCTGGGGGGCAAGGCACAGTTCGGGGGCCAGCGCTTGGGAGAGATGGAAGTTTGGGCGCTCGAGGCTTATGGCGCCGCTTACGCACTTCAGGAGTTCCTCACGGTTAAATCCGATGATGTTACCGGTCGTAATCGCATGTATGAAGCGATTGTGAAGGGTGAGCAGTTGTTGGAGCCGGGACTTCCCGAATCCTTTAACGTTTTGGTCAAGGAACTTCAGAGTTTGGCTCTGAACGTTGAATTGATTGAAGATGATAAGGGTGCTCAGGCAGACGTTCACTAGGCTGCAAGCGTGTTACAAGTTACAAAACAGTTATTCTTGATTAATTAAGGCGAGGGCTAACAATGAAAGACCTTCTAAACTTTTTCGACAAACCAAAAGATCCACTGAGCTTTACAGGAATTCGAATTTCCTTGGCCTCTCCCGAAAAAATTCGGGAGTGGTCGTTTGGGGAAGTAAAGAAACCCGAGACGATCAATTACAGGACATTTAAACCAGAGCGTGATGGTTTGTTCTGTGCCAAGATCTTTGGACCTATCAAGGATTATGAGTGCAACTGCGGTAAGTACAAGCGGATGAAGCACCGAGGCGTCGTATGTGAGAAGTGCGGCGTTGAAGTTATTCAGTCGAAAGTACGCCGTGAACGGTTGGGACATATCGAATTGTCGACCCCAGTCGCACACATCTGGTTCTTGCGTTCCTTGCCTTCGCGCATCGGAGCGTTGTTGGATATTACTCTGAAGGATCTGGAAAAAGTTCTCTATTGCGAAGCCTATCTCGTCTTGGATCCAGGCAATAGCGGGCTTGAAGAAAATTCTGTCGTTTCCGAAGAAAAATACACTCAGATGGTTAAAGAGGGTTTCACCTTCACGGCAGCCATGGGTGGAGAAGCGATTCGGGACATTCTCAAGAAGGTTGATGTTGAACTCCTATCTCGACAACTTCGCCGGGATTTGAAGCAGACAAACTCTGAAGCTCAACGCACGAAGCTTTCAAAGCGTTTGAAAGTCGTTGAAGCGCTGAAAGTCAGCGTTACGAATAAGCCTGAGTGGATGATGTTGGATGTGATTCCTGTGATTCCACCCGAATTGCGCCCTCTTGTCCCGCTGGACGGTGGCCGATTCGCAACGTCAGATCTTAATGATTTGTACCGTCGAGTTATCAATCGTAACAATCGTTTGAAACGTTTGATGGAATTGAACGCACCCGAAATCATTATCCGAAACGAAAAGCGGATGCTTCAGGAATCTGTGGATGCCCTTTTTGATAATGGTAGACGCGGCAAGACCTTTACGGGCCCCAATAAACGCCCGCTTCGTTCTCTCTCCGACATGCTTAAGGGTAAGCAAGGTCGCTTCAGACAGAACTTGCTTGGAAAGCGCGTCGATTACTCCGGTCGTTCCGTTATCGTCGTGGGTCCTGAGTTGAAGCTTCATCAATGCGGATTGCCCAAAGTGATGGCACTTGAGCTCTTCAAACCCTTTATTTACAATAAACTTTCTGAATACGGCTATGTCACGACTATCAAGTCTGCGAAGAAAATGGTCGAAAAACAGCGCCAAGAAGTCTGGGATATTCTCGAGGAAGTAGTGCGCGAACATCCGGTGATGTTGAACCGTGCACCTACTTTGCACCGTCTTGGTATTCAGGCATTCGAACCTGTCCTGATCGAAGGAAAAGCAATCCAGTTGCATCCCCTCGTTTGTGCGGCTTTCAATGCCGACTTCGACGGTGACCAGATGGCGGTGCACGTTCCGCTTTCGATTGAAGCGCAGATTGAAGCCCGCGTTCTCATGATGTCGACCAACAATATTTTGTCGCCCGCTCATGGGAAGCCAATTATTGTTCCAAGTCAGGACATCGTTTTGGGTCTCTATTATATGACCCGCGAACGTCCTTATGGGAAGGGAGAAGGGAAGTCCTTCTCGAGTCCTGCAGAAGTTCATTTTGCTTACGATACGGGCGTTGTGGGTCTTCAAACCAAGATTCGCGCCCGTGTATCTGGAAAACTTTACGAAACGACTGTTGGACGCGTGTTGTTGTCCGAGATTGTTCCAGAGGAGATTCCATTTTCTGCCTATAACAAAGTGTTAGGTAAAAAGGATCTCGCTGAGTTGATTGACACTTGTTATCGTTTGACGGGAAACAAGAAGACCGTTCTTTTGGCCGATCATTTGATGCAAACAGGCTTCAAACAAGCCATGAGAGCTGGAATTTCTATTTCCATTCATGACATGTCCATGCCCAATGAGAAGAAGGCGTTCTTGGATCAGGCCTACGCCCAAGTTCATGAAATCGAAAATCAGTATATCGAAGGACTTATTACGGACGGCGAACGTTATAATAAAGTTATCGACATTTGGGCCCAGACCTCTGAACAAATTGCTTCGGCCATGATGAAGCAGTTGTCTGTTCAGACTTTCAAGGCGCCAGTGGGTTGGAAACCTAATCACGCCAATAAAGATGCTCAAGTTACTGGCCCAGCCTTTAACTCGATCTTCATGATGGCTGATTCGGGCGCCCGAGGTAGTAATGCTCAGATTCGTCAGCTCGCAGGTATGCGAGGTTTGATGGCAAAGCCTTCTGGTGAGATTATCGAAACTCCGATCGTTGCTAACTTCCGCGAAGGTCTCTCAGTGTTGCAATACTTCGTGTCTACACACGGAGCACGTAAGGGATTGGCCGATACCGCTCTCAAGACCGCTAACTCCGGATATTTGACTCGACGACTCGTTGATGTCTCTCAAGACGTGATCGTGACGGAGCCAGATTGCGGAGCGCTTGATGGCTTGTACGTAAGTGCTTTGATTGAAGGTGGCGAAGTTATCGAGAAGATGGGCGATCGGATCTTGGGTCGTGTGACCTTGGATGAAGTGATTGATCCCGTGACAAACGAAACGATCGTCGAAGCAAATCAAGAAATCACTGAAGATCTTGTCAAGAAGCTCGACGAGACAGGCATTGATCGCGTCCGGATTCGCTCGGTGTTGACGTGTCAGTCCAAGAAGGGGATTTGCAGCCTTTGTTACGGCCGCGATCTCGCACGCGGACGCATGGTTAATAACGGTGAGGCGGTCGGCGTTATTGCCGCTCAGTCTATCGGTGAACCTGGAACCCAGCTTACGATGCGTACCTTCCACATCGGTGGTACTGCTTCACGACGCGCAGAACAGTCTAGCCTTGAGTCGAAAACAAAAGGGAAGGTCAAGTTCATCAACCTTAATACGGTTGTTAACAAAGAAGGCTTCCTGACCGTCATGAATCGAAACGGGGAACTGGCGATCTTGGATTCTAACGGACGCGAGCGAGAAAAGTATTCTATCGTCTATGGGGCGAAACTCGTTGTTCGCGATGGCGATGCGATTGACAAAGCGAAGTTGATTGCTGAGTGGGATCCTTATTCTACACCGATCGTAACTGAAGCTTCGGGTGTCATTCGTTTCGAAGACATCGAAGAAGGTTTGACGATGCAAGAGCAGTTCGACAGTGTGACGGGTCTTTCCCACAAGGTTATTGTGGAATCCAAAGCCAGTGACAAGCGTCCGAAGCTTCTGGTAACCGATGGTGCCGGCAATGTCCTTAAAATTGAAGGAACCAATCGAGTCGCTCGTTACATGCTGCCAATGGGTGCCAACCTTATCGTGAATGATGGGGATCAGATCAAGGGCGGTGATATCATCGCTAAGATCCATCGCGAGACGACAAAGACCAAGGATATTACCGGGGGTCTCCCTCGCGTTGCCGAACTCTTCGAAGCACGTAAACCTAAAGATGCAGCTGTGATCAGCGAAATCGACGGGATCGTTTCCTTCGGTAAAGATACCAAGGGCAAACGTAAAGTTGAAGTGACTCCTGAAGCTGGTGAGAAAAAAGAATATCTCATCGGTAAAGGTCGCCACTTGGCTGTAAACGAAGGTGACTTCGTGAAAGCCGGAGAGCCTTTGATGGACGGACCTATTAATCCACACGATATTTTGCGAGTTTTGGGCGAAAAGGCCCTGGCCAAGTATCTGGTAGATGAAGTGCAAGAAGTCTATCGTTTGCAGGGTGTGAAGATCAACGACAAGCACATTGAAACCATCGTGCGCCAGATGTTGCGCAAGGTGAAGATCAAGGATGTCGGCGATTCCGCAACGTTCCTTCCAGGCGAGCAGATCGAAAAAATGGCTTTTGATGCTGAAAATCAGAAGATCATGCAGGCCGGCGGTGCTCCCGCTATGGCTGAACCGATGTTGCTTGGGATCACAAAAGCGTCTTTGAGTACGGATAGTTTCATTTCCGCAGCTTCGTTCCAAGAAACGACGAAGGTTCTCACCGAGGCCAGCATTGCAGGCCGAGTCGATTACCTGCGCGGTCTGAAAGAAAACGTAATCATGGGTCGCTTGATTCCTGCTGGAACAGGCTTGCCACATTACAAGCAGCTTCAAGCCAAAGTGGTTGAAGATGAAGTGATGATTGAGCAGTCTCCGGCTGTTGAAGCAGTAGCTTCTATATAATTGGTTGGGGCGATTAGCTCAGCGGTAGAGCAGGGTCTTTACACGGCCAAGGTCGCAGGTTCAATCCCTGCATCGCCCACCATAAACCCTCGTTACAAATGCAGCTATCCGCCCCACTTATCGCTATTCTAGCGGCAGCAGCTTTTGGTGTCTCTCCAGTCTTGATCAAAGCAAGTGGAGGGAGTGTGCCCCCAGTTTTGTTGGCTGGCCTTCTGTATCTCGGCTCCGGAATTGGACTGCTGGGCTATCGAATCATTCGTGTGCAACCCATTCTTGGTGAGCTGCGGACATTAACTTCGGTGCAGAAGTGGAAACTTCTTGGGGCGATTGTATCAGGGGGAGTTATTGCGCCCGTTTTTTTTACTTACGGCCTGCGCACGGGGACAGCGTTCGAAGTCTCTGGATTGCTCAATTTAGAAACCGTCGCGACCACGGTTATCGCATGGCTCCTCTTTAGAGAGCATATAGGCTGGCGAGTCTGGGGGGGGAAAGTCCTCCTCCTTGTTGGGGCTATCGTGATGGGAGTTCAGCTTTCGGATTTTTCGTTGTCTCGTGCTTCATTATATATTGTCGGGGCCTGTCTTTTTTGGGGATTGGATAACAACCTCACTCGAGAGGTTGAGGATCTCGCCCCATCGCTTCTTGCGGGGGTAAAGGGTGCGCTTGCGGGGATTTTTAATATTTGTTTTGGATTTTCGCTTGGCGAGAGGATTCACAGCATCAATTCTGCTGGGATTGCATTGGGGATAGGGGCAGTGAGTTACGGGCTGAGTTTGGTGCTGTTTATTTTGGCTCTTCGATTGATGGGGGCTTCGAGAACAAGTACCTATTTTGCGACCGGTCCCTTCTTGGGAATGCTTTTTTCGCTTTTACTTTTGGGAGATAAACCTTCAGTCTTTGAATGGATCGGTTCGGCCATTATGGTTGCAGGTGTTTGGACTCTCTACGGTGAACATCATGAACATGAGCATACCCACGGAGAGCTAAAACACTCTCATGCTCACTATCCGGACAGCCAACATCGGCATTCGCATGAGTCATAAATAACGGAACAGCACATGCATCACCTCCTTGCACAAAAGGAGAACTGATTATGTGCAAATTTGCTTTAGGATTAATGCTGACCGCTTTGGCGACTGGGTCGCTCGCTTGGGCGGAGGAGCCGATGTCGCCTACGACTTCGGCCGAAGCCAAAGAAGTGACCAAAGGGCTGCTACGCGAAGAGACGTATTCGCTTAAGCCCGAGGCTGGTGCAATCGCCTTTACCGATGCGTCTGGACAAAGGACCAGTCGTTTGGCTCTGGGAATAGTCGGTGAGATGAATCTGCTTCCGTTTGTCGATAAGACGATTCATGCTTGGTACTTTGGGCCGAGTACGGGTTTTGTCTATTCACATGTGGGGGATACCGATGCGAACTTTGTCGGCGGAAATTCCACTAGTCCTACCGGGCGGGCAAGCGCGAATCTCGTGATTATTCCGACCGATATTAAGGTCGGATACGCATTTACGGAGTATTTGCGCGTCTCTGCTCGCGGAGGTGGAAACTTTATTTATCGATCGGTTCCAAGTTCCTTAGCTCTTGGTTCTGGATCAGATACGTCCGGCTCAGTTTGGAAATACTTTCCAAACGTGGGCGGGGATTTAGATATTGCTCTTGGAAAAAACCTCGCCTTGAATTTGCGCCCAGACGTTACGCTTACTCCAGGAAAGAACCTTTTTACGGGAACCATTGGACTCGGCATTTTCATGGGTTAACCCATAGGTTAACAAGGAAAGGAATGAAATATGAAAACTAGTAAAGTACTGTTTATGGCTGAATGTGCTGCGATAGGTGTCGCTATGAGTGCGTGTGTGATGACACGCCCGATGGAAGAGGCGGTGCCGCCGCCTCCGCCCGTAGCTCAGGTTGAGACCCCTGCGCAGCCGGCCCTAATCGCCCAAGTTGAAAACTCAGATGCAATGGCCGCAAAAGATATGGAAATGAAAAGGCTCCAAGAACTCCTAGCGGAACTAGGTGGCAAGATTCATTTTGACTTCAATAGTGCAGAGCTAACATCGAAAACGCAAGAGGCCGTGAAAAGCATTGCGGAATTGCTTGCAAAAAACCCGAGCGAAAAGATTCGTTTGGATGGTTTCACGGATAGCGTGGGAAATGCGAAGTATAACGAGGAACTCTCGATTCGGAGAGCTGATGCGGTAACAGCGTTGCTAAAACAACATGGCACCAAAGATGAGCAAATTGTAGCCATGGGGCATGGGATGAGCATGCCGATCGCCTCCAATGCAACGACCGAAGGTCGATTCCAAAATAGACGAGTGGAACTGAAGTTAGAGTCAATGTCGACAGGCTGAGTTTAGGCTGATTTGTTCGTGATTTTCAGACCCCGTGGCCGAGCAGAAATGCGAACGCCATTGGGGTCTTTTTGTATTTCTGAGTTTGAACTAGCTGCTTGCTTGAACTACAGTAGACCTCTATGAAGACATTACATTTTCTATTCGGTCTCTTTGTGTTTTTCTCAAATCCCAGTTACGCATCCAGGCTGGATTATGTACCCGGTGAATATGTCGTCAAATTCAAAACAACTCTGCGCAACTTCTCTCAGTTGACTGCGGGCGTGAGCGCGCGTCTAGATTCAAAGGTTGTTGTTGAGCCGTTTCAGACTGATGCTCGTTTTGCGCTCGTCAAAGTCGGCTCGAAGAAGAGTGCTACAGAAGTTATTCGGGTTTTGGGAAAGCTTCCCGAAATTGAATATGCAGAGCCCAATATTCTCTACTACGATACAGAAGTGCCCGGAAATATCCCGAATATCCCCAATGACTCACTCTTCACCAAGAGTTGGAGTCTTCAGAATACCGGGCAGGATAATGGCGAAGGACAAATGGGAACGCTGGGGGCAGACATTGGAGCTTTGAAAGCCTGGGGGCTCACCACGGGAAGTCGAAATGTTGTTGTGGCTGTCATTGATTCCGGTATCGATCTGGAGCATGAAGATCTTGTCGCAAATCTCTATACAAATCAAAAAGAGATTGGTGGCAATGGATTAGACGACGATCAGAATGGATTTATCGACGACATTCACGGGTGGAATTTTATCACAAACAACAATAGCCCAATGGATGACCGCGGGCATGGAACTCATTGCGCTGGGATTATTGGCGCGGCTGGCGGGAACTCAAAAGGGATTGCTGGGGTAAATTGGCAGGTTTCTCTCCTACCTTTGAAATTTATTTCATCCGAAGGAAGCGGTCCTTTGAGTGCGGCGATAGAGGCGATTAAATACGCAACGAAGATGCATGTTCAAATCATCTCAAATTCTTGGGGAAGTTACATCTATTCTCAGGCGCTAGAAGAAGCGATTGAGGGCGCAGAAAAGGCCGGAATTTTGGTTGTTTCTGCTGCAGGAAATGACGGAATCAACACCGTGCTCGGTGGATTCTTTCCTGCTGCGCTCACCACGAAGAATGTGCTTTCTGTTTCGGCGACTGACAATTTAGATTCGCTTCCTCATTGGTCAAATTATGGTCTCCGCACAGTGCACTTAGGGGCGCCTGGGGACGCGATTATGAGTACTTTTCCTGGAAATTCTTATCAGCTAAAAGGGGGAACAAGTATGGCCTGTCCCCATGTTTCTGGCGCGGCAGCACTCCTTTTGTCGGTGGAGCCTAATTTAACCTACCTTGAAGTTAAGAATCGCCTCATGGAAACGGTGGATCCGATCCCTTCGTTGCAATGGAAAACCATTGCCGGGGGGCGCCTCAATGTATGGAACGCATTGACTCATCACATTCCTCCTAAGCTGGTTCAGCCCTGGAAAAGGTTCGAGCGCACGATTGAGTCTGAGCATCCGTTTGAGGGAGGGCACCATGACCGTGTGGCCCTTCAGATCCCGGGGGCTCATTTTATCCGAGTTCATTTTAAGAAGCTCGACTTGGAGCCTGGTCAAGCCTTTGTTGATGTCCAAAATATCACTGGGCTCGTGGCTGATCGAGTCACCGGATCTCAGCGCAATGCTTATAGCGCTCCGGTCGAAGGAGACATTATCATGGTCGAATCCGTCTCTGAGGATTCGAGCGGAAAATGGGGATTTTTGATCGATTACCTTGAGTATCTCTAAAAGTTTTTGTTAGGATGACCCCTCAAACGAGGGATAATCCATGAAAATCGATCCACGAATTACTGAGCTAGCTGGCAACATCGTTAATTACGCCTGGGACCTAAAAAAGGGCGAAGTCTTCTATGTAGACATGATTGGGCCAGAGACCCGAGTCTTAGGGCAAGAGATTGTTCGCTTGGGGACGCTTAAAGGTGGCGTGCCTTTTTGGCATGGCTTTGATGATAACTTTGCAAAGGCTTTTTTCTCGGGCGCGAGCCTGGAGCAGCACAAGAAGTTTTCAGATTTTCATCGCCAAATCATGGAGCGCGTTGATTGCTATGTCGGTGTTCGGGGCGGAAATAACCCTTACGACATGAGTGATCTCTCGTCTGAGCAGCGCAAGCTTAAGGACGAAATTTACCAGAGCGAAGTTCATATGAAGACGCGCCTCAAAAAACGCTGGGTGGTTTTGCGTTACCCGGTAGCGGCACTAGCGACGATGGCGCGAATGAGTCAGGAGAAGTTTGAGGATTTCTATTTTCAGGTTTGTTGTTTTGACTATGCCGAAATGTCGCGCGCGATGGATCCCCTGGTTGCGTTGATGCAAAAAACGGATCGCGTGCGGATTGTTTCGCCAGGAACCGATATCGAGTTTTCGATCAAAGGTTTGCCTGCCATTAAGTGTGATGGACGTATTAATATTCCGGATGGGGAGGTTTTTACCGCACCCGTGAAGAATTCGGTGAATGGATTTATCACTTATAATACGACGTCTCTTAATCGGGGTCTTTTGTTTCGGGACATTCGTCTTGAAGTCAAAGATGGAAAAATCATTCGCGCGACCGCTCCCGCCTTTCAAAAGGAGTTAGATGAGATTTTCAACATGGATGAGGGCGCTCGTTATTTTGGCGAGTTTGCGATCGGTGTGAACCCCTATATTCTGGAACCGATGAACGACACTCTTTTTGATGAGAAGATCAAAGGCTCGATTCATCTCACTCCGGGCAATAGTTATGACGAGTGTGACAACGGTAACAAGTCTTCTGTTCATTGGGATCTTGTGTTGATTCAGCGGGAGTCACATGGGGGCGGTGAGCTTTACTTTGACGGCAAGCTTGTGCGCAAAAATGGCGTATTTATTGTTGATGAATTGAAGGCGCTGAACTTTGGGTAGCACCGAGCTCAAGGTCGCTACTTATCCTCTAATGATTTTGGAGGCTCATCTCGACACCTTTGGGCATGTTAATAACGCGACTTACCTCGAGCTTTTTGAAGAAGCGCGCTGGGAGATCATTACCCGGGGGGGCTTTGGCCTTGGGAAGATCAAAGAGGTTGGGCTGGGGCCGGTGATCTTGGAGGCCAATATTCGGTTTCATCGGGAACTTGTTTTGCGCCAGGAAGTCGTTGTAAAGACTCAGTTTCCTTCATTTGAGGGGAAGATTGGGCGAATTTCGCAGTGGATTGAAGATGCCCAGGGAACGAAGTATTGTTCGGCGGAATTCAAATACGCCCTTTTTGACCTCAAACTCCGCAAGATTGTGAGCCCGACTCCTGAATGGATCGCAGCCTGTGCTTATTTAAATGCTTGAATTTCGCTTTGCGTTGAATTAAAAGCAGCCCTTCAAAAGGGGTATTATTATGAAATCAGTATTCGTTGCTTTCGCTCTTATTTTGGCTCTCGCCAGCGCCGCTAATGCTTCGGTATTTCAAGGTGCAGTGAGTGTGGGTCCTAATTTTATTTGTTCAGTTCCAAATGCGACCGGGTATGGATTTGGTGTTGCAGGAATTCAATACGAATACACCTGCATGAATCCCTACAACGGCGCAAGTTTCACCTATGCACCTTACATTTATTGCACGGGCAACTGCGGTCTCTATCCCTATTCGACGATGAACTTCATCGGTCCTTCGACTTATAATTGCTACGTCGTGGCTGCGGCTTGTGTGGCTTATACGGCTCCTTGATTTTTGTTTGAGAGATAGCCCGCTTTTCTTGAGATCTAGATGGTCGTAAATCCAGTGATTTATTTCCAAAATTGTGATCACCGGCCCGGTTACTTGATTGCTAGCGGATCATTGATTGGGTTATTCGCGGGCCACTCAACTAGACATCCGGGCCGCAAGTGGATTGGTGCGGTTTGCCAAGACTCAAGAAATTTCGCAGCGAAAACAGGTCCGCTGTCTTGCCCTAATGTAAGCAGGACCAAGGTGAGATCCGGACAAGCCTTGAGGACATTCGAGGCGTCGAGGCGTCGTCATGAAAAAGCCGGTCAAGAGTCAAAATGCAGCGAATTCCAGCATCGTAGGCGGTTTTGGTAAGTACGCCATTTTTCAGATTTTCCCAGCCAAGATGCTTGGTTGTGGCGTTCCGGATGCCCAGATCGTTTAAAACATGGTGGACTTGGCGTGGAACATTGTGATCAAGCAGCCACATCAGAGGGTTCCAAGGGTTTTGCTGCCTGCTCAGAGGCGAATTGTAAGAGTTCTGGGATGCACTCTTTCGGGAACCCCTCATAGTCTTCGGCCAAGCCTTCAGCTGTGACACCCTTGCTCATTAGTCCAAGCACCTGGGAAACGGAGATCCGAGTGCCTTTTATGGTTGGCTTGCCACCCAGCAGGTCGGGGTGCCAAACGATCCAGTGGTAATTCTTGTATGCCCGAATGGGGTCCTGTTCGTGATCTTGCGCCATGATCAACCTCCCTGAGCAGGATATCATATTTGGGCACCCAAAGCGTGGAGGAAAGAGTTCTACCGGGTCTCAAACTCTTGGTTGCCGTAGGAGCTTGTGTGCTCATCAGATAGATCTTTGAAACTCAGCAAGTGCTAGACTTCTCCTTGCTTTTCATTACTTGACGCGAGTCCTGGTGTAGGATATCCTTACATGTAAGGAGGTAAGGATATATGAAGCCCCTTACTAGTCGGCTTACAGCCAAAGGACAAACGACCATCCCGTCCGAGGTTAGAAAATCATTAGAACTCCACGACGGTGACCTCCTTTTTTATGAGATTGAGTCAGATAATGTGGTCCGCGTTCGAAAGCTCCAAAAAGTAGATTTGGAATGGTCGCGTGCGATCGAATCTACCTTGTCCGAATGGAAAGGCAGTGAAGACGATGATCTGTGAACAGTTCGATGTAGTTGTTGTCCCGTTTCCGTTCAGTGATTTGCCGAAATCGAAAAAGAGAAAGGCATTGGTGATTTCCAGTAAAAGCTTCAACAAGAGCAATGAAAATAGCGTCCTTCTCATGATCACAAGCGCACACAAAAGCAAATGGCATTTTGACGTCCCCGTTTCGAGCCTCGCCGAGGCCGGTCTTCATAAGGATTGCGTAGTAAGAATGAAAATGTTCACCCTGGATAATGGACTCCTCTTGGAGCGCGCTGGCCGTCTTGGCCCAAAGGACGCTTCTCAAGTGATTGATGCTTTCAAAAAAACGTTTTCATTAAGTTAGGGTAACTTCATGAAAACAAAAACCACACTCAAACCTCCACACTTCTCCTCACAAACCCTCACGTTCCTCGAGAAAGCAGGTCGTCAGAAGAACCCAAATTGGCTAGAAAAGAATCGCGGTGAGTACGAAACGCTGCTCGCGAACCCCCTAAAGCACCTGGCGCAGCATCTGAAATCAAACCTCGGACCCCTTGCGCCGCTCTACCACTTTCCCCAAAAGGGGATCGGTCGAATCAAACGCCCTTCAAACCGTGTAAAAGAGCGCGGAGGTTCGCTCTATCGGGATTGGATGACTTACTCGGCCGCGCGTCCTGCGGAGTCGCGTTTTGAGCGCAATCCCAGCCTCTTTTTTCTCATGAACCCAGAAGACACAAAAGATAGCGTCCTGGTCGCTGGCGGGCTTTATATGCCGTCCTCGCGCCAAGTAAAGGCGATCAGGCATGCGATTGGGGAGAGTCCTGCGTTTGTGCAGGAGCTCGACAAGCTTTTCGCCTCTAAAGAGTTCTCGAAATGCTTTAAGGGTGGTTTCTCAGACGAGAGGATCTCTTCACGGATTCCTCGTGGTTTTGATCCCGCACATCCCCGCATGGATTGGATCAGACTTCAGGCATTTTTCGTCTGGAGATCGTATACACGTAAAGAATTCGCATCTCCAAAATTCGCCCAGTTCGTGGAGCGAGACTGGCGCCAAGTTCTAAGGCTTAATGCACTTTTGGATAAGGCAATCCGAGGCTTGACGTCTAAACCCAAACCGATGAATACAAGCGAACTCGCCGATCAATTAGACGTGCTCAAGCACAGGCTGCGAACGCCAGATTTTTAGAGCGTTCTAGAATCCCAGCGTTCCGCCAACACCCGCAGTGACCAGCCACTCTGTTCCATCAGGAAGCTGCTCAACTTCAGCGCGAAGTTCAGGCCCAAGGGTAATGAGGGGGAGTTTGATCGCTTGGAAGTAAAGCTTATCAGAAGCGATGAGTCCGTTGGCCCAACCACTCACAACACTTTTTCCGCCGGAGGAGAGGGCTTGTCCTGCATCGAAATTAAAACTTGGTGTTGCGTAGTAGGCAACACGCAGTTCGTTTTGAAATCTCCAAACATGCATGTACATCGTTCCGCCAGCGTAGAAGGCGAACATTTTTTGATCTGCGCCTTCGGGACGTTGCCATAGCACGCCCAGGGCGCCGAGACTTGCGCTTACTTTTCCTAAGTTAAGGGGAAGTGGAAAGGTTCCCCCTAGGCCTAGTGTCGCTCTTTTTTGTTCGCCGCGCTCTCCGCCCGTTCGGACGTAGATTTCATGAAGTTTCAAAAAGAGAATGCCTGCGGATCCACGCATTTCAAAATTGACGCTATCTTCTTTGTGGGCTGTAAATTCAGCCTCAGCTTCGATCATTAAAAAGTTGAGCTTTGCGCCGATGGTTGCAGAGTAGGTTGGGACCACCTTCCATTCGCTTCCGTCCGTGTAGGGAGAGTCGAATCGGGTGTCGATGCTCGCATCGATTTCAATCATTGGATCGCTGCTTGCGAAAGCGGGGATGCTGGAAACGAGCGCTAAAATAGCCAATAAACTGAATTTCATAGGTACTCCTGTCGATTTCGAAATGATTGATCGCATGAGTCATATATCGCTGCATGGCGTTACGCAAGCAGAAAAGCACATAAAAAAGGCCCGACTCGAAATGAACGAGGCGGGCCTCTGTTTTTGATTTCTAACTAGAGCCTAAACCTGTCAGGTTTGGGCGAATCAGCTATTGTAACAAGAACTTCAAAGCATCACCCCATTTGGTGGTGCTCGAAAAGTTTAGTGCCTCATAGCGCTTCGAATAGGTGCTGTACTCGTACTTGGAGCTTGGCAGCCAAATCGATACACCCGATGCTCGCTGAAAGCCTGGTGTTACCGTGTTGGTTGACACAAAGTTCTTCAATGAGCTTTCAATCCCTGCAAGCGACGTAGGCTCGATAGATTTGACGTCAGCCTTTTTAAGCAAGGTCACAAAGTCCATCAAGTCGCCGTAATCAGCATAAGCAAAATCTTGCGTACCACTTGCAGCCGCAATGACCTTCGTTCGCTCCGCTGAGTTGAGTTTCTGCAAGTCAGCACCAAAGGCGGTGATGGCTTGGTTGAGTTCCCCCAAGTGAGCCATGTTGTAAACCGAGAAGGTCACATCACTGTTTCCGTTGGATCCCCCTTGATAGGATTTGACATATTCTTCGCTGAGGTACTTGCCGACTTCGGCAGCGCCCGCTTTTGGATTTCGTGCCCAAGCTTGTAAGAAGGTGTCATAGGGCCATCCTGCTCCTGGCTCGGTCTCTTGTGAACCGGCGAAATATTCGACGGATTCGGACATTTCGGTGGCGACTTCAACCATGGCCATTAAGCAGGCATCGCTCGAATAGAGATCCACTTTGTGACCAATGATTTTCGCGGATTCAGCCATGGCTATTCCTAACTGAACGGTAGAAATAAAGTGTCCGGAAATATCATCCCAGCTGATGTCGTTGGTGTGGATTCCGCCGGCTCTTTGGTTTTGAAGATGCCAACCACCGCCGTGATCCCAAACGTCAATCATGTAGTGCTTGGCGGGATAGTTTTCCACGCCCCATCGAACGAATTCGACTAAGCTTCGATAATCTCCCATATCGACCGTGCCCATGCTTTGAACGACGGGAGAGGTGACGGCATTCGTGTTGTTGTCCTTTTGAACATAGAGGCGGTTCACCTTCTTTTTCGCGTAACTCGCCCACTGCACGACGATATTTAAATCGTCTGAGGAGCCTACTTTTTCCATTTGGTTAATGTTAAGCGCACCATAGGAATCCAGATTGTTGTTCCCATTAAGGTAGACTAGGAACGTCCACTCTTTTTGCGGCTTGGGAGTAGACGCATCGTCGGCACGCGATACCCCCGATAAAATGAACGGAAGAATAAGACACGACAAGATCAGTTTCGTTATTTTGCGCATGCGGCTCCTCCATGAGTGGCGCTACTTTTTTAACGAAATCAGAAAAACCAACCATGGTGAAACTGACTTCGCTTTGGTACTTCAGGTTTATAATAAATCGTATCATGAAACTCTCCGCTGGCAATGGTGCGAGCAAAAAAACATGAAAAAACGAAAGACTCGGAATTGCATTCGTGTAAAATTTTCCTGAATTGTCGGATTTTTGGCGGTCTTTTGCGATCAGTCAGGCAGAAAAAACCGAGTCAGTGATTCGCGGGGTGATTTGAGTGAAGTAAGAAACGCTAAAACGTTTTCAAGATCCCTTCTTTTTTCTGCTGAATTAAGCGCAATCCATTCGTTATTTTCAAAATCCTGCTCATCCCAAAAGATCAAAGCCTCTCCCAATTCTGAGCGTCCTACACGTCCTACGGCTTGTGCGAGAGCCAAGAGCGAGGCTGGAGTTTGCCACAGTAAACACCAGCGAAGATGGGGATTATCCATTCCCATTCCGAAGGCGGAGGTTGCAACGACGAGATCAAATACGCCGCGATTGATTAGTATTTCGAGATTCAGGCGCTCTTCTTTCGAAAGTCCTGCGTGATAGACGAGTGCTCTTTTTCCCGAAGCTTGAAAGAGGCGGCATAAGCTCTCTGCGAGTTTTCGGGTTTGTACAAAAATAATGCCACAGCCCTTTCGTGCGCGCGTCCAATCCAGCGCAAGCTGAGTTCGATCAAGCCAGGGTACTTTCGAAACATGCAGATCGAGGTTTTCGGGAAGTGCAAAGCTCCCTACTTTTTTTAGCGGCTCCTCAACGAGTTTCTCCAGTTGTGCGAGAGCGGGGGCGGGGAGGGTCGCAGTAAGCCAGAGACTGGTTTGGATCTTGAATCTTTTGATCAGCGAAGGAACCTCCAGAAAAGCCGGTCGAAAGCTCTGGCCCCATTCCCAGAGACAATGGCATTCATCGACGGCAAGAAAGTTGGGCCTCCATCGGCGAAGTTCTTCAATCACCGTGGAGTGGGTGAGTGATTCGGGAGAGAGTATCCAGACGTCCGAATCGGGGGCGGCGGGCCTCCCTGATTGAACTTTAAGCCCGGCTGCAGCTAGTTTTGTTGCGTGCTGTCTTGAGAGGGCAACCAAAGGGGAGATCAGGAGTGTGCGAGTGCCCCCACGCTGAGCGCGTCGTTCAATGATGAGGCTCTTTCCGGAACCTGTGGGAGCGATGGCAAGCACATGCCCTGGCGATTGAAGTAAAGCTAAGACCTGTTTTTGAAAGGGGCGAAGTTCAAGCACTCGCCCACATCAGCCAGAACCGTGCCAGCTCGGTTACGAGTTTTCAGTCGCGTGAGAGAGGTCAAGTTTGGGTGATTTGGCTTTGAACTGAAGATAAATAAGGCCCCCAATGCCGCCAAAAATCATGTTTGCTAAAGCGAAAAGAGTAAAGACGTCGGCACCGCGCTGAGATCCGATGAGCCCAAAAAGAAAGGAGTAGCCGGCATGGCCGGTCCCGATTCCGGCCGGTGCGACGGGAATCGCGACGATTAAAAGGCCTAAGGGGAAAACGACATAGACGGAAAGGAGGCTGAGATTGACGTCACCGAGGGCCTCGGCGAACGTCAAGAAAATCCACCCAACGATAAGGTGGATGAGCACTGATAAAAGCAAGGTTGCGATGACAGCGAGGCGGTGATTATGGAAGGCGCGCAGTCCTTCATAGATGCGAGCGAACGAACCCAGCTTTACAAATTTTTTCTCGGCAGCCCTCAAAATTCTCAATACGGGATCGTGATGTTCTCGTACTAAGAACAGATAGGCAAAGAAGGATAAAACACAGATCGCAGCCACAACGACAAAAAGATGAATCGCCGAGTAAAGCGAGGTGCCGTAGAAGTTCTTCAGTCCCAGGGTTAGAGCGCCCGCGGAGAGAATTACGAGAGCGGAGAGTCCTGCCACGCGGTCAAAAAGAATGGTGCCGAAAGCCCAGGCGCGCTTCCCTTGGATTTCGTTTCCAATATAGAACGCCTTGACGAAGTCTCCACTGACGGCGCCCGGAAGAGCGATATTAAAAAAGTTTCCGATGAGCGCGATCTGAAAAATCTTACCCCAACTCAATTGGATATTTTGCGCGCGCAGAAGAATTTGCCACCGCGTGACCCCTAAGACGAGGGTTACTGCTAATCCCAAAAAGGCGGGAACCATTTTGTCCCAGCGTCCAAAAGCTTCTCCCGTGTGCTGCATGGAAATAAATCCATTCTTGGCCAGGAAAAAGAGAAGCCCGCAGACGAAGGCGAGTTTAAGAACGAGTTTGATTTTGGATTTCAGCTTTTTTTCCATGTCTCTTATTCATAGGCTAAAAAAGTTAGCAAATAAAGTGTCACCTACGCTGGGATCATAAAGTTCTTTACTTCTTTTAGAGTTAATGAGGGGGATGGATGGGTAGGCTTTTCCAATAATGTCATAAATGCGATTGCCGTCTTCAAGGGTTTTCTCGGGATGGAACTGGATTCCGAAGATGGGCTTATCCTCCAACTGAAAGCCTTGGACCTCGCAGCCTTCTGAGGATGCTAGCGGTTTCAAGCCCTTGGGAAGCGCACAAACTTCGTCGTGATGCGAGGAAAACGAATAAAAGGACTCAGCAAGTCCCTTCATCAGGGGGTTCGGTCGATGTACCTTGATGGCAGTCCAGCCAAACTCCCCTTGAGCGGCTTTTCGGACGGCTTCTTTTCCTCCAAGAGCACGTGCCAAAATTTGATGACCATAGCACACCCCTAAGATAGGCTTTCCGGCATTCATGCCCTTTTGGAGGAATTCAATGAGGTGGTCAATCCAGGGTGCCTCGTCCATCGCAGAGGTGCGCGAGCCCGAAAGAACGATTCGATCAAAGGCCAGGGCGTCTCGAGGGAGGTCGTCGCTGGGCGCCCGCCTGATACTTAGGATCGCCCCTGGCACTTTGCGCGCAAAACGAGCAAGGCTCGGGGCGCTCCAAGAGTCTCGGTCAATATTGTTGTCGATGATGAGGATTTTCATGGTTGATGTTTGTTCCTTATTTTGGGCTCCAATAAGAAGGCATGTTTGAGAAACATGCTGTGGGCCGCATTGATGGATATGATGAACCCGGGGAGTCCATCCAGGAATCCAAACTTGAGGAAAAAGGTCTCAATGAATTTCCCTAAAGGTTTAAGCAAAAGCTTTAGGAGGCCTCCAGAGGCGCCTCGGCGGTGGAGATCCTCTGATCCCAGTTTTGAGAATCGGAGGTTGGTCAAGATTTGGTGGTGAATGCTTGGAAATCCAAAATGCTCAAGGGCGTTCTGGAGTCGAAGCGTGCGGCCTTGAACGACGAGCTCTTCGTGGACCTGCGGCTCGCTCCACTGACAGGTTTTGCGGTTCCCGAGGCGCGTGAGAACGTTGGGGTACCATCCGCCGTGGCGAATCCAGCGACCTAAATAGAATGTCTTTCGTGGAAAACTCATCGCACAAAGGTCCTCGAAACCCAGGGTTTTAGTAGTGACTTGGCGCAGTGTGGATTGAATTTCGGCGGCTAGCTCCGGAGGGATCCGCTCGTCTCCATCAATATTGAGAACCCAATCGTTTTGGGCCTGGTTTTGGGCGAAATTCTTTTGTTTCCCATATCCCGGCCATGGGTTATAGATCACTCGAGCCCCCAGTTTTTTTGCGATCTCAACTGTTTGATCGGTACTGCCGGAGTCGACAATCAAGATTTCGTCGGCCCATTGAACACTTTGAATGGCCGAAGCAATGGTTTTTTCTTCATTCAGCGTGATAATCGTAACTGTGATGGGGTATGGCGTGGGGTTCACGCTTTAGTGCTAACATATTTGAGGAGGATTGGCGATGCGAGTTGCAGTTATTGGAACGGGATATGTGGGTTTGGTGGCTGGAACTTGTTTTGCGGATGCCGGACATACCGTTTATTGCGTCGATAACGATCCCACGAAAATCGAAGGACTTAAAAAGGGCGTGTTGCCGATCTATGAGCCAGGCCTTGATGTCCTGGTTGAGCGAAGCGTAAAAGAAGGCCGGTTGTTTTTCACGACTTCTACGCCCGACGCGGTCAAAGAATCTGAAATTGTATTTTTGGCGGTAGGAACCCCTCCGAATGAAGACGGGACCTCGAATCTTCAATACTTGAGGGCGGCTTCTGAAGAAGTGGGCGCCGCGATGGAGGCTGCAAAAACGGGTCACCGGATTGTCGTGAATAAGTCCACGGTCCCAATCGGATCGCACAAGACGGTGGCTGGCTGGATTGCCGCAAAGACCTCGCAGCCCGTGGACGTGGTGAGTAACCCAGAGTTTTTAAAAGAAGGCGACGCATTGGATGACTTCTTAAAGCCAGAGCGAGTCGTGATTGGAACTCATAAAAAAGAAATTTATGAAAAAATGGTCGAGCTCTATGCTCCCTTCGTGCGCCAGGGAAACCCCATTATTTGGATGGATCCCATCTCTGCCGAGATCACCAAATATGCGTGTAATTCGTTTCTCGCCACTCGTATCAGTTTCATGAACGAGCTTTCGCATCTTTGCGACGCGACGGGTGGGGATGTTGAGGCGATTCGTAAAGGGATGGCGACTGATTCCCGCATCGGAAAACACTTTTTGTACGCGGGCGCGGGTTACGGCGGTTCTTGCTTCCCTAAAGATGTGCAGGCGCTTTTGCATACGGGAAGAAACCTTAACGTGGATCTTTCGATTATCGACGCGGCTGAAGAAGCCAATGCACGCCAAAAGCAAGTATTGGTGAAAAAGGTGAAGGCCCATTTTGGAAGCGATCTTAAAGGAAAGACCTTTGCGGTTTTGGGCGTGGCGTTTAAGCCAAACACGGATGATATCCGTGAGGCTCCTGCGCTTACGATCATGGAAGAGTTGCTCAAAGCTGGTGCAAAGGTTCGCACTTTCGATCCAGTCGCGATGGAGCACGGTAAAAAGATTCTCGAAGATCGCGTGACCTGGACGGAGTCCATGTATGATGCTGCCGACGGCGCGGATGCGATGTTGCTCGTGACTGAGTGGAACGAGTTCAAGAATCCTGATCTCGACAAATTGGGTAAGAAGCTCAAAGGTCGCGTGATCTTTGATGGTCGCAATATTTACGATCCAAAAGTGATGAAGGCGAAGGGTTTCACTTATTTTGGGATTGGGCGAGGAAACGCGAATTTAGGGTAGATTTACGCCCTTTTCGCATCGAATCCTGCCCGAAGTCTTTAACTGCTCCAAACGGTCATCATTGACCGGCGTGAATTCACGCCTAGGGTGCCAGACGTGGTACTCAAGCGCGAGACCTTTGAGGGATTTTATTTTTAGCCCCAGATTGTTGAGTCGCAACTCCACATCGGTGTCTTCTCGTCCGTAGCCTTCGTACTCTTCATCAAACCCGTTGATAGCGAGGAGATCCTTGCGTGACACTGAATAGTTGCAGCCTTTGAGGTCCGCAATTCGGTCCATTTTCACGAGTGCTCTTAGACGATTCGAAGGGATACGCAGGAATCGATTCAAAAACTCAAGATCCCCTGTTTGGGCACTCCAAAGAATTCGAGGTCCTGGTAAATCCAGAAACCCTTCTCGAATAAGGTCTGGTGTTAGCCACGAACTAATTTTGGGTCCAAGCTCAACCCGTCGCCCCGCCAAGAAGCGGCCTTCTTCTTGCTCGCGTAAATGATCCGCCACATATTTGGGGTGCGGAATGCAGTCGCCATCCAAGAATACGCACACTCGGCCCATGGCTTGCCGGAGGGCTTCGTTTAAGATTCGGCATTTGCGAAAGCCTTTGTTTTCCTGCCAAAGGTGATGGACGGAGATTCCCGCTGCTCTTCTTATTCGTTCAGACAATGCCGTAATCAGGGCCTTTGTCTCATCCCCAGACCCATCATCACAAAAAAAGATCTCAAAATTTCTCGCAGTTTGCCTCTCGAGCCCCGCGCACACCAAGGCAAGCTGTTGCGGCATCTCGTAGGTCGTGACAAAGAGGCTAGCATCCAATCCGGTACTCATGAAGGTTGGTTCTTCCGGAGGCGATAGCTTCGATATTCAAACAGTCGCTTGCCCGTTACAGATTCCACAAAATTTAAAATAATCTTCTTTAAATCCGAAACAGTCCATACTCTGGGCGACTTCTCCAGGTCCCAATGCCAGCCCTTTTTCTGTATTCGCTCACGCATGACTTCTGGATGGCTACCGTCGAATTGTTTAAGTCCGATGATCCGTTTGTAGCGGTAGTTGTCGCCTGTATAAGGTGTTCGGGTTTGTTGTGCCTCGGTGGTTGGATCTCCATGATAAAGCTGATCCATGAAAAAGGTCTTCTCCCGCATCGCCTCTGGGGTGCGAACCCAGCCGTAGTGAAAAATGTGGGCATCGGCTTGAGCGACCATCAGTTTGCTGCCTTCTTGTTTGCGAAAACTTTGGGCATCGCCCACGCTTCGCGCGCCTGAGCATTTTCGAATCGCACGAACCTCTTTGCGATAAACGCTGCGCGAGTGTTGGATCACTTCATAAGATCCGTAGAAGTGAAAATAGTCGAAAACAAGTCCTTCAATCCCAGGGTTGCCATGGTGGCGAAGAATCGCTTGCCGAATCTTATTGTGTTCTTTTTCGTGCAGAACCTCGTCGGCTTGAAGATAAATGCACCAATCTCCTGTGCATCGATCAAGCGCCAAGTTAGTTTGCTCCGACAGAATGCAGCCGTCGCGTTTTTTTTTCGGGTCATCAAGAGGCCAGGTGCTTTCGAAGATTTGAATTTTCCCGCACCCTTCTGCTCGCGCGAATTCTTCGAGTATGGCGAGAGTTTTATCTGTGCCGCGGCCCACGTTGATAATGAGTTCGTCAACCAGGGGAAGGAGCGAGAGCAGAGATTCCAAAAAAGGGAAATCAAATTCCACACCGTTTCGGATCAGCGTGAAGCCGGAGATTTTGGGATGAATGGGAGAGCTTACCGTGTGTTCTGCCATATTTTTATGTGACGAACCACGCGCGACACGCCTTCAAGCAGTGAGATGACGAGCCCGTGAATTCCGTCTTTGTAGGCGCCGTAGTAAAAGTAGTTCTTGAGAAACATGGCGGGAAAGGCGGTGACCAAGCGAAAAGCGTTTGTTCTTTGTCCTTGAGTGACACGATCCTTCGCTTCAATGGAAGTGTAGGTATTCATTTTTTCCAAAAATCGGTCTGTGGAAAAATTTGGAGAATGATGAAGGGGCTCGTGAATCTCTTGGGGGGGCGTGGGGAATACGGGATATTCGTGGATGTCGTTAATGTATTTCACGCCTGCCCGATGGAAAAAGCGATCTTGGTAGCTCGGATTCCAGATGCCAAAATGAATCGGTTTCCCTAAAAAATATTCGATTCGGCGCACTTTGTAGGCGCGAGCGGGGGGGCCGCCGGGATTATTGAGCAGTGCCCGAATCTTGGCCGCAAGCTCGGGTGAGCAGGCTTCGTCGGAATCGACGATGAGGACCCAGTCATTTTCGGCCTCTTGCAGTGAAAAGTTTCGCTGATCTTTGAATCCACTCCATGGGCGCTCTAGAAAATGAATTTTGTCGCTCCAGGGTCTGTCTCGATTCAGGCAGATGTCTCGGGTGGTGTCCGTGCTTTGCGCATCAACGACCAGAATTTCATCCGCCCAGGAAAGAGATTCAAGGCAACGGGCAATATGTTGCTCTTCGTTTTTAGTAAGAATGAGGGCCGAAACTTTAAGGGGATGGGATGCTGTCATGAATTGGGCCGTACCATTTTCTGTAAGGTTGCAAAAACTTCATCAACTGAAATTTGAATCATGCAAGGGTGCATTTCCTCAACACACTGGGAAACACTGCACCATTCAGGCATTCCGGGGTGGTGATCTTTGCGACAAGCAAGGTGCTCTATGAATAAATACGGGTGCTGGTCGCGGGAATAGGGATGCCACTCAAAAGGGTGTTCCGGGCCGAAGAGGGTGAGGGTGGGAGTGCCAACCGCGGCTGCGACATGCTTGGGGCCCGAGTCATTTCCTAAGAACGCTGAAGCTTGGCTCAGGAAAGCTGCCATCTTTCGAATGCTCAATGTCGAGGAGACGGTGATTCGATCTTTGACTCCGGCCTGTTTTTCAGGCGGAAGTGCCGCGATAGCTTCTTCGGCGGCGCGAAGAAAATCCGCTCTCAATTGTGGTTCATCTTGGGCTACAAGCGCGACAGCCTGATTGATGTTGTGTGCGCCGTCGCTACACCAGCGAACGGCGGTCTCCGCGAAACGACGCAAAGGCCAGGTCTTGGTGGGGCGGCTGGCTCCAAGGCCCAGGGCTAAGATCCGCGACTCCCTTGGTGTGGGCCAACACTCTTCGCGCTCGCTAGGAATCAGGTGGAGTGAGGGCATTGCGCCTGCCTGGGATTGCACTCCAAGCGCTCGAATGGCGTCAACGTCCCGTTCAGTGATGGGTTTGACTTGTCCCTTTCCAGGGATTGTGACCGTAGAGTATCTATTCTTGTCCTTGTGTCCATGGAAGTGAACGGAGCGCTCCTTGGCCCCGCAGCCAAAGGCAATTAGGGCGCTTGAAGGGCTCGCGTGAAAGTTGATTACCCAATCAAACTCCTCTTGGCGCAGCTTGAATGCAGTGCGCGCCACTGCTTTGGCTCGAGCGGTTCTTTCCTGGTGGCGCTCAAATGGCCAGATCTGATCGATTGCGGGATGATTTTCGAGAATAGGCGCCCAGCGGCTCATGACCAGGACGTGGATTTTAGCTTGTGGGTAGGCCCGTCGCAGCTCCGAGAGCGCTGCGGTCATTAGAACGGTATCCCCGAGCGAGCGGAGTTTGATTGCGAGAATTTTCTTTGGGGCCATTAGTCAGACTGTAGCGCAGGATGAGGATAAAAAAAACCCCCAGAGGCTTTTGAGGGCGTCTGAGGGCTTTTAAAGCTTAATTTCGAAAAGAAATTACTTTGCAGCAGGTGCGGCTTCAGCAGCAGGAGCAGCTTCAGCTTTAGCTTTGTGAGCTTTTTTAGCTTTCTTAGCTTTTTTAGCTTTTTTAGCAGGCGCTTTTTCAGCAGCAGGAGCAGCAGCTTCTGGAGCCGCAGCAGCAGCAGGAGCAGCAGCAGGAGTTTCAGCGAAAGCAGACATTGAGAAAACGAGAGCCAACAAGATTACGAGCTTTTTCATAAATTCTCCTTAAAAGAATCGTTTAATTTTTCGAATGACAATCATTCGATATACCAGTTGTAAGGACTATCGGCAGGGGACGCAATAAAGAAAAGTGAAAAATTTCAGTGCGTTGCGAAAAGTTACAGTGTCGCAAAAAACAACACTTCGTTTGTGGTGGAGGTTGGGAAGAGATGGGAGGTGCTATTCCGGCTCAATTTCTCTCTAAGTTCAGCTTGTTAGGAATGAAAAGTCTATTGATCTCGATCTTCTCTTAGGCGACCCGATAGAAAATAAACAGTTCGTTCATTCATGAATTTTCCAAGGAGGAGAAAGTATGATTCGAGTATTATCAGGGATTATGATTTTGGGTGTGATTCTAAGTCTGGGCGCGGGATGCGCCAAGAAGGCCGCAGACCCGGCCGCACCAGCGACAGTCGTTGCTACATCAAGAAGTTATTATGCCGATGTTAACGCCTGAACCTATCCAAGCATTGCTTCGCTCAGCCTCCCTCTCGGAGTTTGGCTAACACTTGTGCCGTTAAAGCGTCGGCGGAAGTTAAAATGAAGAAGATTCTTCCTGCTATTTACCGGGAGGACAGACGCGAGATTCTTGTGATCTATGGTCAACGAAATCAATACGGCTTCCGAGTCGCTGGCTCTGCCACTCGCTAGGCCGCCGAGTATCGGAATGCGTCCTCCCGAAGTAGGGGTTGGACGTAGAGCTGCTTGCCCGCGTGGGGGTTGATCTTCAATCCTAAGAAGAGTTAAGCTGGACTCATGTCAATAGCCGTAGTTGAAGAAAAGCAATATATTGGTGATCTCGTCTCTCGTATCGTGAGGGAGTGTCCGCGACGTCAGGCGACGAGTGAGGATGAGCGCAAGTCCCACGTGATTATTCATAAAGAATTGGTTGATGCGGGTCTCCAGATGAGCCAACACGACTTCAAATTTAGCGACAACCTTTACTCTAATTTCGGTCTGCATTTCCTGTTGGGACTCTTTGGGACTGTGCTGTTTCCTTTTGCTCCGGTCATGGCGTTTTTCTTTCATCTGGTTCCGGCGGTTTCATATTGGGCTGAATCGACTCGGCGGGGATATTTTCTACGGCGGCTTTTCCCCTTTAAGCCTTCCCGAAACGTGATCGGAAAGCTGCCTGCGCATGGTGTCCCCAAACTGCGGATCGCGTTTTTGTCCCACGTTGATGCTGCATTTACGGGGCTGACGTTTCATCCTGTGATCTTGGAGCGGTTGGCGCGCTTGGAGGAAAAATCCAAGGGACCGTTTAAGCCTCGTCCGGCTCAACTCGCTGTTATCTCTTTACTCGTCCTTGCTGGTATTGATCTTTTCTGGCTTTTGGCCGCTTCTTCGACTCCCTTGAGTCCTTTGAGTCCTTGGGTTTTAGGGCTTGAAATTGTTCTCACCGTGCCCGCATTCTTGGTCGCATTTGGGACTCTCGAGGTATTCATTCGAAACGAAATCGTTCCGGGTGCAAACGATAACCTGTCCGCAGTTGCGGCGCTTCCGCTTCTTGCCAAACGCTTGAGTATCGATAAGCACCCGGACGTCGAGTATCTTTTTATTGCGACCGGATGTGAAGAAGCGAGTCTCGGCGGAGCGGACGCCTTGGCGCGGGATATGAAAGGCGTATGGGATCCTCAGAAAACCCTCGTGTTGGCGCTAGATGGCCTTTCGATGGGCGATTTACTCTATGTTCAAGGTGAAGGGGAGGTTGTCCAGAAGAAGCCTGCTGCCTGGCTTACTTCGCTCACGCAGGAGGTAGCCGCAAGTGAACCGCGATTCAAAGAGGTTAAAGGATTTGAAATTCCTGTGGGGGGCACGGATGCCGGAGCGTTTCTCGCGCACGGTTATGATGCGATGGCCTTGATTTGCGTCGATCCAAAATATGGGGCGCCTCGGGGTTATCATCGACCTGAGGATACTCCGGAGAATCTCGAAGTGGACAAAGTCGTCTATTGTATGGACTTTATCGAGAAGCTGACGCGATCGGTCGTCGTGCAACGATTCAGTTGACACCCCGAGTCTAGTGAGTTAAGTCCTCCGCCTGTGAGAAATTCAAAATTTGTCCGATGTGTTTCCCTCTTTTTGTCTGCTTCGTTGATCATTTCCTCATCTTTAGCGCCTAGAAAATCCCATGCTGCACTCGCGGGTGGATTTGGGGGCGCGACCATTATCCCGATGGTGTTCTTGGGCGGCGGAGCAATTATTGGCGTGGGTGGTACCGTTTTAAGTATCGTTGAAGTGGATAATACGGCAGCCAAAGTGGTCCTTGTGATTCTATCGTTAGCAGTCGGGCTCGCGGCTGGATTTTTTGGACTGATTATTTTAGACGACGGCACGGCAGGATCGTTTCATTATGGAGCGTTGAGTGATGCCCAAGTCAGCCAGCTGGACGTCCAGCCTGAACAGGCGGCTCTTTTTCGGGACGAATTACCAGAAATCAATGCCGTCGCCGAACAAATCGGCGCAGACATGGTTCGTGATGGCATGACCTCCGTTTCTCAAGAAACGTTGGAGTATGTGGCCACCAAGTGGACGACTTACGGCGCAAATCTCTCTCTTGAATCACTTCAGGTGGTGCAGAAGCTGGGCGCATTTGCGACAGCGCAGGCGAATCTTAGGCTGGCGCAGTAATCGTTACGCTTAGATCCCTTCGATTCGAATCTTGTCTTTGTAATACCAATCAAACATGTTGCGGCGAAGTTTCGCCTGCCAGCTTTTGCCTTCTGCTTTTCGTTTGAAGTTATAAAAAATGGCGCCTTCGGCAAAAATTGATTCCTCAAATTTGATTTTCCGCTCTTTTTGATAAAAACGGCTTCTGAGGAATAATCTAAACCACTCCGACAAGTTCTCAAAAGTCTTGGGGTGTTCCTGGTACGTTTTATAACTCAGTGAGGAAATCGTTTTCTCAAACGGGTACCAGATGTGATGATCCAGTTGGTAGGGATTGCCCTGAAGTTTAGGTCCAATGAGCTCGCCCGCGTGTTCGCCGTCCTTGAAGTCGTAGCCCTTGTCGAGGGCTCGAAAGACACCCTCAATAATGAACGTCTTGCCGTGTCCGATTTGAAGCGGATCGATGATGTTTTTTCGGTTTTGGAGCGCGACGAGTCGTCCGTTCTCGATTTTCATTTTGACATTGCTGCCGTCAAGTTTTTCGACCGCGATTGTTTCGGAGTCCTCAAATACCCATTCAAATCCTGGGCTCACCTCAGGTGTGACCAAGTAAACTTCGGGCGTGCGCAGTTGAAGTTCGGATCCATGCTTTTTCCAGTCTTCTTTGCTGATCGGATAGGTTTTTCGAACAAAGGGACATTCGAGTTTCGGGTAATCGGACATTTCGGTCATAGGGACTCCATTCATTGAAATGGTAATGTTTTTAGAATCCGATTCCAAGAGGTTCCTTGTTGGCGTGTATGTATATGATTTTACTCTTGGTCTGTTGAGCTGAGTATTCGTTTGTCTTAGGTTTGTAACCTGCGTAAAATGAGTAGGATGGGCTTGTCCGGGACCCCGACAAAATATATCGGTATTCTATCCGCCTTAATCTGGGTCGGGATGCTTTCTTTTGCCACCGCCGACGAAGCGGCTCCTGCAAATGCATCAACCCAAACTTGCGAAGAGGAGACTGTGCGACTGGATGCCTCAGGAGGAACGGTCGCTTCAGCAGAAATGCAAGACCAAGATGGCCTAGGCGTCTGTTACGCCAATACCGCCTCGTTGATGCTTCAGTCAGTGATCCCTGGTCATCCTGCGGTTTCGTATCTGGATTTGGCAATTGGAACGAGTGCTTCTGGCGTCTCTGGAACGGCATTTGTGAAGTCGGCCAAAGAAAAAGATAAATCTCTCTACTTTGAGGGAGGGTTTGTCTGCGATGCGATCCAAGCTGCACAAAAAAAGGGACGTATTTGTAGCCGAAAATCAGTATCGATCGAAAGACTTGGATATGTTTACAGCCCGCTGTTGCAGAAGAAGGGAACCGATGCGCTAGGGGAATGGGCGGATGCCCTAGCGAGTATACGGGGGCAGTTTTTCCCCCCGGGTAGCGCGGAAAAAGAAGCTTCTGTGAAGCAATGGGCGCAGGTGAAGCAGTCCTTTAAAAAATTGACGGATTACATTGAGAGTGAGGCACAAAAGAGGCTATCGAAGGTCAGTGGCGTTCAAACCGATGAGGTCATTGGTGCAGCCTACCTCGAAGCAGCAGAAAAACTTTTTTCAAAGAAGTTCTGGCTTTTGGGACCCAAGAAATACGAATCCGTTCTTACCGAGCAGGATGTCTGTTATCTGGATCCGATCCTCAAAAGCTTTGAGGAAATCTCAAAACAGGGTGGGATTGGACACGGGCAGGCAATGGCGATTTTGGTTCAGATGCGAGAATCCATAGATTTAAGCCCACAGGAATTCTTCGAGCGAGCCTTCGCTCCCACCTGTGAAAAGGACGCGCTGAAAATTCCAGAGGGAACAACGTGCATGGATTACTTTGTTCCCAAATCATTTTTGGGCAAGGACAAATCCTCAAGCGCAGAGGAATTTCGACTTGTAAAGGATGCGTATCGTGACCAGGCGTTGGGGCAGTTACGAAAAGGCAAGGCTGTTGGTATTTCGCTTTGTTCTGCGGCCCTCGCCGATTTTAGTTATGATCGGTTTGAACATATTGAATCGGGCGCTGAAGGTTCACGAAGCGGCTGTTCCAGTGCGTACTATCCCGCGCATGGAGCTCATGCGGTTACAATGATCGGGTATCGAAAATCGCGCGCAGCGGATGGCAGCTGTAAAACGGAGTATCTGATTCAAAATTCCTGGGGTAAAGATTGGTGTCGAGAAAAAGGAGCGCTTTGCGACGGCGGCAAGCTGTGGATTCCCGATGATACGCTGGCAAAGAATACCTTTGATCTGTCTGTGCTTCACCAGCAGCAAAAGGCAGGACCATAATGAAGGTGTGGATTGGTTTTTTGGCCTTGTTTCAGGCGTTTGTTGCGGCCTCGGTTTATGGGGCAACGGCAGAGAGCGTCTTTTATCGGTTCGGAACTGATCAAGGGCAGCGGTTTCAGCTTGATTCAGATTTTCAGGCTTGGGTCAGTGCAGTTTGCTTTGCTGATCCTGGGGTAAAGCCTGCGTCAAAGTGCAAAATCCTCTCTCAGATGCAAGATCTTCAAAGTGGCAAATATCAAAAAGATCTCGGAAAACTAAGAAGCGTTGGAGGCCAGAATCCGGGTTCGCTCATCTGCACTGAGCTTCTGGGTAACTCGGTTATGTCGGGTCGAGATTCCAAGGGCAATGAGCAGACGTTCTGCAGATCTGAAGATGGCTCTTCTATAAGTTCGGGATCTCTTGATTCGATTCTGCGGCGTTCAATTAAGAAGTCTAAATCTCACTAAAACTAGAAATTTAGCGACAGGTTTTTTGATAGAGATCCCGGAACATACCCTTCGGGTCCGTTATCGCTTTGACTTGGTCGTAGTTGGGTTTGTTCCAGTTTTTCCAGAATTCTTCTTCTGAATAAAAGTTGTGGGAGATAAGTGTTTTGATTCCGCCGATTTCCATTAATTTTTCTTCCATGATCCGGTAATAATTCTTATCGCCACGTTGCTTCATGCCGTAGATGGCGAGATCCACAAAGAGTTCGTCGCTTCCCGCGGCTTCGTAAAACGATTTATTCGCCCATTCATAGTCTCGTGTTCGTTTGTACGGAACCACCCAGAGTGGGAAATGTTGAAATTCATGCTCATACCATTTAAGGAACGTTTTGATCTTTGAAATGGAAACAAAGATATCAAGCGTTACCGTAGGGCGCTTGCGAGGGAGTAGCCAATGGATTTTTTCGGCCAACCTCAATATGTGCGAAGATGAAGCGAATTTTCCGAAAAATAGACGTCCAAAAAAGGAGCTGAATCTGACGCCTGTCACACCACGGTCGTAGCGGAAAAAATAGTCAGGGGTTCTTAGGTAGTCTTCGTCGCGAGTAGCGGTAGTTTGGTAGTAGATCTTCATCCAATCATAGCGATTCTGATAGGGTGCCTGATCCACGAAGACGCCCAGATTCAGCACATACAAAGTTGGTGAATGGACGAAGCCATCCATGAAGTCGACGTCGCGGGTTTTGAAGTGTCTTCGAATCGCCAACTCGTAGGACTCTACATGTGAATACTTCTCGTAGATCACTTTGACGAAGGGCTTTGCGGGGACTAGTCGAAATTTGAGTTTGGAAATGATTCCCAGGGTTCCAAAAGTCCCGTGCATCATCTGAAAAATGAGGCTGTGTTCGTTATCCGGCGTGCAAGTAAGCACGCGACCGTCAGCTGTTATGACCTCGTATTCGAAACAGCTGTCATGAAAACCGCCGTACTGAAACGACATGGATTCAATGGAGCATCCCGCAACGGCACCACCGATGGTGATGGTTTTGAATTCGGGCACGGTCATGGGAACCAGGCCCAGAGGGAGTGTCGCTTTAACAAGATCGACGAAGGTTACTCCGGGTTCGGCGACGCAAAACTTCTTTTCGGGATCGATTTCGAGGATCGCGCTCAGATCGCTGATGTCGATCTTTTCGTCTTTGTATTTTTTATCGAAGGCTTTTGGGACCATGTGCGAAACGGCGGTCTTGCGCAAGGAGAGGGGTTGTGTGCTTGTGCGCTCGCGAAGCTGCGTGGCAATGCGAGTGGTTTTTGTTTCGTGAGAGCTGAGGGGATTTAGGTGCGGCATAGGTTGTTCTTTTGACTATATAGAGATGGTAAGAAGGGTGCCAATGATTTTGTTGGCTCAATCGACGCACTCACAATCATTCCGCCTACTTGCGGCTCGTTCTGTCCTATTGTAGGCGGGGCGCTTTGGATGTTCAAGAGCGAAAGCAAAGGCTGCAAAATATTTCTCGCGAAAGCCCGTGAAATGCAGGGAAATGTCGTTGTTTTCATTTTCAGGCACCTCCACCTTGAAATAGGTCCGTCATGTCTTTGATGAACTGATCTAGGTACAAATCATAGGTCGCGTGATTGCGGCGGTACGCTTCGTTTTCTTGAATGCGCAGAAGTCCGATCGCATTGCGGAACGAAAAGCAGTCCTTCTGAATTTGGATTGCGCGCTGGAGATAGTCGCTGCCGGATTGTGATTTGAGGTGAGTGGTCGCGTTGCTCCAATCGTCCTCGTTCATTCGCGTGACGGTGGCAAAAATGTCGTATGCATGGTGGCGTCCTTCGTCGCTTTTTGCGTCCTTTTTTGATTTACGATCATCGAAAGCATGAAGCTTGAGGATGAGATAGTTGAAGGCTGAAGGGATTGTGATTGTGGCCTCCGAAGAACCGCCGGCAGGAACGTTTACTTGAAGAAGGCCGATATCAATGCCGCCAGCACTTGCCGTGAGGTAAGCATGAATATTGTCGACCCCCACAGGCTTGATTCGAAATCCTTTGACGTCGACCTTGCTCATTTGCGCCTCAGTAGGCGGAGCAGCTAGCAGTTCAATGCGCACCTGGTGGCGGCTACCGTAGATTTCTACTTCTTTTACAAATTGGAAATTCTTGGCATTCGAATCAACGGTGTAGCTAAGTCTTGTAATGATTTCCCGTAATTTTTCGACTTTCTCCGCATCGGCTATCAGCGACGAAGCCAAGAAAAGATCGAGATCGTTGGTCGAGCGCGTTTCGATCGCAAACGGATATCGAACCGAGACTTCGGCTCGAAGATATTGCATTCTCACGTACAAACTCATGCCACCACCCAAGATGAGCGGAATTTTTTCTTTCTCAAGCTCACGCTGGAACTCGACGAGACGGGCAAGGAGTTGGTCATTTGGATTGCGTGTCATTTGAACTCCTTGAGAATGTCTTCGCGGATTGACTCCGCGAGTTCACGCTCGCGTTTATCCAGGCGTGCGAGCTCCAAATAGGTTTGAAGTCGTGAGGCCCAGCTCCGTTTGTTTTTGGGAGAAGTTTGTCGATCGAAGTAAATATAGGGTTCCGTCGTCGATTCGAGAATGACGTTGAAGAATCGATTATCTTCGTATTGACGGTACCCCGAAAGATCACCTACTTGAAAGGCGTAAGCCCGAAGAATCGAAGGTGCCGTGGTCAT
>CAIRTR010000179.1 GCA_903881565.1 Oligoflexia bacterium | reverse complement strand
TGCCTTATCTGAAGCTTGAAAAAGAGCAGAATCCTTTTTTGGGGTATCGTGCGATCAGGATATGTCTGCGTGATAAAGTGCTGTTTCGTACGCAGTTGCGCGCGCTCTTGCGCGCGAGTGCGCATGGCAATTTGGGGATTATGTTCCCCATGATTTCAGGCGTGGGCGAGTTGCTCGAAGCCAAAGCGTTTTTGGGTGAGTGTCGTCGTGAGCTTGAGTTAGAGGGCGTGGTGATGTCTCCGAAGCTTCGTGTAGGAGTCATGATTGAGATTCCATCGGCGGCTTTGGTGTCGGATGAATTGGCCAAACACTCCGATTTTTTCAGTATCGGTACAAATGATCTCATTCAATATACGTGTGCCGTGGATCGCATGAATCAGAAGATCAGTGATCTTTATGATCCCAATCATCCGGCCGTATTAAAGCTCATTGCGATGACAATTGAAAACGGCCATAAGGCCGGAATTCCCGTCGGAATGTGTGGCGAAATGGCGGGGAGTGCGGAGCATATTCCGCTGCTTATAAAGATGGGGCTTGATGAGTTTAGCATGAGCCCAAGCGCGATTTTGCGGGCAAGAAAGCAGATTCGGGCGCTTCGGGTGTCGCAATAGCCGCCTCGTGTCGGCTGCTATATGATTTTTTGATAGCTAACTTGAAAAAAACGTCCTATAATTGAATCGTGATAGCCAGAACAGTTAAGTTGCCAAAACATAAGAGTTTTTTTCTGCTTGGGCCCCGCCAAACGGGCAAAAGCACGCTCGTTAAAGCCGAGTATTCGCCCGAATCCACCCAGAAATATGATTTGCTGAAAACCGACGAGTTTCATCGATTCATCGCCAATCCGAGCCGCTTACGAGAAGAGGTCTTGGCCCTGGATCCGAAAATTCGAACGGTTATTCTTGATGAAATTCAGAAGGTCCCTGAGCTTCTCAACGAAGTGCATTTCCTGCTCGAGAATGCCCCTCATCCTCCCGCTTTTGTTTTGACGGGTTCCAGCGCGCGAAAACTAAAGCGGGCGAATGCCAATCTTCTAGGCGGGCGAGCATTGACCCGCAAACTGTACCCGCTTACCCATCATGAACTGGGCGATCGTTTTAACCTCCAGCGTACGTTGGAGGCGGGATCACTGCCCGGGGTCATTTTGGAGAATGATCACTCGGTACAAAATGATATTTTGAAAAGTTACGTTGAGACCTATTTGAAAGAAGAAATCCAAGAAGAAGGGATTGTAAGAAACGTCGGTACTTTTCTCAGGTTTTTGTCCCAAGCCGGCTTTGAAAGCGGTAATATTCTTAATTACTCCAATATTGCAAGGCAGACTGATACCACCAGTACGACGGTGAAAGAGTATTTTCAGATTCTTGAAGATACACTTCTTGGTTTCTTCCTTTTCCCGTTCAGCAAATCCAGAAGGAACCGCATTGCGGGCCATCCCAAATTCTATTTGTTTGATAACGGGGTTCAGAGAGCCCTGACGAAGCGACTTTCGGTTCCCTTGGAAGAAGGAACACCTGATTATGGAAACGCATTTGAAGCATGGGTATTGCAGGAGATATTTCGACTGTGTGATTACCATAATAAGGATTTCGAGTTTTCATATCATCGAACCGAGGCAGGCGCCGAAGTCGATTTAGTGATTGAAACGCCGAGAAACAAACACATCGCCATTGAGATTAAGAGTAGCAAAAATCCTTCAGAAACAGATTTTCGCAGGGGCTTTAAGTCTCTTCGTGAGGGCATGGGCAAAAAGAGTGGTAATAGCCTCGACTGTATCTGTGTATGCAGGGCTCCCTTTATACGGCAAACCCAATATGCCCGCATCATGCCTTGGCAAGACTTCTTTAAGATGCTGGTCGAGCTGTAACTCTGTCGTTTGTAAAGCGTCGTGATATTTTTGCCAGAGTTTTAAAAGAAGGTCGAAAGATGCATAAGTGCAATAACGACTGTGACAGTCAATTTTGCCTGCTATTGACAAAAACGACTGCCACAGGCATATTAGATACTTGATGGCCCATGATCGAATTCGAAGCGTTATCCCGCTCTATGAGAAGCTAATTAAGGCAACTCCCATTCTTGGTGTCTTTGGCCACAGACAGGTCGGAAAAACGACGTTCTTGACCCATGTTACACCGAATTATGTAACTTTTGATTCCAAATCCACCAGGGAGAGTGCCGAGCAAGATCCCGAAGGTTTTGTAGACGCACTTAAAAAGTTCCCCTCCGCTATCGATGAATGCCAGATGGTTCCAGAGCTTTTTCCTGCTTTTAAAGAAAAGGTGCGAGTCCGAAAACAGCCCGGGCAGTTTGTCTTGTCCGGATCCGTTCGGTTTACAAGTCGTAAGGCGATTCGTGAATCCTTGACGGGTCGAATGATGTTTTTTGAGCTTTATCCTTTAACGATTTCGGAGCTTGATAAGCGTGCGCTCCCAGATTTTTTCACTGATTTGCTTTCAAAAGAGCGTTTTTCCGAAGGACAATTTGAGCATCTCAATGCAGCTGAATCAAGAGCCCGACTTAAGTCAATTGATCTCTATTTGGAAAAAGGGGGACTGCCGGGGCTATGTTTCCTTCGAGAGAAGCGCTTAGCCGAGGAGCGGATGAACGATCTTCACCGTTTAATGTTGGATCGCGACCTAAGGATGGTGCACGAAACAAAGCTTTCGTTGGAAACGCTCATGGAATACCTTAAGCTTCTCGCCTCGTCTTCCTGGGAGGGGTATTCATACACGAAGATCAAGAACGAGCTTGGTATGGCTGCTGTCACGCAAAAAGCTCTTCTATACGCTCTTGAATCTATTTTTCTGATTCGGAGAATTCCAGTGTTTGGGGGTTCAAAAGGTGAAATCATTCTTTGCGAAGATCAGTTTGAGGAGAGGTGTCTCTCGCAAAACCCACTTACAAAGAGCGAGCAATTGACGTCGCTTGTGTACAGGAACTTGCGAGCACAATTTCATTATCGTTTGGGTGCGCCGATTACGGTTAAATCATATTGGACCCGAAACAATGCACGAGTCCCTCTTGTCCTATTCGGAGATGGGCATTGCTTAGGCATATTGGTCATCGATGAGGCCGAGCCCACTTTGTCTCAACTCCGCGCGGCGGACAGCTTATTGAGGACAGAATCGCGCAGCAAAGTGATTATTCTTTCGAGACAATGCATAACCTCGAAGGTTATTAGTCCGCGCGTCGCTCTCGTCCCATTAGCGAATGCGGTGTAAAGCCCACCGCTAAACTGTCTAAAACATAACTGAGAAGGATTCGAAAACAGCCCGCGCTCAATGCCAGAATCGCGCATTTCCAAAACTATTTTCACTTCGAGATCTCGGGACTCTTTCTGGAATAATATCTATCAAAATTGTTCCTCGAAAAATCAATGACTTGAGCACACCTCTTGCTTTCCTCTCTCCCAACGAGCGCACTGGATGCGCGCTTTTAACGAAGAACGAGAGAGGAACCCAAAATGAAAAAGAGTATTGGTTTTTTACGAGTGAGTTTTCTAGCCGGTCTTGGTGCGGCTTCGATGTTGGCATCTGCACCCTTATCTTATGCGGATTCAGTGGACCCCGCAGTCAGTGCCGACCATAAGGTCGATGTGCCTGAAGAAAAGGGCCAAATCGATTTTAATAAACAGTATAATTTTAGCGCAGGATATATGTCCACTGATGGCGGAAAACTAGGCGCGCCAGAGCAAGGTGCCAGTGCCTCGGCATCCGTGAATCATCCTGTTTTGATCCTAGGTGGAAACCAAGAGGCCGGTGAAACCTTGCGAGGCAGTTCTACGGTAACAGTTGAAGGTAAATACTTTATCAGGCCGAATTACACCAGTGAAGGTACAGAAGTTAAGGGCGGGCTATTTATGTTCGGCAATATTGGTGCAAGCGGAACTATTTCCCCAGCCCATGGGTTGTTGACTCGTAATCTTCGCGCGGATTTGCTGTCCTTAGGGATTCATGTTGCCGCACATGATGTCGAGGAAGTGAAAAAAAGGGAGGCGATCACGTCCTACTATTCTGAGGATAAGAGTTCAGCGGAAGCGGATGTGACTCATTACAAAGTGCACGAATTGCCCTGGCTCACTTTTGATGCCCACCTCGCACGTGTCGGGGTGGTAGATGAGCGCGATGCGATGCATGGCAATCAGAAAACTGGTATATCGCTGACTGTTTTTGATTCCTCGTTTCACGTCGTTAAAGAAAACAAGGCGGGTCTCCCTATCGAACTTTGCGCAGGTGTAAAACTGGGTGAATTTATCGGTGCGGGGCGCCTCTTTGGAGCTGAGTCGATCGGTGGATCTGACCCAGGTAAGACAGATGCTTTCGTTTCCATCGCAAAGCTTAATGCTTGCATGGGTGTGAAACTGGGCGCAGTGGGACTGCTTCGTGGCGAAGTGAACTACGGCGCTGATAAGGCGGATGTGGCAACCGCTAAAGCAGAGAAGGGAATCGATAAACGATATTCGCAATACTTAGGCGGCGCGATTTCCCTCGAGAATATTGGAAGTCCGAAGTCTCCCGTTTATGTCCGCGCTGAAGCACAGCGGAAAATTACCGAAAATGACCAAGATAGCGATCACGATACAACAGAAACACGCATGGGCGTGAGCGCTGGGTTCGCGTTCTAATCTGCGATTCTAAGGGCCGGGGAAAAAAATTCTCCGGCCCAATTCGATTCCCAAAGAGGGAGAGGCACAGAGTATGAAAAAGAGCATGAGTTTTTTGCGAGCAATTGTTTTAGCAGGATTGGGCGCGGCTTCGATGTTGGCTTCGACACCGCTGTACGCGGATTCAGTGGATCCCGCAGTAAGCGCCGACCATAAGATCGATGTCCCTGAGAAAAAGGGGAAAATCGATATTGAAAAGCAATTTAACTTCAGCGCAGGATACATGTCCTCTGACGGAGGAAAGTTGGGTGCACCGGCTCAAGCCGCGAGTGTTTCGGGTTCTATCAATCATCCTATTCTCTTTCTTGGAGGCGCATACGACGAGCCGGTTCAGGGAGGATCGGTGGGCTTGTATCTATTCGGTGCGGCTAACGCTCGAGTGGATATTTCTCCTTCAAAAGGAGTGCTCACGCGCAGCCTAAATGCAGATCTATTGTCTGTTGGGTGGCAAGAAGTGCAATACGAAAGGGCGCAAGGAGGAAAAGAGAAGCAGCCCTGGTTGACCCATGACTTGCGTTCTTTGGTTGTCGGTGTCGTGGATGAGCGCGACGCATTTCATGGAAACCAAAAGACAGGCGTGAGTCTTACTTTATTGGAGACGTCATTACACGTTGTTAAAGAGAATAAGGGAGGACTCCCCATTGAGTTTTGCGCAGGATTGAAGTCTGGAGAATACATTGGTGCGGGACGGCTCTTCGGTGCAGAAAGTATTGGGGGATCCGACCCTCTCAAGACCGATTCTTATGTAACGCTTGTCAAACTCAATGCTTGCATGGGCTTAAAACTGGGCGCCGTGGGATTGCTTCGGGGCGAAGTAGGTTATGGCATTGATAGAGCCGATGTGTCGACTGCTGACGGATTCGATAAGAGATATACGCAATACTTGGGTGGCGCGGTTTCACTTGAGAACATCGGAAGCCCGCGTTCTCCGGTTTATGTTCGCGCTGAAGCTCAACGCAAGATTTCGGAAACCGACAACGATGAAGCGCATGACATCCTTGATACCCGCATGGGCGTGAGCGCTGGGTTCGCGTTCTAACCAAAGTCTTGGAGGGGACGGGGCTGGAGATTGCAAAATCTTCGGCCCCGGTTTTTTCGAGTTCCCTCTCTAGCTTTTCTTCATCTGTCATCTTTTTAGACAGCCAAAACCTGTGTCAACTTTTACTGAAGTATCCGTTTTTATTACTATTTTATGGTTTGGCTCGCTGGCACTGCCCTTGCTTTATAAGCCGCAAGAGAGAAGGAGACCTACTATGAAATCTCATTGGATCTTCGCACTAGCTACCATCGCTTTTTCAATTGGTTTCGTTTCCCCATCTGCCTGGGCAGAAGAGGCTGCAAAAGAAGCCCAAGATGATGCGGCCAAGAACTACGACATTCGAGTCGAGTTCAGAGGGCTGGGATCTCAATCCTCAACCACTTCTCTCTCAAGCCCAGATTTATCAAATACGCTCGGCGGAATTCAAGGCGGAGCGCACGTGGATTATCATTTTAGAAATGGCACCCACCTATCCCTTGATGGGGCCACGGGCGCTGTAACGAGTTTGGCGCATAGTGATCCTGATTCAAATACCTGGATTCGGAACCTCCAAGTGGGTTCACGATTCTTGAGATCCCCCGTGCAGATTGAAGCCAAAGCAAGATTGGTGGATGAGACCGCATCTGCTGGAATTGGCGCTCTTCAAGCAGGGCCTCGCTTCAATTATAAAGGTGGACATACTTCAGTTCTCGCTCAAGGTGGGTATTACTGGGATCGTGCTGATCACAAAATAGGTTACATGGGTGGACTTGCTGCCGAATCAGAATTGACTCCTATCGATGCACTCACTCTTCGCGCCGCAGTTGAAGCGGGCGTGATCACAGGTCAGGATATCAATCTTGGCGTCGCCGGACGCGCTGTTGCGGGTGTTCGCGCCAACTTCGATTTGAAGAAGCAGCCCTCATTTATTGAACTTCGCGGCATCTATGACCAAGCGGGATACAAAGATATGGGTGGTCAAGATATCGAACGCTCAGCTTTGACCGGAATGATCGTCATCGGAATTTCTGAAGGTGCTTCTTCAGCGAATGACCGAAACTGATCGCTTAAAACGGCGAATCCAAAAGTCCCAAGCCAGGAGAACAAATCCTAAACTCTCGGCGCCACAAAAAAAGGGTGTCGCAAAGTGAAGAAGATGGGCTTCGAGTGTGGGTGCGGGTTGCACCGGGAAAGCATACCCTGTGAAAGGCCAAAGAAGTGCTGAAACGTAGCCATCTTCGGGCATAATCGTCAAAGAATCCGAAACCGCATCAAGTAATAGGTGAGTCGCGGTTCCAAGGGTGAGTGCTCCTAAGACCCGCGACTTCGAAAAAAGTGTCAGGGCTCCTAAAATCAAAATGAAAATCGCCGTATGCCCAAACGTTCGCGTGCCACTAATAAGCCCCAATTCCACGCCGCGCTTCCCTGTCGCCCAAACCAACGCATAATAAAGGGGCTTATCCAGAATATCAGGCAATAGCGTTCCCACGAGCACTAATCGTCGCGATAATCCTCGAAACCAGGGCTTTGCGAGTGTAAGTCCGATGCCTAGGTGTCCAAAAATAAACATTTAAGAATTGGTAACCACAATCTTTCCAAACACGCGCCGATCTTCCAATCGCGCAAGCGCTTCGGGTAGTTTCTCCATCGGCAGAACGGTGTCGACCACGCCGTGAAGTTTCTTTTGTTTGACGAGTTCCAGTACCTGGATTAGATCAGCTTTGCTCCCCATCGTGGAACCTAGTACCGAAATATTCTTGAAAAAAAGTGCCTTGAGATCCAGCGAGACTTCTGCGCCCGAAGTCGCTCCGCATGTGACAAATTTACCACCCCAAGCCAGTGCCCGCATGCTGTCTTGAAAAGACGATGCTCCTACATGGTCAAAGGCTATGTCACAGCCCTTGCGTCCGATTTGGACAAAAATCTTTTTGAGTTCTTCTTTGAAGGACTGCGACTTATATTGGATCACAAAATCAGCACCTAAATCGTGGGCTTTTTGAATCTTTGAATCATCTCCAACGGTCGTGATGACGTTTGCGCCCAGAAGTTTGATCATCTGAATGAGTGCGACTGAGACGCCACTGCCGCCAGCTTGAACTAATACCCATTGACCAGGCTTGATCTGCGCTTTGCGTGTGACCATGGTCCACGCCGTGACAAAGGGGATTGGCAATGCGGCGGCCTCCGCGAGATCGAGTCCCGCGGGGGGCGCAATCACTTGCGAAAGCGGCGCAATCACGTAATCTGCGCAGCCACCGTCTTGAGTCTCGCCCAAAATCCCAAAACTTTTGCAAAGCGGTTGAAATCCTCCTAAGCACGCTTCACAGCGATCACACGAAACGACGGGGTTTAGAATAACATCAGAGCCTTGAATGAGCCCTTCTTTGGCAAGGGCTTTTTCAGATCCAGGTCCAAACGAATCAATCACGCCGCAAATGTCGCAGCCTGGAATTAACGGCAGCGGAAACTTAAATCCCGGAACGCCTTTTCGAGCCCAAACATCTAAGTGATTAAGACCCACGGCTTGAACGCGAACACGGACTTCCATGGGGCCTGGGATAGGGTCAGCGACTTCGACGCGCTTTAAAACTTCGGGCCCTCCGTGCTCATGAATGCGCCAAGCTTTCATATACGAAGCTCCATTACATTTCTTTCAACTGTTTTGAGACGCGCTCGGCGATCTTGCCTGCGGATAGCCCATGCTTTTCATAAAGTTCAGCTGGGTCACCGCTTTCGCCAAACGTGTCTTGAATGCCCACCTTAATAAGTGATGGATGTGCCGAGAGTTTTGAAAGCGCATCGGCGACACAACTTCCCAATCCACCAATGACTGAATGATCTTCGCTCGTAACGATAAGTTTTAGACTCGGATTCTTCGCAAGTGTTTTGAACAGCGTCTCTTCGTCAAAGGGCTTCAGGCAATGCGCGTTCCAAACGCATGCCGAGATCCCCTGGGCTTGCAGTTTTTCTGCTGCTCCTACGGCTTCGGCGGTTCCGGCTCCCGTTCCGATCAGCATGACGGTGGGCGAGGTAGCGGCTCGAATCTCCATGAGTTTCAACGGTTCAAATTTCGCATTCGCTGGGAAAAGATCAGGCAAGTTTTGTCGGGTCAGGCGCAAGTACGCAGGCCCCGTCCACGTCGTGACCAGATATTCCATAATCAGCTCAGTCTCGCGAGCATCCATGGGTTGAAACACGCCCATTGTGGGAAGCGCGCGCATCAGCGCCACATCTTCCAAGCCCATTTGACTGTGACCATCATCGCCGATGCCGATTCCAGAATGCGTTCCGATCAATCGAACGTTAGCTTGAGAGTAAGCGACGCTTAAACGAATCGTGTCGTATCGCCCTGTCAGAAAACAGCCGAAACTGCATAAAAATGGGAGTTTTCCAGCAAAAGAGAGGCCCGCTGCCGTTCCAATCATATTGGCTTCGGCGATGCCCATTTCAATAAATCTCCCTGGAAACTTCTTCGCGAACAAATCTGACTTCGTGGACTTCGAAAGATCGGCATCTAATACTACGATCTCTGGATGCTGCTCGCCCAGTTTTGCTAACGCTTCACCAAAGGCTTGTCGTGTTGCTTTTGCCATTTTCTTATGCCCCTTTTTTTCTTGCGAGAATTTCAGCTTTTGCTTTTTCGAATTGTTCGGGCTTCGGAGCAGAGCCATGCCATTCGGCTTTGCCTTCCATAAATGAGACGCCTTTGCCTTTGACGGTTCGTGCGAGAATGAGCGTTGGGCTGTCGCTTTTTGTGCGAAGGGCGTCCAGAATTTCGGTCATGTCGTGGCCATTGATTTCGATGACGTTCCAGCCGAAGGCTTCCCATTTGTCAGCGAGCGGCTCAAGCGGCATCACTTCTTCAGTCGGGCCGTCAATTTGACCCCCATTGGCATCCAAGATGGCTACGAGGTTGGAGAGTCCGAACTTCGGGGCGGACATCGCGGCTTCCCAGATTTGTCCTTCTTGAATTTCGCCGTCGCCCAGGAGGCAAAACACGCGGGCAGCTTTGCCGTCAGTTTTTAGACCCATCGCTAAGCCTTGAGCGACGGAGAGTCCTTGCCCCAAGGAGCCGGTCGAAGCTTCGAGAATCGGCATGCGCACGCGATCGGGATGTCCTTGAATTCGACTCCCCGTTCGGCGCAAAGTTTTGAGTTCTTCGATCGGAAAGAAGCCTTTTTTTGCTAAAACCGCATAAAGCGCCGGAACGGCGTGCCCTTTGGAGAGAATGAATCGATCTCGGTCGGGCGAGAGATTCTTGGGGTCGACGCCTTTCATTTCGGAAAACCAAAGAGCGGTGATCAGATCAATGGCGGATAGGCTGCCACCCGGATGGCCCGATTTGGCCTCCGTGATCATATCGAGGATTAGGATTCTCATTTCATCGGCGAGCGTTGCGAGTTGTTCTGGCGTTTGCATCCTTCCTTGATCGCACAGCT
>CAIRTR010000178.1 GCA_903881565.1 Oligoflexia bacterium | reverse complement strand
GAAAGAGCTGAGGGGAGCACCGCTAAACTACTTCATGGGAATATTACGCAAGGGCCTTGCGTATGCACGCCCTCCGAATTATGAGACGCCCCAAGAAGCAGCTCGGCGTAAGCGTTTGGAGCTCCTCCAACGTGAAGAGTCCCAAAGACAAGCAGAAGAACAGCAAATTTTGGAGTTAGAGTTTTCGAGTTGGAAGAGGGGACAATCCGTCGCTGAAATTGTCGCACAATTACCTGAGCACGCACGCAGGCCAGGACCAGTTCAAGACTCAGCATTGAAAAATTATTTTGTAGAAAACGTATGGCCAGAGCTTCAAACTTCTCAAAGTGATGTTGATCCCAGTGAGCGGGAGAAGATCAAAGCAACGATTGCGCAATCGTTTGGGGAGGAGAGGGGATGAAACCACTTCGTATTTATCTCGATAGCTCAGTGATTGGTGGATGCTATGATGTGGGATTTGATGAAGACTCGCGTCGAGTTATCGCCGGAGTTCATCGAGGTAAGGCGATTCTCTTAATTAGTGAAGTCGTTGTTCGTGAGATAGGGAAGGCACCGAAAGAAGTTCAGGACGTACTGGCATCTATCTCGCCAACAGCCGTTGAGGTTGTAACTTTGGATGAAGAGGTCCTTGTTTTGCGGGCGGCTTATCTTGCGGCAAAAATTCTAGGCAAAAAGTGGATTGATGATGCAACCCATGTTGCAGCGGCGACAGTTGCGCGGGCTGATGCTATTGTTTCGTGGAATTTTAAGCACATCGTTCGACTTGATAAAATGAAAGCGTAAAATCAGGTGAATCTGGCAAATGGTTACGGAATTCTTACTATTGTGACTCCTCGGGAGGTTAATTATGAAAAAGATTAGAAAACAACCGAAGAAAGACTTTGATGTTCTTGCCTTCAAGGCAAAAACACAGGCGGAAATCGCGCAAGATATTTCCGGGATGAGTAGGGCCGAGGAAATCGAATATTTCAGAAAAAGCACTTCTCGCGGGCCTCTTTCCGGATGGTGGGCGCGCGTCAAAGATGAGCAAGTGATAAAACGACGAAAGAAGCTCAAGGACGCGGCTTGATTATCGAGGCCGCTATAGAAAATGGAGCTATAGCAGAATTTGCCACTGTGAAATAACTCTATGAATCGACAAGATCAAACAGCTAATGTTTTAGAGGGAAGAATAACAATTGATCCAGCGCTGTGCGGTGGTCGTCCATGTATTCGAGGGATGAGAATTCGTGTCTCAGACGTATTGGCTTTGATGGCTTCAGGATTGAACACTAAGCAGGTTCTTGAAGAACTTCCTAATCTCACAGAAGATGATGTGCATGCCTGTCTTGTTTATGCTTCTCGCAGAGTAGATCATTCCACGGTGTGGGTAATATGATTTTTTGGGTCGACGAGGAGATATCTTCCCGGTTTGCCGGATGGCTTACACAGCAGTTTCAAGTTGAAGCTTATTCAGTGGGTACGATAGGTTATTCCAGTACCGATAAGGGGGGCTGGAGCCGACTTAAGCCAGACTCACTTAACTGGAAGAGATTTGGGATACCCCTGAACTCTGCGGATTTCGCAGACTCTGTGAATTTCACAGACTTTGTAAGTATGACAGAGGGTTTGGTTGATAAATTCGCAAACGTTAGGTCCAAGGAGACACAATCATGAGTTTAGAGGCAAAAAAACATGCGACTTATATCGACCTCTTAGCATTGCCCGATCATCTCGTAGGGGAGATTATAGCTGGGGAACTGATTGCTTCCCCACGACCGGGACCGAGACAAGCAAGAGCTTCTTCCGTGCTTGGTAGTAAGATCACGAGTCCCTTTGACGAAGGACAAGGTGGCCCAGGGGGCTGGTGGATATTGGATGAACCAGAACTCCATCTCGGCCAAAATATTTTAGTCCCAGACCTGGCGGGGTGGAAGAAAGAAAAGATGCCAAATATTCCTGTTGAGCAAGCCTATTTTGAGATAGCTCCAAATTGGGTATGCGAAGTTCTCTCAAACCGCACCGCCGGGATGGATCGAGTTAAAAAACTTCCAATTTATGCCCGCGAGAAAGTCGATCACGTATGGTTAATTGATCCAGATAAAAAAACGCTCGAAGTCTATTCAAGGGACGTTGAACGGTGGATTCTTTTAGGTTCCTACGCAGGAAACGAATGTGTGCGAGCAGGGCCTTTTGATGCGGTAGAGATTGATCTCGGTTCGCTCTGGCTTCCGGACGGAAAACAGTAGGGATCTTACATTATGCAAAAGGGATGCATTTATGGAGGACTGAAAAATGAAAAACAAAAAAGAAGACATTGTCGAAGAACTTCACAAAATTCGGGAGACTTTAGCCCGTAAAGAGGCGCAAAACCCTGGGAAATTTCATAGGGATGCAATGAAACGCGCGGAAAAACTAGGATTTGAAAGATCAACGCTTAAACCTATAAAAATTGATTTCTCAAAATTGAATAAGAAAAAGACAGATACAAATAACGAGGCCGGTTGATTCGACGATGCTAATAACAATCTTGTTTTTTAATTTAATATCAGGCTCTTCTTGGGCGGAACCGAAGCCGCCGGCGGTACAGCCGATATATTATTATGGAGCGATGCCCAGTTCCCTTGTTGGAGTTATTAAAACGATTACGTTTCCAGGGCCACCCAATTACGAAAGCATTAAAAAGGGCGATAGACCGGAAGCGGAGTATATTTTATTTTTAGATAAGCCTATTTCTGTTTTGCCATTAAAAGAAGACAAGGAATATTTTCATGACCCCGCTCTTAATCAAAGAAAGCTTGAGTTGGTGCTTTTTCATGATCAAAATGTGAAGGCAATTGAAGGCCCAAAAGTTCGCGTGACCGGGACATTCTTTTCTGCGCATACGGGACACCACCACACAGACGTGTTGATGGAAGTAGAAAAAATTGAGGTTGTAAAATGAGTTCACCATTTATTGGCATTAAGGAACAAAACGCACTCCGGATTACCTATTTTAGGGCAGATGGCTCAAGCAGTACGTTTATAGGCGGCACTCGGACGTGGAGGAACCAAAATCCGGGCAATATTGTGGCAAGTGGGCCATTCGCAAAGGCGCACGGAGCGATAGGGAGAGCGGGAGGTTTTGCGGTTTTTCCCAGTTATGAAATCGGACGAGCAGCTATCTTTAGCCTGATGGGCCTTCAAAAATATCAAGACAACACACTAGCCGCCACGATTGGGGAATACGCTCCTGAAAAGGACGGAAATAACCCCGAAAGATACAGGAAGTTGGTTCATAAATGGACTGGCTTAGACCTAAAACGGAAAGTGAAAGACCTGTCAAAAAAGGAGCTTGAGTGTTTTGTGAATGCTATCGAACGAATGGAGGGGTATCGCGCTGGAAAGATAGTAGAGGATGCCTCCGCTACAAAAAAAGGGAAGATCTCTGCAGTACAGAAGGACGATAAGGGAATTATTGTTGCCTATTACGTAGTCGGATTGGGGTGGTTGGCAAAAGGAGCGGCGATAGCTCTCGCCTCAAAAGGCAAAATTGACGCTGTGGTCGCAACATCTAGGAGTGGGTCACTTTATCTGCGCACGCGGCCAGATCAAACAGGGGCGAATAATTTGGATGCAATGGGATAATAGGACATCCACATCTTAAGTGGGTGCGGATGTATGTTCGATAAGTGTTAATTGAGAAAGGAACCAAATGACGAATACCGCTGTTCTAGATCAAGACCCCGTTCTCGCTGCAATTGTTGCTCGGCTTGTCCAAGAGTTTCATCCGGTACGGATATTTTTATTTGGGTCACGAGCACGTGGAGACGCGTTGCCAGATAGTGATTACGATGTGATGGTACTAATTTCGAGTTCGCATGAGCCACGATATAAACTCGCACAGCATGCCCAGCGAGCACTTTGGGGTCTTTTAAATGGAGCCGATGTTTTGTTTTTAACTTGTGATGAATTCGATGAGGCTGCAACTGTGGCATGTTCTCTTCCTTCTACCGTGTTGCGAGAAGGAAAGGAGCTTTATGCTGCCTAAAGCGAAAACCAAGGAAGTTTTAAACTGGTTTATTAGGGCAAAGCGAGATCTGACGATAGCTAACATGAACTTAGCGAATAATCCCCCGATCACGGACGATGCAGTATTTCATTGCCAACAAGCAGTTGAAAAGGCGCTTAAGGGGTTTCTAGTTTTGCATGATCGTCCTTTTAAGAAGACGCACATCATTGGGGACCTGTCCCCCGATGTATTGAGAATTGCCCCAACGCTTGAACCCTTGTTGAAACAGGCGACCGAACTTACGCCATATGCGACTATGTTTCGCTACCCTGGGGAACTAGATCTTCCTTCGCTTGAGGATTCGAGCGATGCCCTTGTGATTGCGCAGCGGGTGTTTGATGCCATAATTTGTCAAGTTCCGGCAGAAGCCCTTCCTCCCAAATGAAGGCAAACTTTTTGGTAGCTACCTATTCGCGCGTAAGCACAACAAAACGCGATCAGAAACCAGAAATTCAAGTCCAAGAGCTTCGGCGCTATTGCAAGGCGCGAGGGTTTAAAGTCGTTCATGAGATCACTGACCGTGCTCGCGGCGGAACCGATGACCGGCCAGGACTAAAACAGCTTCTTCAAATGGTCCGTGCGCGGGAAGTGGACGCCGTTATAGTTGTAAAAATGGACCGCCTTTTTCGCTCCCTCAAACACTTGGTCAATACGCTTTCAGAATTCGAAGCCCTGGGGGTTAATTTCATCGCAACACGCGACCAAGTGGATCTCACCACCCCCGCCGGCAGACTCTTCATGCAACTTTTGGGAAGCCTTGGAGAGTTCGAGCGCGAGCTAATTCGCGAGAGGATTATGCTGGGCCTTGAGTATGCGAAAAGCTGCGGCAAGAAACTTGGGCGTCCTAAGAAAAATGATTACGAAGAAGTTCAAAAGCTAAGAGGGCAGGGGAAGAGCTACCAGCAGATTGAAAAGGCGTTAAAGCTTTCTTCCGGCTCTGTTTGGCGCGCAATTCAGGCAACCCCAAAAAAACGACTTCCTAAAAAGCTCCAAGACGCGCGATCAGCAGGCCGGTAGGGGTAAAGCCCTATAACGATATTTTAAGCGAGCCTCTTTTTAGGTTTTTTACCGTTACATTCACTTTGGTTTCAGCGCCTAGGCGGTGCAAATAATCTACAAGCTTATCAATGCTCATTCGCGAAATTTTTCCTAAAAGCAGCTCACTAATTCTAGGTTGTGGCTGGTCTAGAATTTTTTCTAAGTCGCGCTGTTTGTAACCGCGCGCTTTGGTGATGTTTTGAATAGAGGTCAAAAGATCTGCCTTAATCCGCAGGGCAGCGCTTTCGGTTTTATTAAAGCCAAGATCGGCAAAAATATTACCCGTTGTCACGTGGCCAGGTGAGTTATCTTTGTCTTCGTGCGTTTTCATTTCTTTTCCTCCGCTAATCTTGTGCGAACCCTTTTTAGTCTCAGCTTTGCTGTTTCGATGTCAGGTTTACTCGTTTTGCTGGTCTTTTTCTCAAAGCAATGAAGAATATAAATTGTGTCTGCAACCTTCGAAAAATAGATCACTCGGTACCAGGTGCGATCATCGGACTCCCGCAGCTCATAAACACCCGGACCAATAGAGGTCATGGATTTAAAGTCATCGGGCCGTTCACCAAGTTGAAGCTTATAAATTTGAAAGCCTAGATCTCTTCTTACGTCGTCAGGAAAGCGGTTGATAACTTTTACGGCATCCCCTTCTCAAACAACCTTTGCAAGGTTTACCTGGCGGTTGTTACTCAAGATGAATAATCTGGGAGACATACGTTATAAAGTATACGTTTAAGAGTATAATGTCAATCTTTCTCTTTAATGGACAGGGAGCGGTAAAAAACAGCCTCCTTAAGTGCTTTTGGAGCGGTGATAAGCGAACTCGTAAGGGGTAGGGGTACCCGCAAATCCTATCAAATAACCAAAACCCCAGATCATCGCTATTCCCGATGAATCTGGGGTTTTCAAAACTCAGAAGTGACTACCCCGAAATCAACTGATTGTGGGGTGGTGATAAATAGATTTGCTTATGAACGAACTGGTGACATATCTTTTGCATAAGGTTCCTTTATGAAGGCTCAAAACTTTATTCCTTTCGTTATCACTGCGCTGACCATTGTATGGATGCTTCCGGGGTGTTCGCACTATTCTCGCTTAAATGAGGCTAGTGCATTTAACGGCATCACTTCATCGCACAAGATGACATTTCAGGTCCCACTTTCCGGCATTCGATCCGAAAGTCGGACGCCTGACATAGGTGTCGTTATGATCGAAGTGGCGCCAAATTCATTTGCCACCGCTCAAGACGCAGAGCTGCGAGCCACGCAAGACAAAGAGCTTGATGAAGTATTTCAAACGAACCCCGCTTCGGCAGCATTGCAACGGTACCCAGGGGAGTTCCACGTTATTCTTGGAAATCAGCCTCCGAAAAATGATTTGTGGTTTTGTTTTAATCAACAACAAGTTGCCAAAGAAAGTACGGATTTCGTGCCGCTCATCTATTGGACTTACGATGGTGAAAACGAAGTGCTTCCCTATTTCGAGGAGCCGCTAAGTCGCGTGGCCCCAGGGACACAAAGAAAGTGCCTTCAATTAGAAGCGGGGAAGTTCGGGTCCCTTAATAATGCTGAGGGACGTTTTGAAATCGTGGTGCTCTTTGGTAAAAAAGTGGCAAATCCGTCATAGGGACGCTTAGAGTCGAGTAGCGGCATATCGTATCGCATTCGGGCTATTCTCCGTGGCTGCCCCATTATTGTGCAGTGCATTATATTCTGATAGAATATAATTTGGCTCATGATTTAAATAGGGAATTGCGAAACGGCTAGAGGGGAAATTAGATAATGCTCTATGCACTTTCGATTAAGAGGCGCAGTCAAATAAAATGAAACTACGAACCCTGTTTGCAGCACTGGGACTTCTTCTAGGGGTGGGAACTTCGTGCTCGTCTTGCTCCCGCGAGAAGGCAAGTGAGCCGGCAGCGACTCCTGTTGAAACACCGGCTTCGCCATCGCCCACTTCATTACCCTCACCTTCCTACTCTCTGAGCCTACTTGAGGATTCGCGAAGCGCTTACAGACAACGCCTGCAGCGTGGCGGCGACGGGCACGCTGAGTGCGACGGACAACCCCGTGGCGCTTGCTTCGGGTCTGGCCATTTTTTCGGGAGTTTCCTACGCGCGGGCGGATGATCACCTGGAGGGAGACATTTATCTCGGGGCAACCGCATCCACGTTAAATGCAAACGCCTGCTCACAATATCCGGTTTGGATTAAACGCAAATTCAATTCTGGGCTTGGCTACGCGGTTTTCAATAACAATGCCACTGGACTCTCCGGCGCAAGCGCAGCGAGCAAGCAAGAGTCGGTAGGCTATCAAGGGATGGCGGTTGATTCACTGGGCAGGATCGTGCTTGCTGGATATTCATACATCCTCCTCCCTCGATCAGAGGCCGTGTTATGGCGGTATTTTCCGGATGGCACCTTGGATACGAGTTTCAATTCGCAAGGCTATCTTGTTTACCAACAAGGAGATATCGGGACCGCAGGAGCACCGGCTGTTTCAAAGAGCGATTACTTTTCAGCACTTCAGATTGATTCACAAGGCCGATACGTCATCTCGGGCAGAAGCAAGAATTCAGCCGGTGGAACCGAAATGGTTGTCTGGAGGTTTCTTGCGACAGGGGCTATAGACACGAGTTTTAATTCCACAGGATTCGTCATTTTTCAGCCCGGCGGCCTAGGAGCGGCGGGACACGCCAATGATTCTAATAAATATGATTCAGGAACTTACCTCAAAATCGATTCCCAAGGCCGATACGTAATCGCTGGCAGCAGCAAAAATGCAGCAGGAGGAACCGAACTGACAATTTGGCGCTACACAAGCGACGGAGCGATCGATACGAGCTTCAATAACACGGGCTACACGTTGTTTCAGCCCGGAGGCACAGGAGCCGCAGGTCAAAGCAATGCGTCTAAATCCGACGCCCCCAGTTCATTTGAAATCGATTCACAGGGCCGATACGTCATCGGGGGTTCCAGCAAAAACAGTGTTGGCGGAAGAGAGTTTGTCATTTGGCGATATCTCTCCACGGGCGCACTCGATACTTCATTTAACTCCCAAGGGTATGTGATTTTTCAACCCGGGGGACTCGGCGCAGCCGGCGCAGCTAACGACGTTCAAAAGGCTGAATATCCCTATGGGATGCTTATCGATTCGCAGAGTCGAATCGTGATTGGAGGTTATTCTTCAACGGCACTTCATAGGCTTGAAGCGGTGATCTGGCGCTATTTGTCTGATGGCACTCTTGATTCATCTTTTGGAACAGGAGGCGTCGCACTTTTTCAGCACGGAGGAAACGGAGTCGCAGGAAAACCCGATGCAGGGAAATGGGATCAGTTTTTTTCAATCCGGCTGGATTCGCAGGGCCGCTATGTTTTAGCAGGACGAAGCATGAACGCAAGTGGTGCGAGTTGCGCGTACGAGTTGGCGATTTTACGTTATCTTGAGGATGGTTCGCTCGATACGACTTTCAATGGGAGTGGCTATTATCTTCACGATCACGGGGGGACCACCTCCACCGCAGGAGGACCCTCTAAATGTGATACGGGCAATGGCCTGCTCATTGATTCCCAGGGCAGATATCTGATAGCGGGCTACAGCACAAACGCATCAGGCGGTTTGGACTTTACGATGTGGCGAGTGTTGCCCGAGGGGAGCGCGGATAAGTGAGCGTCAGCTTGGACTCAGTTGAAAGAGATAACCCGGCACATTAGAATGGAATGACGCATTTTACAAGGGGAGTCACTGTATGAAACTTTTTGTAACTCGATGGTAGGATTGAAGGCGGCGGCGAACACAAGAAAATTTTCTACAGCTCGACCCCGATGGGTTGGGAATACACGATGGGAATGATGTGCAGCGACTGCCCGAAGTAGACTTGATCGAATTGTGCGAAATGGAAAGCGCTCAGAGATTTTCAACCCTTTAAGAAACGTTTGATTTGAAAATATTGAGACTCTAATTCAAGACTGCCAAAAACCGATCAACTCCCATCTGCAAAATCTTCTTTCCTGTTGTCGTGAGTTGAGCCTTAAGGGGCGCCCCGGGTTCCCGCAATTGGATCGAAAACTCAGGCGAAAGCAACTCGGTATAATCTACCAGCGCCGGCGAAAGCGCCTTCGACGAATTCTTTGCTTCAACGAGCAACCAGGGCTTGCCATTTTTTGTCACACAAAAGTCAACTTCGCGCTTCATTTTGTCACGGATGTAAAAGAGATCAAATTCACCCATAGCTGCATCGGTCCACGCATGAACGGACTTGAGCAAGTGGCATGCGACCAAATTCTCCAAACGTGCCCCCACAGAACTCACCGCAGCCCAATTGTAAAAATAGACCTTGGGCTCCTTCTTGAGCGAACCCTGAATGCGCTTGGAATAGGGCCGGATCAAAAAGCACATAAAGACGCTCTCTAAAGCCGTGATCCAATCCCTTACCGTAGCAAACGAAAGTGACAAGTCCTCTTGAAGACTCCCAAACGAAAAGCCCCCCCCCACTTTTTCAAGCAAAAGAGACACAAGCGTAGAGATGAGTTGCATATCTCGAAACGCCCTTAGATCACGCAAGTCTTGCCGAACAATCTGTTCTCGATAAAGCCGCCACCACCTAACTGCTTTTCCTGCGTTCCCACCCAAAAGCGGCTCAGGAAACCCGCCAAGCTCTAAGAGAGATTTATAATCAAACTGCGCCTGAAACCCTGCCGGCAGCTCCCAACTCCCCTGAGGCGGCGGTTTGATTTGAAAGGACTCGCCATAAGTGAATGGATGCAATCGATAAGGAATATAGCGGCCGACCAAGCTATCGCCTGATTTTCGATAAGTATCTAGACGTGCACTCCCCGTGACGAGCAAGTGCACCTTCTTCTTATGAAGATCGTAAAATCCCTTAAGCGAGTTTTTCCATTTACGATATTTGTGCAACTCATCCAAGACAACAAGCGGCGCCGAATCGCCCGGTAACGAGAGCTTGGTAAGCAATTCGCTGGGTGCCTTCACCCAAAGCCGCTGGAAGGCTTCGTCATCCCAGGAAAAGTAATTTCCCAAACACTGTTGCCCCTCTAAGAGTTTTTCGGCAAGAGTTGTCTTTCCGCATTGGCGCGGACCACTGACAAATGCCATTTTCCCTGAGGCTAAAGGATCTTCAAGTAAGGCCTTTTCAAGATAGCGGGTGGTTGACATGGCAGTTACAGTTCCTCATATAACTGAGGATTTGTCCAGACCATTCCTCAGTTATATGAGGAATGGTCTAAACCGGTAGCGCTACAGATGCCTACTTCTTAGACAGCCCGGACCTTCCCTTGCCCCGATACTATTGCCTAATACTCCTCAGTCCCGAGGCACCAAACTTGCTCCTCTTCACCCCAGGAGAATGTGTGCATGAGTTTCAAAACCAGTCCGCTGAGCCTCGCCCTGTGCCTCTTCACCCTATTTGGCGCCGGACTATACCTCAGACTTGCCACCGCAAGCTCCGAAGCTCATACAACCCTTACCCGTTGCCTTGCGAACCCGAGCCCCGCAAATTCGAAATGGAAAACGATCTCCTACCGCGCTCGCCACCTTTGCAAAAAGAATCAGTGGTGGCAGCAGGACAGCTACATGGGTTCCGATGTTGATTACCTGATTCGCGCATACAAAAATCAAATCCAAATCAACATGGACGTCCCCTTCCGATATCGGGGAAAACCCGAAAACCGGGTCGAAGTCATTCAACGACTTCAGAAAGTCGAATTGTGCGTTTCTGAATTTTACGCGCGCTTCGGGCTTCACCTGTCTCCCACCTTCAGAATTGACTCCGAAGCTGAAAGCTTGCCCCTCTCCTTGCTCGCAAAAAAGGAGATCCAGCTCTGGGATGAATACGATCGCGCGGGATCCTCGAATTGGCCTCTAATTAGAAGTAACGGTTTTGACATCTCCGAAGAGCAAGCCTGCCTCATTGCAACCCACGAATTGGGCCATCGATTAGGACTTCCGGAGCGCTATAAAGAATCACGATGCCCTGACCGTGTGAAGCCAAGAGAAGAATCAGAATCCGAAGACAGTATCATGGGCGCAGGGATCTGGAGCCGGGTCGACGAAAAAGTGCTTTACCCCGACGATTTAGAGATCATTCTAGACCCAATTTGCCCGCAACATTAAGCGCCCACTTCTTGGCAGCTGCAATGCCTTCGGGGCCATGCGCATTGTAATGTGGGTTGACGTCACAGCAACAAACCTTATCCCCGCACCAATTGAACTCAGCCAGGGGACGCGAGTCGATCACCTCGCACTCACCTGCCACCCCTTGCGTGATATCCGAAAGCACCTGCCCCGCTTCTTCAAAAGTTGAGCTTGGACCATACTTAGGCCCTACCCAAACACAGGCGGCGCCCGCCGCACGAATCGAATCGACAAGCTCTCTCGTCGTCGCTGCCCGCTCCTTTGAAGTCCAGCCGAGGTATTCATACATATTGGAGCCCAAGGCGACGATGACAGTAGAAGGATGGGCTTTGGACAGCAATTCCCCAATCGTTGGAGCCTTATAATCGGCAACTTTGCCGTCGATCACTGATCCACTTTTGCAAAGGGAGCCTCCTTTTAGAAACGTCGTCGTCGAAGCGCCCACACAGGCCGTGCGATTTACCGCAATTCCTTTGACCTCCAACAGACGCTCAAGTTCCGCCCCAAAAGGACCGGCGCTGTGCGAATCGCCGATGAAAAGAACCGGGGACAGGGGATCAGCGTGAGCGAGGCCGCCAACAAATAAAACCAAAATAGCCGCAATAACTTTTCCCATATTCATCCCTTATTCTAAAATAATCCCTAAACCCCGCAACAAAACTACCGCTTCAGGCAGCGAAAACTTGGCCCCCGTGAGCCGACATTTACCGGGGTGAATATCATAGTTACGCGCCCCCTTGAAGTCAGCACCCTCGAGATTGGATCCTGCAAATTCGCAGCGCAAAAAATCGGTCTCACGCATCTCTGCTTGCGACAGGTTGGCCTGGGCAAAGTGCACTTCATGCGCCCGGCACCCCGTGAGCTTCATTCTTCGCAAATCCAAGGCCGTGAAGTTTGACAGACTGAGGTTACACTCCTCAAATTCCAAGCGACCTAAATCGCGCGCGCGCGTCCAGTCAAGTCCCAGAAGCTTTGAGGACGAAAAGGTGACCCCTTTGAAACGCGCGTTCTTGAGGCTCGCGTTACTCAGATCACACGCCACGAACTTACAATCCACAAAAACCGCCAGCTCGAACGAAATCTCCGCGCCGCGTAAGCCGTGAAACTCGCAACCATAGAACTCATGGCTAGCGAATTGAAAACCCTCTAGCCGCGCTTGATCAAAAACTTCACCTGAAAACTCTTGAGATTCCACGTCCCAAACCTACAACTGTGCACCGCGTTTGTAAAGAATCAGACATACTCTTGCGCAGGGAGCGTAAAATGTGCTTAATTGAAATAAAATACAATCAGGAGAACACAGATTATGGCCTTCGAACTACCCAAACTTCCCTACGAGATGGACGCCCTTGCCCCTTTTCTTTCGAAAGAAACATTAGAGTTTCATTACGGCAAGCATCACCAAACCTACGTCACCAACCTCAATAAGCTCATCGTAGGAACGCAATTCGAAAAGGCGACCTTAGAAGAGATCGTCAAAAAATCCGAAGCGGGCATGTTCAACAACTCCGCTCAAGTCTGGAACCACACCTTCTACTGGAACTGCCTGACGCCTAAAGGCGACGCTGAACCCACCGGCGCGCTCAAAGCGGCAATCGATAAGTCGTTTAAGTCATTTGCAGATTTCAAGACGGCTTTCGCCGATGCCTGTATCACCCAATTTGGTTCGGGCTGGGCATGGCTTGTGAAAAAACCTGATGGGTCCTTAGGAATTGAGAAGACCTCAAACGCCGCAACTCCACTTACGACCGCCAACACTCCACTGCTCACTTGCGACGTCTGGGAGCACGCGTACTACATCGACTATCGCAACGCGCGCGCGAAGTACGTTGAAGAGTTCTTCAAGCATATCAATTGGAAATTCGTTGAGAAGAATTTCTAGAAAGAACGGTAGAAGTCACTCCATCCAGTAAAGCCCGATTGGTATTTTCCATTCTGGGTCGCAAAGCGCCACTTATAGGTGGTAAACCATTGCGTCGCGGGAACGGGAACTTCTTGATACGGAACTCTGAAACTCAAAGTCGGCAAGAATGAATTAACAACATCACCGAGGGATTGTCCACAGAGGTCAAATGACCCACCGCCTGAAGAAATAGCAGATATTCCGAGCTTGCAGGCAACTCCTTGGAAAAGTTCCGAGAGCTGATAGAGAGCAGAGCCCTTAAGTTCAATGGATCGCGTCGAAGGATCAACGGACTTCTCTCGAGTGGTCCAAACATCATCATAACACGGATAGGGAATGCCAAACTTGTAGCACGCCTTCCAAACCCGCTCATACCAACCTACTTGAACGACATACTGAGAGGTCGGTTGAAAATGATGATGCTTGTCTGCGTCGAACAGGAGAACTTGCGTGGTTGAGCCAAACTTGGGGATCCAATCCTTCAGGGGGCCCGCGTTTCGAATGCGATCATTAGGGCGAGCGGCGCCACCGCCGAGATTGAAAGCCACATTAATCGAGTTCAAATGCACTAAAGAGTGCGCATAGTCAAAACCATCATCCCAAGCGCGAGCGCCAATCGAGGAATTCATAATATTCTTTCCTTGATCGTGAAAGACTCCACGACCAAAAAACATTCCCCCTTCGTACTCCAACACAACGCCTGGAAACCCGGGCGTGGACACACGAGAAGCATAGCGAGTCGTATCGGTATTTTCGGAGCCGTTGGATGCGAGAATTTCGCTGATATTGTAGTCATAGATTCCAAGCAAATTCCCGATGGCATCCTTCCAAGATCCCCAACTTCCGTTCAACAAAACAAGAGGTGTCGCAGCATCGACGAGGCGAATATTAGCTTCTTCTAATCCGGGCTCCTGATATTCATCAAGAAGATTTAGAAGCGAGTGCGCGAGCTCATGAATAATCGTATACTCAAAAGTCAGATTTGTTCGAGTTACTTTTCCGATTCCATAGGGCTTATTCAAGACGCTGGGTGGACTTGCGTTAGGGGTAACCTTTTCGGTGGTCAAAGTATTGAAGAGAACCATCACGGCAGAAGGATTGCTCGTGAATCCGAGCTTAGAAAAGGCCTCAGTACGGAGCCTTGTCTCCACGACATTGATGACGTCATCTTGCCTAAGCGTCAAGGCAAGTCCACGGATCGGGTGTTTAGCAACCTTTCCACCGAAGACCGATGTCGGAGTTCCCAGGGCTCCACCCGGAAGCCAAAATCCAACATAAAGTAGATTCTCCTTGTGTTGAGTCGCATAAAGTCTGGGATCATTTTCAGAAACATTAGAAATGAAGTGATCAAACTCTTGTCGAAAAACCGAGTACTCACTCTCGGTAAATCCAGTAGGCAAGAGTACCACAAGGCGATTATGAAACGTATCACTGAGCTGACTTGCACTGCAAACTTGGCCACTGCCTGTTTTACACCAAAAAACAGGCATTTCGACAGCAGGAAGCTTTGGTACAAACGTCAACGACGGAAGTGAAATGAGAGGCGCTTTGAAAAGCGAAAACGCCGGCGCAGGTTGGAGAGCAGGATTGACCCGAATGACCGGCGCGACGGGCGCGGGGGCTTGCACGATAATCGGCGCTGGTGCGCGTAAGACCAACGGTGCAGCAATACCCAAAGCAGGAGAGGGCACGGCCCGGATCTGCTCGGCCAAAGCCGCCGCAACCTCGGGTTTGCTGTTCTTTATGAGATCAGAAGAAGGCGATCCTGCCGAAACAGCACTCCTGTTTTGAACTTGCCCGGGCTCATTACAAGCCGAGGTGCCTAAAGCAAAAGCGAGAGCGCCAAAAGTCATTAGTATTTTGTACTTCATTCAACTATCCCCCTCTTACCAAAAACCCCTATTCGCTTATCACTTCCTCATCAGCCGCAGGCTGAGCTAAGCCGCCCTGACGGACCACCTGCCTAAGCCTTGCAAATTCATTTTGCCATGCAGCCGGAACCCGTTTCGCCAACTCACCGTCGTCAGCGCCTCCCGAAATCATCGCAATCGGAAAGGCCGCCTGTTTTCGAAGTCCTTCAGGCGTACTGGGATCCGCGATAACGGAGAGCAAAAAATCTACCGAAGAATCCTGAACGCTCGTCGGATGAAAATAGCCAAGGATCTGTTTACGATCATTGATTCGAAGCGAAGGGTCTTCGTAAAGTTGAGCGAGAGTTTCCGCGGCTGCGGGATCATGAGAGCGCCCGACAGCATCGATCGCAATGAATCTTGTTTTGCGAACATTGGTTTTTGTAGCGATCACTCGAAGCTGTTCCAGCTGAGCTCCGTTGAAACTGTTGGATCCGATTTGGACTTGAAGCTCCGGCTCACTTTTTCCAAGCAATGCGGGATCGAGACTCATAAGTGCGGGATTAGGGGGCTCCACGGAGACCGAATGCCACCCGGCTTTTTCAAAAGCGTGATGCTCCTCAACCAACGCCTTATTGTGCTCATCAACTTGCGCCTGCACCGCCAGAGATTCTCGCGAAACACTGGCAGGCGCGCGCCCCGGCATATACCTGGCAGGCTTCTCAAGCGCGATCTGCTCTGGGCTGACAGGATTGAAAGCTGGGGCAAATAAGAAACCCAAGGCTAAGCCCAACAGACCCATAGCGCCCAAGATCAGTCGTAGGCGTTCTCGTTGTCTGCGCTTTTTCGATTTCTTCCGTCGTTTAGGTGTGTGTGCCAAGATATCCCCCTGAAATACGTTCCGCAATTACTTGACCAGATTACTAAACTATTATGGCATGAAAGATTAGATAAAGGCAATAGCTGATGACTTGGTTAAATAAAACAGCTTAAAATCAATAACTTATATCATCACAAAAACATCGTAATTGTAGATTAATTTAATCAACCATTAGTGGAAAACAGCGTTCCGATATGTTATAAGTCACCCCCAGAAAGGCTGCTGTGAACTCTATGAAAAAGACCCTGTTTTTGATTCCAACTCTCCTTTTAAGTCTATCCCCACACCCCGCACCCGCCGCGGAGGTCCTCAGCGCCAACTTGCAAAACACGGTTGAGTATCTGGCCTCACCTAAAGTGGGCGGTCGAAACCCCATGTCGCGCGGACATCGAATGACTCAGCAATTTATCCAAGGCAAATTAGCGGAGTACGGATACACCTCACTCATTTTGAATGCGCCTTCACTTCAACCCTGGAAAGGCCCGATCGAAAACATCGTCACCATTAAACCCTCAAAGAACTGGGCCGATCGCTGCGTTGTCTTCGCAGCTCACTACGATCACAATCCTCCCATGGGCGGAAAATACTCTCCCGGCGCAAACGACAACGCCACCGGAGTCGCAGCCCTGCTTGAGCTTGCGCGAAACGTCCAAGAAGAAAAGTTAGAATTTGATGCGGACGTATACTTTGTATTCCCGGATCAAGAAGAGAATTTTGTCCAAGGTAGCCCCTTCATCGCCGACATCGTCGCTAACAAATGCAAAAAAGTTCTGTTCTCCGTGACACTTGATCTCGTGGGTGTTCCCTTTTTCTCAGGCTTTGAAAACCATTTACTCACCCTAGGAGCAGAATCCAGCCCGGACCTTCACCGCATCGTTAAACAAACGAACAAAAATCCCGGCTCACCCCTCAAGGCAATCGATGGCCAGATCTTCTTGATTGAACCCGCAGGAATTCCACGATCGGACTACTCCTCGTTTCGTGGTGCCAACATCCCTTTCGTTTTTCTCACCGCAGGAATGCCAGCAACCTACCACACACCAATGGATAAACCGGAGCTCATTGATTACCGTCTGCTGGGTTCGGTCACCCAATGGATGAAATCTCTGCTGATCAATTATCAACAGTCTAGCGCTGGCAAAGAGTTTCGCTTCTTAGACGACCCGTACGCCAATCTTTATGAGCAAGGCATTCGAGTGGCCGAAATCATGGAACTCATGCTCTCTCGCCCGCAAGACAACGGTCTGACCGAAGACGACATCGCCTGGCTCGTTGGCAAAATCGGCGAATACCGAGCGCTCACGAACAGGCCCTCACGATTAAGCCTTCAATGGTCCATCATCGAAGTGATTCGCATTGTCTCGCGGCAATCGCCGATGCCTTCGGCGTATTTGAGGTCAATTATCGGGAAGATTTTTAACTAGGGTTTCTTATCGCTTGGCCCACTTCCTGCTCTGCCTGCCGGCATGACAATAAAAATCGCAGCTCCCCTTACCACCGAAGCCACGCCTTGCCTCCAATGGATTGAAGTCGCAAGTTTCTTTCAAATTCCTCAATTCACCATCATCGGACTCCCGGCGCCCGAAGTGATGGAGGCCCGCGAGCGCGTCCGTGCTGCGATCACCTCCAGTGGATTTGAGTTTCCAAAACGAAGGGTTATCCTCAATCTCTCGCCTTCGAGTATCAAAAAACGAGGTACCGGGATTGATCTCGCCATGGCCCTAAGTGTGCTGGCCAACCAAGCAAAAACAAAATCACCTCATGCAATCGCCGCCTGGGGCGAACTCGGTTTAGATGGAAAACTCAAAGCTTCGGGCCAAATCACGCGCGCGGTGATCGCAACGCTAAAAGCCGAAATCCCGTTCCTCATCGTCCAGAAGTCGGACGCGATGACCGCAATCGCGACACTCGCGAGTCTGTCCTCAAACAACAGTCTTCAAATTGTGGGAGTCGAAACCCTAGCCGAAGCTTGGCGTGAAGCGATCAAGATCTTCGAGGGGAAACCTCCAACGCGATCGCCCTCGATTCAAAGATTTGACAAGCCAACCGATACCGCAGGCTCAAACAGATTTCACAACTTACTCCCCCTCCCACCCGCACTGACCCGCCTCGTCTCGGCCAGCATCAGCGGCGGACACCATCTACTACTTCTAGGGCCAAAAGGAGTTGGAAAAAGCCAGGCCATCGAATGGATGAGCGCCCTTCTGCCAGCACCGTCTGCGCAAACTCAAATAGAGCATCTCCTTTTAAGGGAACTTAGTTTTGAGCCTCAACTCTATAATCCCATCAGGCGCGTGAGCTCACAGGTTCGTCCGGCAGCGTTGATCGGTAGCACGACTTCAACCACGCTCCGACCCGGTGAATGCTCACTCGCGCACGGCGGGATCCTCATTGCCGATGAACTCCCCGAATGGCCCCGAGATTCTCGCGAAGCTTTACGGGAGCCACTCGAGAGACGACGAGTCACTCTGAGTCGCGTCACGGGGTCAGCAGAGCTTCCTGCGGAATTTATTCTTGCCGCCACCGGAAACCTTTGCCCCTGCGGTGGAGTTCCCAAAAACTTTCCACGCGCCATCAACGCAGGCCCAAATTCTGAAAGTTCCTGCGAGTGCACTCTATCGCGTAGAAAAGCCTACTTTGCACGAATCTCAGGACCGCTGCTGGATCGAATTGATATCGCGGCCCTTGTGGGACTACAGACAGCACCTACCCCGAAAAAAGAGCACCCCTTCGAAGAGATTCAAGCGCAAGTGCTACGCAGTCGCGAAGCGCTTCAAAGAGATTTCGGAGAACTCCCCGGAGTTCTCTCTCCCAGAGAAACCGAGGACCTGCTTCACGGGCACCCCGATTGGCTGCGGGATCTGGAGTTATTACAATTTAAGAGTCTGCGAGCTCGTCACAAATGTTTCAGGCTTGCTTTGACACTTGCGGCTCTTGATAGCTCCGAATCTGGACCCACTCGCGCTCATTTTATCGAAGCGTCGATTTATCGACCCGAGCGCTTGGGTTTTTGCTGATGCTCTTCTTTTGCGATTTTCTCGAGCATCTGCTCTTTTGCCCGATTTACGGCTTCGGCAATCTGTTGCGCGTCTTTCCACGGACGGGACCCCGGACGATCAACCACATCCGGATGATAGCGCTTCATGAGATCGCGATAGGCTTTTTGAATTTCGGCTTGAGACGCATTCGGGGATACCCCCAAAATCTCATGAGGGAGACCATCAATCTTAAAACCCGTCAGCCGCAACGGGGCAGGTTTGGGCTCAGGCTTCTTTATTCGTGCATGGGCCAAAGACTCGCGCTTGACCGTGGCTTGTGCCTCTTGCGAGTTTTTTTGGGGCACCTTCTTTTCCGGTTTCTTGTCCGCTTCCCTCACTCGAAACTGAGACTCAGGCCTTCGCCCCCGCAGGAACAAAAAAAGCACGAGAAAGCCAACGCCAATCCCAATTTGAATCAAATAGAACTTGTCTCGAGTCACTCCTTTATTTTGCAACACTTTGGGATCACTTGCACGCTCTTGTTCGGCCTTTTTTCAAGCCTTGCGCTCGCCAATCTAAACCCTGGTTTATTTGATATAAATCCCCAACTCGCCACCCGAACAGGGCGAACGAACTGTTGGATTCAGTGGGGCACGCCGCAAGGGGCCCAAATTTGTATTCCACAAGCACTTTGGAAACGCTGGTTAGCAGAGTCGTCCCAAAACCCATTTGACCCGTGCGAACACTTGCTCTTGGGCCACACCAAAATATCCTCTCCCTTGCTTAACCCTCCTGCCCCCCTTTTTTCAGAGGCCCCCCCACACAAGACCCTCTCCACCCGATTCATGGTTCAAGCAGAAAAATATCCCTCAGCTCCCATAGCAACGCGAGGGATTCTTCGCCCACTGGCCTGGAGGCTCGCGATTGGCATCGAACGAATTCGAGAGCGGATTTCGGATATTCTTGGCGGCACTGAAGCCGACACCTTGGGGGTGTTTCGAAAACTCATGATCGGACAAAGCACTCCGGACTCCCCTGCTTCGCTGCTCATGATCTTAGGTTTCATCCATCTCCTCACCGCTACCGGAATCCACCTCTACGTCCTCAGTTCCTGGATTCACTTCTTTGGCCGAAACGCTCTTTTCAGCCTGGGATTTTCTGCACGCCGAGGATTAATGGTCACGCGTGGACTTGTCCTAGTGACATCCCTCTTTGCCTGGCTCTTGAGTGGCGCACGCCCTGGAATGCTCCGCCCTCTCATTGTCGTAGGACTCCGAAGCCTCGCCAAAGCACTAGGCATCAAATGGCGAATCGGCGCGCCGCTTTTCATCGCGCTATCCGCGGATCTAGGCGTCGCACTCGCGCTCTCGTTGAGCGGAAATCCCCACGCCTGGGCACCGGGACGGTGGATCTACGCTCTGGCCGTGGGCGGCGGACTGCTCTCGCTCGGCGACGAAGAAAATAACGGCGAATCCTCCTTCTTCGCACGCCTTAAGCACCACCTTCATCAGCATTTACGATTAGCGATCGCTTCTTGGGCTTTTTCGGCAGTTTTTGAAGCTTTTGTCACCCATCGTTTTGCGCTGGCCACGCCGGTCCTGAGTGTCATCACACTCCCCCTCTACGCCTCGATCCTTTATCCGCTTGCTCTGGGGTTTTCAGCATTTGCCACCCCGCTTAAGCTCATCGCGACTTTTGGGAATCAGGCAACCCAACTCATGGCCGACGCCGCGCTCGCAATTCCCAGCGTTTGGGTTGTTTCCCTGCCTGCATTGGGCGGAGGAATTTTTGTTGCAACCCTCATGACCTCCTTTGAGAAGCGTTTACAAAACTCGTTTTACACGCTCGGCATCTTGAGCGTCCTTGCCCTTTGCGCGCGAGAAGCCCAAGTGCTGCTCAACGCTAATCCTCCTACGGTGCGTTGGCAGGCGGCCACAGTTGAACAACTCGATGTGGGCCAGGGAGATTCGACGCTTGTCATGAATGAGAAGGGCCAGGCGGGGCTCATCGATACCGGTTCAAGCCACACGCTCTCAGATTCGGCGTGGATTGATCTGCTAAGTTCACGTGGCATCACGGAACTTTCGTGGATCGCCCTCACCCATCTGGATGAAGACCATTCGGGGGGCGTCAGTCGGCTTGCGCGCTTGGTTCCCATTCGTTGCGTGGAAACCACGCAAACGATTTTAGAAACTCCAAAAGCAAACTCGCTAAAAAATGCGCTTCAAGATGTAGGAGTACCACTCCGCGACTGGAGCGCAGGGTGCGTGCCGCTGCCCACAACTGTCCTTACGGAAAAGAAGTCCAAAAAGAATGGCAATGCCATTATGGGCGCTCTTTTCGTTCCACTGCAAAACGGGGGAGGGTATCTCAGCTTAGGGGATGCCGAAAAATCCCAAGAGCTTCAACTCCTGAACTCTGCTTGGCTTGCTGAGAATATTGAAAAATGGGGAGCCGTCGAACTTTTCAAGGCCGGCCACCACGGATCAAAAACCTCGAACTCCGAAGCACTCCTGCGCAGGCTGAAGCCTTCTGAAGTATGGGTTTCCGCAGGAGTGGGAAACCGCTACGGGCATCCCAATGCGCAAACGCTCGAGCGATTCTCAGAACTGGCGATCCCGGTCTTCAGAACCGACCAACAAGGCGTGATCCACCATAAAACTCATCCAGCTAAGGAGTTTAATCCCAGATTCTCTCCAGCCCATAAAGGTCAAACGCCCTATCTGCCCCAATCACGGTTAAATTATCGCACTGGGCTTGAGCGATCAGGAGTCTATCAAAAGGATCTCGATGGTGAAGGGGAAGACCGGCCACCGCTTCAATATGAGCAACGCTAATAGGTAAAAGCTCAATTCCACAGTCAAGCTCCGACTGCTCCAACATGCGAGCAACGGTGTCGAGCGTTTTAATTCTCTTTAGACTTATTAAGATCCCAATTTCCCAAAGAGATGCAGTGCTTACAAAAAGAGAGTGTTTGGGATTTGATAAAGCATTTAGAGCTTGTTTGGAAACTGAAGAACGATCGTAGAGCTGCCACAGAAAAGTGTGAGTATCTAGGAGAAGTTTCATTTAAGGTATTCCTTGAAGTCATCAATAGGCGCGTCCCAGTTCTTTTTAAATACAATGCGCCCCTCGAATGCTCCAAATTTTCGTTCCTTTACTTCTTCTTTAATAGGAACCACCTTCGCGACCGGCTTCCCTCTGTTCATGAGAGTGATCTCTTTTCCGTGCAAAACCGCATCAACGATTTCCGAGAGCTTCGTCTTAGCTTCGTACATATTGTAAGACTTCTTTGCCATACCTTCTATACTAGACCAACTAGACCAAAATAACAAGGCGTGATTCGCCATGAAACATATCAGGATTCCACTTATGAAACCAATCGGCCGCCATCCACGACGAAAATCTCGCCCGTGACCCAAGAAGCGTCGTCGCTTAAAAAGTAGCGAATCGCGCCGGCGACGTCCCGAGATTCCCCGACACGCCCCAAGGGCAAAACTGCGCCGCGCTTTACATAGAACTCTTCGAGTTCAATATCGCTTGCGTGATAAGTCTCGTGAAGAGGAGAGCGAACAATCCCAGGACAAACGCAATTGACGGTGATTTTATCTTTGCCCAACTCCTTGGCGAGCGCCTTCGTGAGATGAACGATCGCCCCTTTGGAAACCGAATAAGCCAGCGCCGACTGATTGGGCAAAATCCCGGCCGTTGAAGAAACATTGATGATGCGTCCGCCGTTTTCATTCTTAGCCATGCAAGGAGCCACCGATTGAATGAGCAAAAAAGGCGCCTTGAGATTTACATCCATCGCCTCATCCCAAATGCTCTCGGTGGTATCAGAGAGTCCACCAAAAGGATAAATGCCCGCATTATTGACGAGCCCGTAAATATTTTTGCAGCCTGAAAGAATACGCTCCAGGGTCTTCGCAATTTGATCCGCGTTTCGCAAATCGCAAACCTGCACCGCAACTTGGTGCTCGGAGGCCCCCGTTGCTTTAAGAAGAAATTCTGAAGCCGCCTCCAGCCGATTGCGATCACGACCGAGCAGCACGACGCGAATCTTCAGCGAAGGCTCCAATAACATGCGGGCCGTTTCCAAGCCAATCCCACTACCGCCGCCGGTTATGAGAACAGTTCTGAACTCGGTCTTGTCATTTCGCTGTGTCATTCCAGGGACCCCGTTAGCATAAGCATACAATTTCACAGGGAAGTTATCAAACTCTTGCCATTTGCGGTTCATCTATAGTAGACTAATACTGTTGGGTATTGGGGTATCAAGAAAAACTGAAGCTATTCCGAAGAGATAGGAAGTATGGGGAACAAGGGGAGTTTCAACACATCAAAGCGACGGACAGCACGTGCGGCTCTCGTACTCGCTCTGAGTGCAGCGGGTGCAGGGGGCTTCTCGTGCGCGCCAGCGACGCCGAATGCCAAGGCAGCACCCGTCGTCAAAGAATGCCAAATCCAGCCCGATCAAGCCTCCACCCTCTCTGCTCGATGGAAACTCACACCCATCCCCATTGCCTTTAGCCAGAGCCCAGGCTTCACAGCAAGTGAACTTGCTGATATGGTGGCAGCCGCCGACTCCTGGAATACTTTTGCGCAATCAAGCATGAATATGCCACTCATTGACTATGGGGGTGATCCGAGCAATCCACGAATGTCATCCGCCACAAAACCCACCACGCTTTGCGCCCAAGGCATCGTTCAGGGCAATCAATTCTCAGGTCAAGTGGTGATCTACGCAGTCCCACGCTGGCCCTACACCAATCTACAAGATGCGATCGCGCTCACCAGCTTTTGCCCATTACCTGCAAAACCACTGCCCACGATGTACATGGCCATCATGGAGGTTAACTATCAAAACTTCTTTACAGCCGGAAAAAAGGTGCCCGATCTTCGCACCATTATCCTTCATGAATTAGGGCACCTGGTGGGACTCAATCATAGTTGTGAAACGAAGGATAAAGCAGGATTTCCTAACTGCACCAGTCCTACCCTTAATCCTGCCTACTATTCAGCGGTCATGTTTCCCGTGTTCGGCTTTGACTCCAGTGGGCTGGGCGAGCAAAAACGCCAGCTCACCGAAAATGATCAAGGCCGGGCAAACTGTCTGTATCAACCCACACCTTCTGGAAACTAATGAAAATCCTGTTCCAAATTCTATTTGAAGACACTCACCTTGTGGTAGTGAACAAACCGGCAGGCCTCTTAAGTCAGGGCGAAGCGAGCGGCGACGAAAATCTTGTTGATTTGCTCCGAGTTCATTTTGGGCGCAATTACGTCGGCCTCATTCACCGTCTCGATCGCAACACCTCAGGCCTCATGCTCGTTGCTAAAAGATCCAAAGCCGCCAATCGCCTTTCATCCGCCCTTCAAGAAGGACTTGTGATCCGCCGCTACTTGGGCTGGATCGAAGGGCGATTAGAGGGACCCGTACGCTGGGAGCACAAGTTACTCAAAGACGAACACATGAACCAGGTGCGGGTGTTTCACAAGAACCATAATCTAGGAAAACTAGCCGTCCTAAACGCTATCCCCGAAAAATATTCTCAGATCAGTGGCAAGCCAATCACGCTCGCAAAGTTCCAACTCGAAACCGGTCGCTCGCACCAAATTCGCGCCCAAAGCGCGTTTGAGGGCCACCCGATTGTAGGGGATCGCAAATACAAAAGTACGGCAGATTTTCCCCGGACGGCGCTACACTCTTATGAACTCGAGTTTCCTCACCCGATGAGTGAAGAACTCCTAAAATTCAAAGCGGAGTTACCCGAAGACATGGCGGAGCTTCTGCAAAAGCGCTAAAGGCCAAAACCAGTTTTACTTGTTTACGATCTTATCAACAAGTTTCTGAAGTGCCGATTGATCAAAGGGCTTCGCCAAATAGCCTTGGGCGCCAAGACTAATGATCTTCATGACTTCTTCCTTATTGCGTTCGGCGGTGACCATGATGACCGGAAGAGTTTTCGTTTCCGGCGTCCTGCGAATTTTCGTCAATAATTCAAGCCCCGTCATATTGGGCATGTGCCAATCTGAGATGACAATATCAACCGGGGGGTTGCCCTGGACGATGAGCTCCCAAGCGAGGGCCCCATCACTGGCTTCAATGATATTGGTATAACCTAATTCGGAAAGTGCCTTTTTCGAAATTTTTCGGGTAGTACCCGAGTCATCTACCAGCAAAATTCGAGTTTCAAACGCGAGAAGCTTCTGGGGCTTTACCGTCGAATCGTGAGGCCTTTCAGCAGGTGCTTCCATGATCTCGGGGATCTCAAAATACAAATCCCCTTGCTCCGAGCTAAAAGGAAAAACAAGGGAACGATCCACCGCCACCTTTGCTGAATCGCTGACCTCTTTTTCAAGCAAGACAATTGGAACAGCGGGATCAAACGTCGTTCCTTTTTTACTCAGTTCTGGGGCGATAACTTTATAAATGACGTTAATGAGAGCGCCGGCAAGATTTACATTCTCCGGACCGATCCCTTCGGGCTTTGGATTGAGCGTGTTTTCATAAATCTTCATGAAAGAATTGTCGGAAAATCCGAGGGCCAAGACACCCTTCTCGCCAGACTTATTGCTCAAACTAAGCATGCTCAAAATCGAGATTTTGAATTTAGTTTTGTTTTCTTTCAAATTGGCGGGCTTCGAATCAAGAGAGCACTTGGAATGAGTCTTCAAAGTCTCCAAAAGAGATTTTTGAATTTGTACGGTGAGGGACGGATTAGCTTGAATGAGCTGAAAGATATTCATTTCTAGCATTATACCTTTTCCAAGCTCAGTCTGGCTAGATTTTTCGGAACCTGAACTAGCCCCTCAGGGCTGAAGCAGACCTAAAACCCCGCAGGCTAGAATCCTGCGTACTCCCGATACTCGCCAAACACGCCGCGCAACACGTCTGAAATCTCACCCAAAGTTCCACCGGCTTTGACAGAGGCCAAAATCAGCTGCTGCAAATTCAGATCGCCTCGAGCACCCTCTTCAAGAGCCAAAAGAGACGCCTTGAACGTTGAATCAGACCGCTTGGTGCGATAGGCCCTGGTTTTCTCCACCGCAGCGCGCTCAACTTCGGGCGCGATTTTCAAAAGTTTCATACTGCTCGAAACCGTCTGCGCATCATCCTGAAAACAATTCACACCCACCACCTTAACTTCTCCGTGATCAATTCGTCTCTGATCGGCATAGGCGGAGGAGGCGATTTCATTTTGAATGTATCCCGTCTCAATGCACTTCACGACCCCACCCCGACGATCAATCTCCTCAATCATCGCCCAAGCTCGGGCCTCAAGTTCTGTCGTCAAATTCTCAACAAACCAACTCCCTCCGAGCGGATCCACGGCTTGTGTGACGTTCGACTCAGACGCAATCAATTGTTGCGTGCGAAGCGCCAGGCGAGCAGTCTCTTCAGTCGGTAGAGCCAGCGCCTCGTCCATCGAATTCGTATGCAGGGATTGCGTCCCCCCCAAAACCGCAGCCAACGCCTGCAGGGTTACACGTACGACATTGTTTTGGGGTTGCTGCGCAGTCAGGGTGGATCCGGCAGTTTGCGTGTGAAAACGCAGCATGCAGCTCCGGGGATCTTTAGCCCCGAAACGATCCTTCATGATACGCGTCCACAAACGCCTTGCCGCTCTGAATTTTGCGACCTCTTCAAAAAAATCATTATGAACATTGAAGAAGAATGACAACTGCCCCGCAAACTCATCCACCCCCAAGCCACGTTTTACCGTGGCCTCCGTGTAAGCAATCGCGTTGGCAAACGTAAAAGCAAGTTCCTGAACGGCTGTCGAACCCGCTTCACGAATATGGTAACCCGAGATGCTGATGGGATTCCATTTAGGAACATGCTGCGTGCACCAAGCAAACATATCGGTCGTCAGCCGAATCGCGCCTTCAGGCGGATAAATATAGTTTCCGCGCGCCACATATTCTTTGAGCACGTCGTTTTGAACGGTGCCGCGCAATTCACTGATCTTTGCCCCATTTTCTTCAGCAACAGCCACATAAAACCCAAGCAAGACACCGGCCGTCGCATTGATCGTCATCGAAGTCGAGACTTTGGCCAGATCAATCCCCCGAAAAAGAGTGCGCATATCATCAAGCGTAGAAACGGATACGCCTACTTTACCCACTTCACCCTTTGCGCGCGGATGATCGGGATCAAGTCCCAATTGAGTCGGTAAATCAAAAGCAACCGAAAGCCCCATCGTACCTTGAGACAAAAGATAGTGATAACGCTTATTGGATTCTTCGGCGGTCGCAAAACCTGCGTATTGGCGCATGGTCCAAAGACGCCCGCGATACATGTCCTTTTGAACGCCGCGAGTAAAGGGCGCCTGGCCCGGTTCACCCAAGCTTTGGGCATTCACGCCCGGTGCATCGGTCTCGCGGTAAACGGGCTTAACCGGAATACCTGATCGAGTGACAAATTCTTTTTTGGGAACTTCAGCCATAAATCACTCCTTCAAACGGGATCAATCCAAAACAGCTCAGCCCCACTCTCAACGGCTTGTCCTTCTTGCACGCCCAGCTTTGAGACGGTTCCGCTGGCAGGAGCGCGAATTTCATTTTCCATTTTCATCGCTTCCATCACCGCCACGGACTGCCCTTTTTCAACGGCATCACCGTTTTTCACCGAGACCCGAATCATTTTTCCGGGCATCTGAGCGCGAACGCGCACTCCCTTTTTCTTACCTTTTTGAGCACTGCTTGGATCCGCCTGGGTTCCCCGAACACAAATGAGTCCATCTGCTCGATAAGAGTTCCCACGCTGGGAGACTGAAAAACTTTTTACCCCGTCATCATTCTGCTCTGCACTCAAATCAAAACCAACAACCCCCCAAGGCAATTCGAGCCACAAACCAAGCGCATCTCTTCGCCAAGCCAACGAGAGCTGCTGAGTCGTTCCGCCACTCGTAAGTCTAAGATGAGCCATTCCCACACGCCCGCGGGGAATGGAAAGCCACTCAATCTCATAAGCACCCACGCGCGTAATCACGGTCCCCTTAACTGAAATCATGTGCGCACTCCTTCCCGAAGTGCGGCGAGGTTCCACGGATCGGAGGGATCTGCATTCATCGACTGGGATTCAGTGTCCAAAAGCATCTGAAAAAGAGCAACTGCGAGAACGGCCTCCTTTGAGGGCGGAGTATTTTGAAACTCCGTAAGTTCGGGGCTTCTGGCAATGAGATCCGTCGCCGTATTGCCACTTAGGACATCCGAATGTCGGCAAAGCTTGCGCAGAAAGGGAAGATTCGTCTTCAGCGAACCCACACTCTCTCCTCCCGCCTTACGGGGGCGCTCCACGCGCACTTCATCCAAAGCCGTACGAAGACGCGCAAGTGCGGCTTGGCGGTCAGGGGCCCACGCCGAAACCTTTGCAATCATCGGATCATAGTGAACGCTGACCTCGCCTTGCCGAGAAAAAGCGGCGTCAGACCGCACAAAAGCGCCCGAAGGAAATTCAATGAGCCCCACAGGGCCCGGCGCCGGCAAAAAGTTTTGCGGGTCTTCGGCATAAAGCCGAACTTCGATGGCGCTGCCGTTTCGAGCCGGAATCTCAGGCCATTTCAATTCACCGCAAGCCAAGAGCAATTGCCAAGCCACGAGATCCACTCCCGTCACCCATTCGGTCACGGGATGCTCGACTTGCAGGCGGGTGTTCATTTCGAGAAAATAGAAATCCCCTTCTTCATCTGCAATGAACTCAAGCGTGCCCGCCCCCGCATACTTCACATGTGAAGTGATTTTAAGTGCCGCTTCAAACATCGCGTCACGAGTTTTCGGAAATCGTTCCATCAACGGTGATGGCGTTTCTTCCCATACTTTTTGATGGCGCCTTTGAATGGAGCATTCACGCTCACCTAGGTGAATCGCTTTACCCTTGCCGTCGCCGAAGACTTGAATCTCGACATGATGGGGTTTTAAAATAAGTTTTTCAACATACAGGGCACCATCGCCAAAAGCACCCAAGGATTCGCGAGTGGCTCCTTCAAACGCGGACTCAAGCTCCTTGGCCGAATCCACGCGTCGCATCCCCTTGCCTCCACCCCCGGCAGCCGCTTTAAGCAGCACCGGAAAGCCAACTTTTTCGGCAAAACCCAAAGCTTCTTTTGCATTGGCCACAGCGCCGAGACTCCCGGGAACCCGAGGCACACCCAGGCGATCCACCGTTTCGCGCGCCCGAATCTTATCGCCCATCAAGCGCATGCTCTCGGCGGTAGGACCGACAAAAACGAGACCCGCCTTTTCGCAGGCTTCGACAAAGTGCGCGCGCTCGCTCAAAAATCCATAGCCCGGATGCACGAAGCGGGCGCCGCCTTTTTTTGCAGCCGCTATCACGCGCTCAACATTGAGATAACTCTCTTTGGGCGCCGCCTCCCCTATCCAATAAGCTTGATCACATGCTTTGACATGATCAGAGAACCGATCGGCTTCAGAATAGATCGCGATCGTCGGAAAACCCAAAGCCCGGCACGTGCGCGCAATGCGAATGGCGATCTCGCCGCGATTCGCAATTAAAACCGGTTCCCGCTTCACTGCAGTCGTCGCTCCATTTTTCATCGCGGCCTCACAGCGGGATGTTCCCATGTTTTCGAGCCGGTCCCCGCTCGCGTTTGCCCGCCAAAACGCCGAGCGAGCGAATCAAAACACGACGCGTTTCCTCAGGAACCAGTACATCATCGACGTACCCAAGCTCTGCAGCCTTATAAGGGTTTGCAAAAGTTGTACGATACTCTTCGACAAGACGTGCGCGCTCCTCGGTGAGACGTCCTGCTTTTTCGGCTGCCGCAATCTCCTTGCGATACAGAATATTAATCGCCCCTTCAGGACCCATCACGGCGATTTCCGCCGTCGGATATGCGAAGTTAAAGTCAGCGCGAATGTGCTTCGAGGACATCACGTCATAAGCGCCGCCGTAGGCTTTGCGCGTGATCACGGCAATTTTGGGCACGGTGGCTTCGGCATAGGCATACAATAACTTTGCGCCGTGCTTGATGATCCCGCCATGCTCTTGCTTCGTTCCGGGCAGGAACCCGGGCACATCAACAAAGGTGATGAGCGGAACATTGAAGGCATCGCAAAAGCGCACAAAGCGCGCGCCTTTTAAGGAAGCCGAGATATCGAGGCAACCGGCGAGATGAGCCGGTTGATTGCCTACAATTCCGACGACTTTGCCTCCTAATCGAGCAAAGCCCACGATCATGTTTTGGGCGTAGCCCTTGTGAACTTCGAAGAACTCTCCTTCATCCACGACATCTTCAACCAGAAGCCGCATATCATAGGGTTTGTTCGGAGAATCGGGGAGAATTCCGGCGATCTTAAGACACAATCGATCCTCTTGAATATCACCCACATGAGAGCGCACGGTGGGCGAAAGATTATTGGAAGGCAGAAACGAAATCAGTTTCCGCACCCCCTGCAAGCACGCCCGCTCGTCCGTCATTGAAAAATGAGCGACCCCACTTCTCTCGGAATGTGCTTCAGCGCCGCCTAAGGCCTCTTTTGTCACATCTTCATGAGTGACGGTCTTGATGACGTCTGGACCCGTGACAAACATGTATGAAGTATTCTCGACCATGAAAATAAAATCCGTGATCGCGGGGCTATAAACCGCACCCCCCGCGCACGGTCCCATGATCACACTGATTTGGGGAATCACACCACTGGCTTGAACGTTTCGCCAAAAAATCTCGGCGTACCCGCCCAGGCTTTCGACCCCTTCTTGAATGCGCGCGCCGCCTGAGTCATTGAGTCCAATGATGGGACACCCGTTTTTAACGGCAAGATCCATGACCTTGCAAATTTTTCCCGCATGCGCGCCCGAGAGACTCCCACCGAAAACAGTGAAGTCTTGAGAAAAAACATAAACGGTGCGACCGCCGATCGTGCCGTATCCCGTGACAACGCCATCGCCTGGAAACAGTTGTGACTGCATTCCGAAGTCCGTGCATCGATGAACGACGTACTTATCGAGTTCAATGAAACTTCCAGGATCCAGCAATAATTCCAAACGCTCCCGCGCGGTCAACTTCCCGCTCTGGTGTTGTTTAGCAATTCGCTCGACCCCTCCCCCTTCTTGCGCGCGCTTTTCACGCTCGGCAAGCTCCCGTAACTGATCGACATAAGCCATACCTCTTTAATTACACAGGAAAAGTGCTTCGCCCACTGAATTCGTATAAACCGCGCGCCTCGTCATTTACAGAAACCTCCGAGAGCTGTACCATTGAGGGGCTATGCTGGGTCTAGCCCGATTTTCCCTCATTATCGCAGCCTTTTTTGTCGCAGCTCATCCAGCTCGCGCCACCATGATCTACGACGAGGTCTCGGGCGGGGCCGGTATCATTATGAAAGGCGACCCCTATTTTGTGGGCGCACCCACGAAAACCAGCATGGGCGGCGGGGGAACCTTCAGCATTTTTCACACGCTTTCCAACGGATCCCTTCTAGAGGGGCAGATCGGACTGGTAGGTCGCTTCATCAGCGCCTCAGGGCCTGACTCACAGTATACAATGTTTTCGCCCTATCCCACTTTTCGTATTCAGTTCGGGCGCATTTACGTCGGAGCCGGATTTACGCCTTTTATTTTTTCCAGTAACTCAGTCACTTCACTCTCCTCGGCCACAGGCGGCTTAGGATTCATGGGCGAAAGTGGAATTTTATGGCCGATCACGCCTAAATTCTCGTTGGGCTTATGCGGAGGCGCGCAATTCGTCAGCTACAGCGGCGGCATGAGTCCTGCCCCTGCGATCGATGCGGGACTACTCATGCGGTTTTATCTCAGCGCCTCAAGCGACCACGGGCGAGCCCGGCAAATGAATCAGGATTTTCACGGCTGGAGATATCCGCTTGGGAACCCGAAGGATTAAGCTGCTTCGCCGGCCCCGCGCGCAAGTTTCCGTTTATCAAGCCCGTAGCGCTCGACTTTCATGATCAACCCCGCACGTGAGATTCCAAGCTCCTTAGCAAGCCTGCTCTTGTTCCAATTCGTGCGTCGAAGGCCTTCACGGATCATCGTCTTTTCAAGCTCTTCGAGGGCATCTTTGAGTTTGCCGGCTACTCGAACGCCTTGAACTTTGGATTGCTCGCCAAACTCACGAATGGTTTGCGAGAGCAGCTCCATCGGGATTCTTTGCTCTTCACCTGAGAGCACAATCAAACGCTCGATTTCGTTCTCAAGCTGTCGGATGTTGCCCGGCCAGGTGAAGTCAAAAATCTTCTCAAGGGTACGCTTCTGTAGCGTCTTGAGCGGCTGCTCTTTTTCCTTACAGCCTTTGGACAAGAAGGCATCCACCAAAAGTGGAATATCCTCTTTGCGCTCCCGAAGCGGAGGCACCACGAGATTGATCACGTTAATCCGATAGTAAAGATCTTCTCGAAACGTACCGTCTTCGATCATGTCTTTAAGGTTCTTGTTCGTCGCGGCCACGACTCGCACATCAACTTTGCGCTGTTCCGTGCCGCCGACCGGCGTGAGTGTGCCTTCTTGAATGACCCGAAGGAGCTTCACTTGCATGGTCGGAGACATATCTCCAATTTCGTCCAGGAAGAGGGTTCCTCGATCCGCTGATTCAAATAGGCCCTTTTTATCGCGAATGGCGCCCGTAAATGCGCCTTTGACGTGACCAAAGAGTTCGCTATCAAGCAGGTTTTCATTGAAAGCCGAGCAGTTGACCGTCACAAACTGCGCCCCTCGACGTGGCGAATTAAAATGAATCGCGCGCGCTATGAGCTCTTTACCTGTTCCGTTTTCCCCTTGAACAAGGACGGTGGATTCAGAGTTTTTAATCTTATCCAGCATTCCGTATACGGCCTGCATGGGTTTAGATTTTCCAATCATCTGATCATAACTGTAACGACTGCCCAACTGCGTACTCAAATCGTTGATTTTGTCTTCCCGTTTTGAGATTTCCGCATGGAAAGTCACAATCTCCTGCGACACCAAATCCACTAGCTCCTGAAAATATTTTCGCTCCGACTCCGTGGCGACTTTAAAGCTCGCAATCGCTTCTTCAAAATGAGTGGGATCAAAACCCCATTGGTCCCACGCCGCCTTGGCTTGCGCCTTGGTTTCAGGCGTCCAGGGTTTATCGATGTAGCAGTAAGCCACAACAGAACCTAGAAAATCACCTTCGTGCGCGACTCTTGACACGACAAACTGTTCAAATCCCAGAGGGCCTTGAAACACCATATGGGGCTCGGAGCTATGGAATAGTTTTTCATTCCATTCTGAAAGAGTCTTGAACCAATGCGCACGCGCAGGTTCTTTACTCATCCACGCCTGTGAAAAATGGTTTTTATATTCGCGCTTGCGATCGGTGGGATCCCAGTTCCTCACCTGTCCGCGCTCATCGACAAAGAAGAGATCCGTGTCGAACCATTGCGCGAGAATCGCTTCAAGTTTCTTGATAACGTGTATGTGTCTCAGTTCTTCCCAATTAATCATATGCGCAGCCCTCTCTCTAAAGTCCGTATCGGTCAAACCCCCGCCCCAACTTAAGAAAAAAGATCACTCATTTGACAGCAGTGTATTATTTTTAGTCAGTGCGCGGGGTTAGGATAAAAATAACACGCTGCAAATTGTTAAGAACCTAGCCGTTGCACAACCCCGCCGATCAAAGCTATGCTGGACGGCGATGAATTCGTGCGCACTCTATCTCTTTCGCCATGGTCAGACCGATTGGAATGCAGAAGGCCGTATCCAGGGGCATCTGGATATTCCGCTGAATGACCATGGCCGCTCGCAAGCCTTGAAAATCGCGCCGCATCTTAAGCGATTTGGTATCGAGGCGATCTTGAGTTCTGATCTGTGCCGCGCCCATGAAACAGCCCAGATCATTGCACGACATATCGGAGAGGTTCCGATTTTCACGGATCAGGGGCTGCGTGAAATTCACCTGGGAAAAGTTCAAGGACTCACCCGGGATGAAATCGCCGCGCAATTTGGTGCGGAGTTCTCCAAGAATCTCAGGGCCCTCCCCCTAACCGATGACGAGGTCGCGCTCACCGGCTCCGAGACGGGCGAGCAGGTGATCGGGCGAGCACTTTCAGCTATTGCCAGATTTATGGAAACGCGAAGTTACAAAGCAATTGGGATTGCAACCCACGGAGGGGTGGTACGACGGCTCATTCAGAAAGCAATGAATGATGGCAGTTTTCCAGCGCCGATCCCTAATGGGATCATCTATCCTCTGCGCTTTACACTTGCTACGGCTGATAACGATTCCACACTTAAACTGGAACGAAGCCTTCCCCTCGTCTAAAATTCAGCTAAAATTCAACGCGCAAGCCAAAATGAGCGGAGCGCCCGTCGAGTTCCATATCCGAGCCCGAGCCGGATACTGCGCGATACTCAAAAGTGGCATAAGTGCGGGCAATTCCCGTACCTGAATGCAGAGCGTGCGCTGCCTCTGGGTCAAAAGAATTTAGTAAAAAATACGCGCCCAAGGTTGGACCTTTTGTAAAGAACTGCCCAGTCTCACCGCTTCGCAAACGATATTGAAACGACTCCAGGTTGTAAGAAACCATCGGTACGATCCACTGATCAGAGAGAAACCGCGCCTGATAACGAGCGCCTGCTCCCACCGTCCAGGCAAACACCAAAGATCTAGGAACTTCGTTTGGACCTGCGCCTTGACTGGAAAAAGTCGAAAAACTGGGCCCGATATTAATTTCACCAATACTCGCGGAGCTCAACGGAGGCTGAACCTCAGCATTCATGGAAAAATTGGAAATCGACTTGCCCGTCGCGACTCCTGAAAGCTTAGGGGCTACGCCCAAGCCGGAGCCTGCGATTTCGACCCCCCAAAACGTCTCTTGCATCCCGCGTTGAGGTTGAACACTGACGCTCTCAGAATTTGAATATTGAGCGGCCTGCGCGCTCGAGAAAATTGCGAGACCCCATGCTAAGCCAAGAACCCAGTGCTTCATCTTCATGATCAAACCCCTCTTCTCAAGAAGTATTAAACCACAGGGCCGAATCCAAGTAACCGTAATTCAAGCTTCCCTTCGGTCTCCGCGCGAATCTTGTCGAGCTCGAAGGTTAAAACCCAATCATTCGCGTCTTCCGGATCCACAAGGACTTGTTCGATGCGGAGAATCCCGGGAGTGGGTTCGGTCACCGTCTGATGCTTCGGTGCGCGCGCCTGAGTATCTGTTCTCATACGCATATGCCCAGACGCGACGTATTCTTCCATCAATCCATCCATACGAGCAGCGGTCCAAGCGTCATCTTTTTGAACAATCGTTAGGACTTCTTCAAAGTCTCGCTGAGACAGGGCACGAACGACTCGAAAAACCTCATTGCGAAGCTGAATCTGGAACCTTTTTCGATTGGCCTGCTGAGCCTCCTGAGCTTCTTGCGCTAGGGCCGCTACTGATTTCCCAGAAAGGCGGGCGCTCCCCGGATTGCGCATTCGCTCCCATTCTTCCAAGAGACTTGAGTCTACTGCTCTCACGAGGGTTCCGAGATATACTTCAATCAGCTCAATCTCTTCGTTCTTAGCAAAACTCGGGACCGTCTGAACGAGCGTCTTATAAGCGTCAAAAAGATAACGCAAGAGCAGACCTTCTCCGCGCTGAAGGTCATATTCTCTAATGTAGTCCGAAAAAGACGCATACAGCTCCACCATTTCACGGGCGATGGACTTGGGCCGAATGTTCTCCTCGCCTACCCATGGATGTTTCGCGGAAAACACATTGAAGGTTTCATAAATAAAATCGCAATTGGGCTTGGGATACTCCATCTTCTCAAGTTCGGCGACGCGCTCATCAAAATCCATCCCCTGCATCTTGAGTTCCTGCATTTTTTCGGTTTTCAAGCGATCGAGCTGTTTTCGCAAAATCATGTCAGGGTTCTCAAGGATCGATTCAACCAGAGTCAAAACATCAAGCGCATAGTTCTCGACCAGCGGATCCAGAGCCGCAACCGAATCAATCAAATACAAAGAGAGCGTTTGATTCAACGAAAAATCGTCCTGCAGATCGATATTCACCCGAAGCGGATTAAGCTCAATAATTTTCCGATCCACCAGCGAGCGAAACAACTCAAAAGCTTTTCGGCGGTGCTGCCTTTTGGCGTGATCTGATTCATGAGAATCACTAATCAGCTTCCGCATCGCACGCCCTGCCTCTTTGCCACTGACCCCTGGCCCCCCATCCGTGACAGCCTTGGTTCGCCCGAGGACTTGAAGAAGCATGGCGTGGGTCACTTTGAATTGTGATACGAGCGCCTCGGGCTGGCCCTGAACCAATCGTTCAAAGGTCTCTTTATTCCAAATAAGAAAACCCTTATCGGGCGGTTTCTTTTTTACCAGTTTTTTGATTTTTTTTGCGTCGCCCGCTGCTTTATCCTCATTGCGCAAGTTTTCAATCACATGCTCAGGCGCCTGCACCACCACGGTGCCGCGGTCATCAAAGCCTTTCCGGCCTGCACGTCCCGAAATTTGCTTAAAATCGCGTACACTCAAGATCGTGGTTTTTTGCCCATCGAATTTGCAAAGCTTCGTAAACAAGACGGTGCGTATAGGGACATTCACGCCCACGCCAAGCGTGTCAGTTCCGAAAATGATTTTCAGCAAGCCCTTTTGGGCTAGGCGCTCCACCAGGACACGGTACTTCGGCAACAGCCCCGCATGATGAATCCCGAGACCATGTTTTATGAATTTTTGAATCTCTTTTCCGTAGGGGCTTGAAAACTTAAAACCCTCAAGCTCAAGCGCAATCGTCTTCTTTTCTTCTTTCGAGCAGATATCAACGCTCATGAAGTTCTGAGCCTCTTCAGCGCACCCTCTTTGCGTGAAGCTCACAAGATAGATTGGCGCTCGCCCCCGCGAGATGAGTTTGGCAACAGCCTCGTGCACGGGAATTTCACTGTATTCAAAATCAAGCGGCACGGGACGGTCCACCGAACTCACGGTCACGGTTTCACAATGATTCAACTTCGTCAGCGCTTTTTCAAAGAAACTCACGTCGCCCAAAGTTGCAGACATCAGCAGAAACCGGACTTGCGGCAAGCTCAGCAGCGGGATTTGCCAGGCGACGCCTCGTTCACGATCGGCATAATAATGAAACTCGTCCATGATCACATCATCAACATCAACTCGCGCCCCGAGTCGCAAGGCGTCGTTTGCCAGAATCTCCGCCGTGCAACACAAGATCGGAGCGTCGGGATTCACCGTGGCATCTCCTGTGATCATTCCGACATATTCAGGCCCGAAGTCTTTGCAGAGTGCTAAAAATTTTTCGTTCACGAGGGCTTTAATCGGGCAGGTGTAAACGGAACGCCTCTTTTGAGTGAGTGATAAAAAGTGCAGTCCCAGAGCCACGAGCGATTTTCCTGAGCCGGTTGGCGTATTAAGGATCACGTTCTTTTCGGCATAAAGTTCAAGCAGGGCTTCTTCTTGCGCGGGATAAAGCTCGAGGCCCTTTTCGCGAACATATTCCAAAAAGATGTCTAGAGCATCAGAGGATGTTAATTGGCGATCAGGAGTAATTCGTTGAGAGAGAGTGCGACTCAAATGACCTCACCCTCGCCAAGGGTCAATACTTCAACACCGTTGGCGGTCACCAAAAGAGTATGTTCGAACTGCGCAGATAACGAGCCATCGCGGGTGCGCACGGTCCAGTTATCATCCTCAACATAAATATCGCGCTTGCCCATGTTCACCATGGGCTCAATCGTGAAGGTCATGCCTTCGCGAAGCTTCAACCCCTGCCCGGGTCGTCCGAGATGGGGAACAACGGGGTCCTCATGAAAACCCCGTCCTATGCCATGCCCGCAATATTCGGCAACCACCGAAAAGCCCGCCTTTTCAACAAAAGTTTGAATTGCGTGCCCCAGATCGCCAAGGGTTGCCCCAGGGCGTACTTGGCGAATCCCCTCCCACATCGAAAGGCGGGCCGTTTCAATAAGCCGTCTGACCTCGGGGAGGATTTCACTCTCTTTTGCGGCGCCTTGCGCGCCTACGACGACCGTTGCATTCGTATCCCCGTGAAACCCGCTCAATATCGGAGTGACATCAAGATTAACAAGATCCCCTTTTTTGAAAGCTCGCTTGTCAGGTATCCCGTGACAAACGACGTCGTTCACGGAGATGCAGAGATTGCCGGGAAAGCCGTGATAATTTAGCGGCGCAGGAATCGCTCCCGCCGCTAAAGTCCATTCGTTACAGGCGCGATCAATGGCAAGCGGTGATACGCCAGGCTTCACCAGTTTTAACATCTCAGCGAGGCACTTAGCGGCAAGCGCGCCCGCTTTTCTCATGGCATCTATTTCGCGCGCGGACTTGATCGTGACCATTTCAGTACTTTAGCACAAGATTTGCAATTTGCATCCATGAACCCTCGAGATGACAGGAATCACACAGGGCAGTGGCACGCGCACTGCACTCTTAAATCAGCTACTATGTCACAAGAAATCGCCACCATTTTGCCGATACTCAAAGATCCAATTTGCGGAATGCCCGTCGATCCTGCAACCGCTATCAATTTGATTCATGAAGGGAAAACCTTCTATTTTTGCTCCGAGCTCTGCCGTCAGGAATTTGGGCAGCGCCCTTCGAACAATCAGACCACGGTGCATGATTTGAATTTAAGTGCAGAACAAAGATTGATTGCCTACTTCTCGATGGAAATCGCAATTGACCCAAGAATGCCAACTTACGCGGGCGGTCTTGGCGTCCTGGCGGGAGACGCGTTAAGATCAAGCGCAGACCTTCATATCCCCATTGTTGCAGTGACCCTTCTGCATCGCTCCGGCTACTTCGATCAACACTTAAAGAACGACGGCACTCAAGAAGAAACACCCGTCCGCTGGGCGCCCGAACAAGTTCTGCGATTGCTCCCAGGGACGGTGGACGTGACGCTGAGAGGACGGCAAGTTCGCATTCAGGCGTGGCAATATGACATCCGCGGACATGATGGCTACTTGGTACCGATTCTTTTACTCGACACCGATATTCCCACCAATAACGACGAAGACCGCCACATCACTGATTATCTTTATGGCAACGGGCCACGCCTGAGACTGCTGCAAGAAGCCGTTCTGGGTATTGGCGGCGTCCGAATTCTGCAGATGCTCAAGTACACCGCGATCCAAAAATTTCATCTCAACGAAGGGCACGCGAGTCTAGCTGCAGTCGAACTTCTTTTCTCGGAGGCAGCCTCCAAGCCGGGTTTGGAAAAGAAACTGGATTATACCTACGTTCAGAACCGCTGCATTTTCACGACCCACACCCCAGTCCCTGCGGGTCATGACCAATTTGAATACGGCTTGGTTAAAGAGTTTCTGGGAGCTACCTATCCTGAAGAGGTCCTCCGTATGATCGGAGGACCTGATCGAATGAACATGACCCAGATTGCGCTAAACCTCAGCCATTTTGTGAATGGCGTGGCCCTGAAACATCAACAGATGTCCGAAGGCATGTTCCCAGGTTATGAAATCCATCACGTCACCAATGGCGTCCACTCAGGAACGTGGACCTGCGAAAGTTTTCGGGACCTTTATGATCGCTACGTCCCCGTGTGGCGCGAAGACCCTGCGATGCTCCGTCAGGCAGCAAGTATTCCAGCTCAAGAAGTCTGGAAAGCTCACCAGAAGGCCAAGCAAACTCTCATCCAGATGGTAAAGGACAAAACTGGCGCCGTATTTTCTACTGATGTCTTGACGATCGGATGCGCACGCCGAGCAACGATCTACAAGCGACTGGATCTGATCTTTCATGATCTCGCCCGACTCAAGCGGATTGCCGAAAACACTCCGATGCAAATCATTTTCGCCGGAAAAGCCCACCCCAGTGACGAAGGGGGGAAAGCTTTGATCCGCGATATCTTTGCAGCCGCCAAGGAACTCGGGAGTTTACTGCCGGTCGTGTACCTGCCAAACTACAACACCGAGATCGCACAGGTCCTGACGGCCGGAGCTGACCTCTGGCTCAATACCCCCCTTCGACCTTTGGAAGCATCCGGAACCTCCGGGATGAAGGCCGCACACAATGGAGTTCCAAGTTTCAGCGTGCTCGACGGCTGGTGGATTGAAGGAAACATCGAAGGAATCACGGGGTGGTCGATGGGGGGAAAAAGTGCGGATGGGCCCGGGGTCGACGAACGAGATGCAGACGATCTCTACGGAAAACTAGAGCATCTGATCGCACCGCTATTTTATACGAATCGGGCACGGTGGATCAGCGTGATGAAAGGCGCGATTTCCCTTAATGCTTCGTTCTTTAATACGCATCGGGTGGTTCAGCAGTATGTTACTCACGCGTACTTGGCGGTAGGGCCTCAAGCTAAAGCAGTGGTGGCATAGTCGCCATTGCTTCCAACCTACTTTTCAAGCGGATTCGAAATTAACTCCCCTAACAAATGGCCAGCATAGGCACTGTTAATCAACATATCCGAGGTCTTCATTAAAATTCGCCCATGACATGGGGATTTGAGTTCAAGTCGAAATGCATAAATTTCCTTAGTCTCCAGCAATAGAGACTTCGGTTTCATTTTGCGAGGATCGTACTCTTCTGCCAAATTCATGGGTACTCTTTGGCCGAAATTATTTATACAAAAAAGAGAATTTGATACTCCGAGTGGATCTACAGTTCTTACTTGACCCATCCCGATATTCTTAATATTGCACCTAACTTCGACTTTGGGATGAGTATCACAAGTCAATTCCAGCGCAGCAAGTGCCTTCTTCATCGAATTCTTCTTTATCTGATAGAAATGATCCTCAAGCACCTTAGCTTGGGTGTTACTACCCAGAACCCAAACTGAACGCTGAGGTTTCTCATCGCTTTCGAATGACAATTCCGTAACAACTGCATCCGCCGGCGTTTCGTTATTTTTACTATTCGCCTTGAATAATTTGGAACCTTCAGCGAAAAGTGCCAAATATTCCTTCTGATCCACTCGTCCTTCAAATCGTCCAATACGGTTTTGAATGCTGGGGTCATAAGGAAATGGGGAAATCGTCTCAAGCTCCGTTCTTCCATTCGGAAAAACTCTGAGACGGTCATCGACATACGAAAGCAAGGCACCCCCATGAAATCGGAATGCAATGATGGGGCTTTTGGAAACGTCCTCCGCCAAACACGTCAAAGAGTGAAACAAACTGCACACCGAAACAATGACCAAGAGAATTGTTTTCAGCATAGTTTTAGTGGCCACACAGGGGTTCCAAGATTATTGCAATATCATTCGGATAGAGTCTCACGGATTTACTCCCATTCCAGCCCCCCGCTCGCATAACGCTATCATGAGGCCCGAGTTCTCGATCGGGACAATTAGGCTCTACATACCGATCGGGTAAACCCAGCAGATGGCCAAGCTCATGTGCATAAGCACCACACGCCTGGTCTTCAGTGAGGGACACGCCGCAGGTTTCAATCATAGCCCAATTCGCCGAGTTATACCGCGGATATTTATCCCAAAGATCGACATGTAAATCACCAGATTTTGGACTGGATACGCCTGGATTTGTATTAAAGTCTAATTCCAGATTGATTCCAAAGCGTGCGTAAAACCTCGAAATACAATCACGCACGGAGCCTAATCTTCGGAGCACGCCGGGAAGATTATTCATGCCTCCTTTGTAATCAAAGATCACAGTCATAGCGACTTGAATCTTACCGTCTTGCTTTCTAATACGGTAGGCAGCAGGAGTTGCTTCCATTGTATTCGGCTTCTTGCACAATTGAGAAGCAACATACGACACACCTTTCCAGCGCCGCTCAGTTACCGCAGGATCTTTGAGACACCTATTCAAAAGAGTGTCGCTAGTAGCGGAATCTTCTTTATGCTGTTGTCCAACATTCGGAGGACCTTGGGGAACGTCACAGCGCCTAATGGCCGGGCTCACCGTTTGCGGGACGGTCCGATTCAAATCCGAAGCGGATTCGGCGACGGCGGTTAATTGCGAATCAGCAAAAGCGGAAACACAAATTATAAAATTCAAAACTAGCCAAACCTCTGCTCGAATCATACACCCCCAAGACTAATGACAGGATGACGTGTTTGCCCTGAGCAGTCAAACAATTGAAAAGCCGAATCTAATAATGGTACGAGTGATAGGGATTGAACCTACGACCCCGCCCGTGTGAAGGGCGTGCTCTCCCGCTGAGCTACACTCGTATCGACCTAACGCAATCCCTCGGGTATAGGCTAACCCCTCAATTTTTGCAATACCAACAACACCTAAGGATGAAAAATCTTATGAAAAAGAGATTTTCCGCCAGAAGCATAGGTCTTCTGGTCTTCTTCGCGCATACGCTCTAATTCCTCATAGAGCTCATGAGCCGTCATTGGAAAACCGGTTGCGCGAATCCGTGCCTCATCCTGCTTCGCAAGCTTTGCCTCAATCGGGCTCACGGTGTCATTGAGGACTCCGATCGTTTCCAGAATTTTCCGAGCCATATAGGGAGGAAATTTCTCCTCCAGCAATAATCCCACAAAGGGCGTGTGGCGAAGCACCCAAGCGACACCACTGGCTGCCTTCGTAAACGCAGTAGGATCGAAGGTATAATTTTTTGTTTCAATCCACTCATAGACCTTCGTAAGCACCGCATCTTTATACCTTGTCGCTCGCATACGGCTGAAGTCTCGCCACTCCGCAATGAGTTCGAATCGTGGGTCGACCTCTGTATCCCCAGGCATATACGACTGAGTTGCCGTCACACCCAGGCGATCAACGAAACTTCGATTCTTAGGGGTCACCCGACTCATGAACATCGGCACCATGACTCTGCCTTTTGAGGCCTCTTCAAATCCGGTCGCGACAACTTCAGAGCAAAAAATGCTCGAGTGATCCTTCACGTCTAGCGTAAAATCATAATGGATGTTTTCCTTGCGATCCATGGCCGCCTTGGCTTTTTCATACATGATCCGCGCAGCCTCATGGGCGAGCACAGGATCGCCGTATCGAAAAAGAGCGGAACGGACTTTGCCGTCCCCCAGATATTTTTTAAAAGGAGCCACGACCACGCCGATTTCGATGTGGGCTTCAATCGTGTACTTTTCATGAGTTTCTGAATCAATATAAACAAGGGCAGCGTGACTGAACTGCGAATCCACATCGCCCAGGCGCGCAATCGCGGCACTGGTAAAAGCAGCCCCCCGGCTCAACAAAACGTCTCCGGAGCGCACGTTGGCTTCAATATCAAAGGGGAGATAATAAGAATTCACCATCGTATGAGGCTCTGCGCCGGCAAAGGCGATCGCGGGATTCTTAGCATCAAACGGTTTAGGCCTTACCTGAAATTCACCCACGTAGTCTTCGGCAAAACGAACCGCGCGCAGGACGTTGCGCATCGAATTTACACACTCCTCGGTTGCAGCTCCTGCGACGCTAAACAGCGCAAGCTTCCGTCTCATTTCCAATCGAGTCCGAAATAAATTTCTAATGATCCCGGTCGCCTCTGCATCCAGATGCGACAGATCAAAGTAACTCACGGGAGCGGCAAAGATCTGAGAATAAACTTCATTAAGAAAAGGAGAGCAGCTTTCAGCATTAAACTGATCACTCAAAACATACTCGAGGAACTTACCGGTGATGGTATGAAAATTCTTCGAAGCAGCCAGCGCCTCAGCATCTGAAGCAGCCGAGGCAGGTTTTCGCGATCCGGTCGCACAACCTCCCGCCTGTAGTAGAGCAAGCGAAACCAATACAACCATCCCTAGAGTTCCGGTTAACCAAGATCTTTTCATGTCGCCTCATCCCCCGTCCTCAAGTCTAACGGCAATTTCGACCTTCGGCACTAGGAATTTTCCGCAATAATATCAACAACTCCGACGCCAACCCGTCGTGAGCGGAGGTGAACCCCCCGCCACCTTCTTGGCGTTTTCTTGGCGCCTTGGTCCGCAAAAACTAGTGAGAACCAGCCTTTTGAGATAGAGTAGCCGCATCTATGACCCGGTCTCATATCAAGGGCTTTCTTCGCTTACGGCACAGCCTTTACGCCCGCGCAACCCTGTTTACGATAATAGGCTGTGGCTGTTTTCTAGGCGCAATTGTCGCGCAGTCTTGGATGATGGTGGGCGACTCCATTGATCGACTGCTCAATGAACGAGCTGAACAAGCTCGTACTACCGGCACCTATCTCGAGCATCTCATTCATCATGATATTGAGCGCATTTCAGACAGTCTGCTCGAGGTTTCCTCCGGAACCTCTAATGAAATCTTTAACTCCCTACAAGCATCTTCATTCAGAGATATGCTGAACCGGATCTACGCCGGGACGATGTTCAGAGAAGGAGCCCTCGTCCTCGACCCCGCCGGAAATATCATTACAGGGGCTCCTGACGTACCCGCAGGACTCACGACAGCCCTTGACCTCCGCGAACTTGCGAAAAGCGCCGAAAACGCAAAAAAAGCCGTTATTTCTTCTATAATCCTGCTCAACAAAAAGCGGCCAATCCTTGTCGTCGTGAGTCCCATTCGAAGCGATTCTCAGCGACTCTTGGGCTTCGTCGCAGGCCTTTTACATCCTGCTACCTCGAACCTTCTAGAATCTTTTGGCCATCTCCAAAACGGAAAAACAACCACACTTCAACTCATCGATCGAAATGGAAACGTGGTGGGATCATCCCATCGCGAGGATTTATTTTCCCAAACCGACCACGGGCGAATTCTCTCAGAGGCCATCACAAAAAGAAAAGAAGTGCGAAGCCGCTGCCATAGCTGCCATGTTTCGGGTGAGCGAGCATCGCTGGCTACCCGAAAAGAAATTGAAGTTTTGGCTTTCACCCCCCTCCCGACTCTCGCTTTGGGAATAGCCGTAAGGCAGCTCGAAAAAGAGGCGCTGGCCCCGGCCTTCGTTCTCCAGACCCATCTGGGATGGATCGGCGCCGCGTTTATCGCGCTTTTCTTGCTGTTTGTGGGCCTTGCGGTTCGCAGTGTGGTAAAGCCTCTCACCCTTTTGACCCAGTCGGTAAAAGCGCTCGACACGACTCCTTCCGCGACGCAACTTCCAACCTTTGGTCCTGATGAAGTCGGCATTCTCGCTCACGCGCTAAATCGCTGGCGGAAAAAGGTATCCGAATCGGTTGAGCTCTCGGAGAAAAACCAAGCCCTTCTCCAAACCGAGATCAGAGCGACCCAAGATCACCTGAAAGCTATAGAAGAACTCGCTAGCTGTCGGCTCGAAGTGGAGCACTTAGACGACGCGTTTGAACACGGCCTTGGAACCATTCGAAGCTTCTTTGGGATTCCCGAAGGCGCTATTGTTTTTCGGGATGGAGCAGACAGGCACTGTGTTCATACCGGGCTGTCTGAGAAAATCATCCACACCCTGGAATCTGATTTTGGCGCTTCTGCCCTTCAAGTCGGCTACCGCAGCAAAGACTTTTCGTCGGACTCTTCCTACAAATTCTTAACTTGCTTTGAATTTGCCATTACAAAGAGTTTTAGTATTTTATGCATCCTTGG
>CAIRTR010000177.1 GCA_903881565.1 Oligoflexia bacterium | reverse complement strand
GTTGAGCTCGCAACTGGAGTTGAGCTCGCAACTGGAGTTGAGCTCGCAACTGGAGTTGAGCTCGCAACTGGAGTTGAGCCGGATGAATTGGTGTCATCGCTTGGCATGCTGTTGGGAGATGCGCTTGGCGAAGTAAAAGGAGAGGGGTTTGCTTCGCTGTCTGGGAGTTCGCTCGTGTTACTTACTGGGTCAGTTGAAGGAGTGCCGTTCTCCACAACCTTCGGCTGAGCGATGTTGGGATCGGAATTGGGTTGAAGAGTGGTTGGAATTTTCGCGTCTGCTTGCGACAGTTTTCCGTAAATCTGTTGATTCTCGTAAACGCATCCGTTGAATAAGAAGATCAAACCGAAGATTAGAATTAAATTTTTCATTTTCTTGCGCCTCTGTGTACGGACGCTACTCTGAAAAAATCGCCTGTCAAATAAAAATTAAAATATGTTAATTGTCTAAGTGTTTCATAACTTTAGATGTAATAGTGGGGCTATTCAGCGCTCATTGCGTATGAAATAGTTAATAGTATCGGTATGTTACAGTGATAATTAAAGATAATTGACAATTAATCAAGTTGGCCCCTAGTATCCAGTTAGTTACTTGATGCTCCGCAATAAGTGGTGCATCGACAATGGAGGAACGAAAATATGGGTCTCAAATTGATTGAAAAAAGGACACGAATTATAGCCGGAATAACCCTCTCCTTGGGGGTGGCTTTGATAGGGGTGATTTCACATCTTCGCTCCTCCCAGCTGGCTCCTGTCTTGGTGGGAACATCCCAGGTGGGGAGTCCAAAGAGCTCCGAAGTCCATACTTCAATTCCGTCTACCCAGACCCTTGCTGTTTCTTCTGCGCCGACTGCGCTCGCTGCTTCTGATTCAAGTGCGGCGGGTGGGCCTAATAAACTTAGTAAAAATGATAAGCCCGATAAGACGGATAAGAAGGAGATACTTGCAGAGAATCCCGTAGCAGCTAAGTCTCTGCCTGTAGCAGGGCAATGTGAGACTATGAAATTTCATCATCGTGATTTACCCTCGCACAAAGACGGCGAAGCTTGTTTGGGGCATGACAATGTTCTTATGGTTGTGGATGCCGCGGATTTGAACCCCGCTTCGGTTTGCGTTCGTGTCAATGGCGTTCCAGTCTCACATCAGTTGTCAAAGTCAAAAGGCGGCTATGAAGTTCTCATTGGCCCGGGCGCAGGTCCACGCTCTGAAGTCAGTCTCTCCTTTTGTCCAAAGTCCCGACTTTGCCCGGAGCCTTGCGAAATCTCACGGACGACTGCGCATGAGGATTTTCTCGATGGAATGGGGCTAGCCGAGAGCAGTGCTGAAAGCGCCGCTGAAGACCCTACGGAAAGTACTCAAGAAGAAAAACAGGACCAAGCGGAATTCGAAAAAGTGGCTCACGAGTTCACGCAGGTTGCTCGTCATGAAGTCTTTAAGGATTGGATGTTGACCCAACGTGAAGATCGTAAATGTGTTGCTTCAGCTAGTCGTAAGTAAACAGGCTCAAAAGAAAGGACCTTTATATGATGTCGTTTGAATTCTTACGTAACAATCTAATGCATGTGGCTCCGATTCTGATTGCCGGTGTCTTGGCGGCGGCTATCATGATCGAGCGTTGCCGAACTTTGTTTGTAAAATACGCTCTCAAAAATCCCACCCAGTTCCTGGATCAAATTACGAATTTCACGATTCAAGGAAAACTCAAAGAAGCGGTCACGCTGTGTGGCGAAGCACCCCAGGTGCCCCTCGTTGAACTGGTCAAGGGCGCGCTGTTGAGGGCCCATGAGCCAGAAGAGTTTGTCCTTGGGCGGATGGAGATCTTGCTTGGAGAAATGTCGCAACGAATCCAGAAGCGGACCTCTTACCTTGCAACACTTGCAAACGTTTCAACTCTGCTCGGACTTCTGGGGACGATTGCAGGGTTGATTCAATCCTTTGAAGCGGTCGCTCACGCGGATGCCCAACAAAAGGCGGCTCTTCTCGCCAACGGAATTTCAACTGCGATGAACGCCACGCTGTTGGGGTTGGCGGTTGCGATCCCTTGTATGGTGGCATTCAGCTTTCTGGTCAATCGCTCAAACTTCTTGATCAAGCAGCTTGAAGGGACGGCGCTTCAGATGATCGATGCGATCAGGCGGAGCGGCACTTCGTCTGTGGAGTCGGTGGTGTCAGAGGAGAAAGCATCATGAGTGCAAATCTTGGCCAGTCTTCATCACATTCCCAGGAAGTTGAATTGAACATCACCTCAATCATCGATTGTTTCACGGTTCTCATTACCTTCTTGCTGGCTTCTGCCTCGTTTCTCTCGATTGGAGTTTTTGAAGCAAATTCGGCTGCTCCTAAAGCGGCGTCCTCCACTCAAGACGTGCCGACCCCACCTGTAGAGATCATGATTGTTCTTCGTAACGAGCATTTGATTCAAGTTGAGCTCACGGGGTCAATTAAAAAGAAGCAAGTCATTCAAGCTCAAGCCGGAGGGTACGGCTTCACAGAACTTGCTGAAGAGCTTAAACAGCTTAAGCAGCGATTTCCGGGGTTGAGTTCAGCCGTTGTCTCGGCTGAGGACGATGTGTCCTATGAATCGCTGGTAATGTCGATGGAGCGGATACGTAAACAGTTTCCCGAAATTTCCTTTGGAGAACTCTAATATGGTATCAGCACTAAAAAGTAAAATTCGATCTTCAGGCGCCCAAAGTAGTGAAGTCATTCTTCAGATTACTTCAATGGCGGACGTTTTCACTATCCTTTTAGTGTTTCTTCTCAAAGGTTATGCCTCTGGCGCAATCAGTGTGACGCCCTCTGCAGGACTCACACTTCCCGTAGCTCAGGGTGAGGCGTTGAATGAAGAAGTTCTGCAAGTCGAGGTTTCCAAAAACTCCATTCAAGTTGGAGGAGTCGCCGTTACCCCTTTGAGTCAGTTTCGCCTTACCCAAGATACCTCCTCGCTGACATCGGCTCTCAAAAAAGAGCGTAAAAGGAGACAGCTTATCTCAGAGTCCAATTCAGAAGTTGAGAACAACGGAAAACTTCTTCTAGTCTCTGACAAGCAGGTCCCCTATGGAACCTTGCGCGCTGTGATGAGAGTCGCAGCCGAGCAAGGATTTTCTGATCTTAAACTGGCAGTAATAAAGGAGTAGTGCTGTGGTAAAGCTAAAGAACCTTGTACTTTTGCTGTCAATCATGGAAATGGGAACTTGGGTTGCTCCTATGACCCAAGGGGTTCTTTACGCCTCTGAAAAAGAAGAGCGGAGTGCTCGGTATGTCGATCGCGCGGCGCTGCAAGCTCAAGAAAAGGCAATCGATATCTTTTTAAGCCAAATCAAGAAAAGAAAAGGTACCGCCGAAGAACCGCATGATCTTGCCCGATTAGCGGACCTCTATTTGGATAAGGCCGAACTCCTTTTTAGAATCTCCTATGGTAAGAATCGAAGCGTCTATGAAGTGACGTTGAGCCAGGGAATCAAAGTCTTGAGCGACCTGATTGAACACTTCTCAGAGTCTGACGAACAGGAACGTTCACTTTTTTTGAGAGCCCGGAGTTATTCAGAGTTGGCCGCATCCGAATCGGCAAAGGCGGATTACTTGAGATTACAAAAGCAGTTCCCGCAATCCTCCTATGGCGATGCTTGCGCGATGGCTATCGCGGAAATCGAAATTACTGCCAACCGCCATGCGTTTGCAGTCTCACAGCTGCAGAATGTAGTTGCCAAAAAAGATGGCCCCTACCACGCGTTAGCGCTGCACAAGCTTGCTTGGTCCTATTATAATCTGGGCCAATCTCAAAACGCGCTCGATGCGCTCGTGCGGAATATTCGCGATTATCAAGCACAAGTTGCTCTAAAAGAAGCTGCCGCATCTGCTTTTTTAGAGAACTCATTAAGTGATTACACCCTCTTTTATCTAGATGCCTTTGAGCGTAAAGTCCTTCCGTTTGATGCCAAGTCAATCAGCGAGCATTTTTTTGAGATCCAGCCCGGCCCTCGTGGGGGGAAGCTTATTTTGAGTTTTGCCAAGCTATTGGGGGCCCATGGACATCAAATGGAGTTAGAGCAGTTCAGGGATGCCACTGCCGAAAAGTATGAAAACCTACCACAAACCATGGACATCGCCCTTTACCTTCTTGAAATGCATTCTTCGTTGCATAGGTTTACGGAGATGAAAAGGGATCTCGAAGTAGTGGTTTCTCTTGGACGGGGATTGAGAGTAGACCAAAGAAATGTCGCCTTTGAGGTTCTCAGGAGACAGGCTGCTCAGGTGCATGAACTGATTTCAAAGAACCAAAAACTGATAAATAATGACGAAACATTGAGGCAATCCAATGGGTTTCAGGCCCTGGTCCGGACGGTTATTGAAGTGTATGTCTCACTTCTTGCCCTTCAAGATCCTTCGGATTCGACAAGAGAGATGACACGCTATAATTTGGCTCAGACCTATTTTTTAGCAGGAGAAATGTCTTTTGCGACTAAAGAATATCGGACTGTCCTGGAAGAACTGAGCCATCAAAAGTCTCAGCCTGCATCTTTTGTTGAAAACGTAAGTCTGTTAATGGTGTCCAGCCGATTTCAAGAACTCAAAAGATCAAATCTTGCTCCCGACTCGCTCCAAGCTGTAAATATTGCGAAAGCCACGGGCCAGACCGATCCTCTCGTTAAAGAATGGTCTGCTTGGGTTGATGCGCACCAAAAAAGATACGCCCCCCAATCACAGGAGTTTGCGGGCTTTCAGTTTGAAGTGGCTCGAGCTCTGTATGCTTCTGGCGAGGTGCAGGTGGCTGTGGATCGAATGAAGAGTTTTGCATTCTCTAATCCCTCATCCGTCTATGCGGCTTCGGCCATGGGGTTGGTGTTGGATACCTTGGTCGTGTCGGAGCTTTGGGTGGAGGTGGTCACTTTGACCCAGCTGATGGCTTCCCGCCCTGACAAATGGAATGTGGAGTTCAAGAATCGTGCGCTTGAAATTGGTGCCTCGGCTTCGATTAAACTTATTGAGGGCAAAGTTGCCGCGACTTCGAGTCGTTCTGAGTTGGAGATGGCGTTGCTTGAGGCTCGCAAATGTAGTGAAGGGTTTGCTCAGAGTTCACGAGTTGCGGATTGCTATCTTTTAGAGGCTCGAGCAGCCTTTTTGCTCGCTGATTTTCAAAGCGCTCGCCAGCGCGTCCAAGCCGTTTTGAATTCTAAGTTTTCGAATGATTCTCAAAAAATGAGCGCGCTGCTTTTGGCCGCGGCAATGAGCGAAGAGGATGGGAATTTTTCCAAGGCGGTGGAGCAGCTGCTTGCAGCTCTTGGTAAATCGGGCTCTCAGAACGCAGAGTTGACCAAGAGAGCGCTCAGGTTAGCTTGGCTCTCAGGAGACTCGAAGGTATTGGAGCAAGCTCTCAAGGGTTTTGCGGTGGCGAAGGGTGAGGATTTCGAACTCTATTCATCTCTTTTGGCGCTTCAAGTCGGTTCGGAGAGCCGAGGGACGGAAAAGCAAGCCGAAGCCTGTTTTCAGAAGGCCTATCGAGGACCCGCGCATTTTAAGTCCTTGTGGGCGCTCTCGGCACTCAAGAATGCCAAGCACCTGCCTTTTCAAGATACCCTTGTGGCGCTAAAGCGAATGGCGGAACAATGGAATGAAATTCCACAAGAAACTCAGCTTGCACTTGCTGGAGAACTTCATCGTACTGTTCCAAGAATATTAGCTGAAACGCGTGAGAAAATGCGTTCTATTGCTAAGGTGCATTTGGCCGAAGCATCATTGGAACGTCAGATGGAGCGCCGGATGCTCCTCATGGCGGAGTGGGAGTCGGCTGTGACGGCGGTTCTTAAGTTTCCCTGGGAAGGGATTAAAATGAGTGCCCTGGAGCAGCTGGCCCTTGGTTATCAGGATTTGACTGAGGCTTTGGGTAGGGGCTTGGGCTCAGAAGGTGAGATGAAGATCCTTCGTCCGCTGGAGGCCAAGAGACAGCAAATTCTTGTCGAACTCAAGAAAAGGCAGACTCAGTTCGCCGAGTTCTCGGGGTCTTCGCTTACGGATGAATACCTCTCGCCAGAGGCCTGGGTGGCCCCCGGAACCTTTAAAACGCCAGAGCAAAAACGCCTTGTGAGTCTCTGGACTCTCGCCTTGAAGAATAACAACATTGCCTGGTTGTTCTCACTGGCCTCTCATGCAGACTTTAAAAGCGGTTTCGATGAGGATACGCAGCAAGTCCTTCGCGCATTAGCGCTTATTGCCTCCGATGCGAAGACTGAGGGTTGGATGATTTTGTCGAAGAGAGGTTCGTCATGAGAATTTCAATTCTTATCCTCCTTTGCCTGCTTGTCTCCCTTGATTCGACTGCAGCAAGTGAAGGACGCGAACAAAGCCAGAAGGTAATCGATTTTGATGGTGTCCTTGTTGAGGGAATCAATAGACAACCCCTGGATTCATTGAATCAGGTGTCTCAGCAGCAAGAGCGAGCCAAGCGCAAACATCTTTACCGGAAACGAAAAAGTTTCCACTCGGAAAATCTGCTGCTGGTCGAGCAAAGTGGAGTTGCCCAATGAAACATTTTGAAAATCAGTACTGCCTCCAGCTCTTGAGCTTAAAAAAAGGATCCGCAAGTGCGCCCCTGCGGAGCTGGAGGTGGGATGGTGCGACCCCACTCCTTTGCGATCCCTCACAAGGGATGCTCATTGAGCGAATTGGAAATCAAGCGGTTTTGAGGGTGCTTTCAACCCGGTTTATCGCACCCTACAGGGCTAGCGCTGGAGACCTGTTGCAACTCTCCGATCCCCGAAGGTCTTTGACGCTTTTGACTCCCGATGGGCGTTCGCAACTTCGAGTCTTGAGACTCCAGAAGCTTCATGCAGTTGTTTCGACAGAACTCGAACTTGATTCTGATGAAGCTGCCGAGGTTCTCGCTGCGAGAAAAGTGTGGGTGGATGCACAAGACGCTGACTACTTGGATTCAAAAAAAGGATTTCGCAAGGTGGTTTTGGGAGTGGTTGCCGCATGCCTGGTCCTAGGGCTTTCGATTAGGTTTATGGATCTGACGGGTTCGGGGGGGAAAGGCTCGGAAAATGAAGAGTTGATCCCTCAGCAGGTTGCTAGGCTTATTCTGAAGAGCAGCACCACATCCCAGACTGTGGCCTCTTCGCGCGCACAGCGGGCCGTTCACAGTCCTCGCGTGCAGCGTTCGTTGCACCGATTGGTTGGAAAAGGCTTAGCCTCCGTTTCGCGCGCACTTGCCTCTTCGATGAGTTTTGGTGGAAGTGTAAATGGGCTGCTCAAAGCTCAGGATGGGATATCTGGGGGGCTTCGGACCGCTGCCCTTGAAGGATCCCTTCTAGGAAATGTCGAAAAGACCGGTGAAGCAGGCGGTTATGGAAAGGGCGCGGGCAATTCGCTTTCGGTCGGAGGCCAGGGACGCTCCTTGGTCACCCTCAATACAGATCAAGCACAAGTCGAAGAGGGTCTGACAAAAGAAGAGGTGGCTCGTGTCATTCATTCCCACTTGAGTGAAGTTCGTTATTGCTACGAATCTGCAATCCTCAAGAATTCGCATCTTGAGGGGAAAGTGGTGATTGATTTCAAGGTTGCTTCGCAGGGTTCGGTGGGTGACGCCCGGGAAAAGGAAACGACCCTCTCAGATGTGTCCGTAGGTTCGTGTGTCCTTCGCCGACTACTTGAGTGGAAATTTCCAAAGCCTCGAGGAGGGGTAGTGGTCGCGGTTTCATATCCGTTTCTCTTTAAGACGGTAAAAAGGGAGTAGTGACTTATGTTAAATGCCGGATTGTTGTTCTTGATTGTTGCCCTACTCATTAACCCGATTACGAGTGACGCGAATAGTGTGGCGCCTCGCGGGGTGGTTGTTTCGCAGGCTTGCGAGCCGACTGAAACTTGGATATTTCCCGAGAGCCTGATCGAATCATTTAATACTAGTAATACGGGTAGTGCGGGCGTTGCCGGAAATGCGGGGGAGTTTCAAAAGTGGACTTCAGAATTTCAGATGTTTACGAGTGGCAAGGCTTCGCCCCAGCGAGGGCTAGGCGAGGGACTGGCTCTATTGCGAATATTGTCCATGCGACCAGGCTCGGAGAGTGAAACTCAAGTGGCTTTGGAGTTTGCGAAATATTGGATTGCCCGTTCCTTCTATCTGATGCATTTCGATCATCTGGCGCACTTAGGATTTGGGAAGATCTTAAAGGGGCATGTTTCAGGAGCTGCGCCGATCCGTCAGGCGGCTTTAAAATGTATGGGAATGATCAAGACCAGAGTGACGGCCCTAAAATTTCCCGCACTTGTTAACGTCAATAAGGACTCGATTGATCCCCAGGGACAAAATGGACGGGCGGTTTCGCAATGGCTCAAAGATGGGTTTAAAGATGAGTTTAAAGGTGAGTTTAAAGGTGAGTCTCAGGTCAGGGAACTCCTACGTGAAGTCGAGCGGCGATCCGTTGCAGGAAATCGGTTTCCATTTATTCATGCGCTTGCAGACGCAAAGGCGAATAATCCTGCCAAGGTGATTCGGAGTTTGGCCGAACTCAATCTGAGTAAAGGGTCTTTGCGATCTCAGAGTGAGCAAGACGCCGCCTCCATCTTGTTGGCACGTTCCTACTATGCGTTGGGAGCGTATGACACTGCCTCCGTGGAGTTTCAAAAAGTGAGTAAAAACTCCAATGAATTGCCCCGGGTGCTGACCGAGCTTTCGTGGACTTATCTCATGGCAGGCCAATACAGTCGGGCCGTTGGAATTTCGCATCAGCTTCGTTCGGGGGGGTTAAAGCGCACCTTTGTCCCTGAAGCCCTGATGGTTTCAGCGATGGCTTACAATGAACTTTGTGAATACCCTCTGGCCCTTGCCAGTCTGGAATTATTCAAGAAGGATTATGCAGCGATTTATTCGTGGCTAAAACAGCCCACGGTACCTTCGAGCGAATATTACAGAATTGCGGTAGGTTATCTTCAAGGTAAACAAGGAAAACCTGAAATTCCAGAGAAAATCATGTCCGAATGGATTCGGTCTCCTCTGTTTCAATCCTATCAAGAGGAGATCAATCAGCTCCTTGGCGTTTCCCCCCGTTGGAAGACGCAAACAAAAGACGCACGGACTGAAGCGAATCTTATGCGGAAAAATCTGATTTTGGAATTGCGTGATTTTTTAAAAGCAGAACGCCTTGCCCGAGTTCGGCTTGCGATGGGTGAAGAACTCCCTGCCGTAATTTATAACTTGGCTGAAACATGTCGAAGCAACCTAAGGCACTACCAGCGCTATCGTCTGGGGATTACAACAACACGCGCCGCTGTTTCGAATTTTGCAAAGAACATCCCGAATCTCCGAAATGATCGCATTGCGCGGATTAACGCACATTTTGGAGAGCAGAATACTCGAATGCTCACGCTTCTCGAAGAGATCGCGGAAAATAATCAATTGATTGCTACCGAGGTGTACAGTGGCGCAAGTCGCGATCTGGTCTGGAAGAATGCACACCCTGAGCAGAGCCATTTGATTGAACTTAGAAAAAAGATTTCCGGACAGAGCACGGGCTCGAGTTGGTCATGGGGATTGGTTCGGGCCTCTGACTTGGAGGGGGCTGAGCTTTGGGAAGACGAAGTGGGTTTCGCGCAGGCTCGACTTCAGGATGGTTGTCGTGGTGCTGAGGAGGCACGTTTATGAAAAACGAAGATCTGGTATTTCTAGGAAAAGCGGGTAAAGTCTGTGGCCCCTTTACGGCTACAAAGCTAAAGCGGATGGAGCTTTCTGGCGAGCTTCGGGAGTATTCATGGATTTGGGAAAATGGATGGAGGCCGCTGGATGCCGCTCCTCAAGCTGCGCCCGACTTGGACGCTTACCGACCTAAGATGACATCGAAGGCCGTAAGAGCGATCTGTTTTGACGGTAGAGAATCTGTTTCGGGTGTCCTATCTCAGGTTTCAAAAGTGGGCTGTCATTTTACGGTGAGTTCTCAATCCCGACTTGCCTTAAAAAAGCGAGATTCACGCCTGATGCTTAGTCTATTGGAGGAACTCTCGCTCCAAGTGGCGCAGGTCGAGATCGTTTTCTTAGGTGCCGAAAAAGAGGCCGAAGGATGGAGATGTTTCTTTGGTTGGGGCGCGGTCCCGGAGGTGTTGCATGTCTAAACTAATGGGTTTTGTTTCAGCCGTGGTTATTGTCTCAACTTTGGCGAGTCACCCGAATGCGTGGGGCCAGGAGCCTTCGCAGGAGCCATCGGATGTCGTCGAAGTCGAGAAGATTAAAGAAAAATACTGGGCAAAGGCAGATGATACGGAGTTAGGGGTCGTTCAGAATCGAACCTACCAAAACGCCAGGAAGTTCGAATTTGGCATTTTTGGAGGAACTGTTAACACCGATCCTTTTCTTAATGTCAGAAGCTTGGGAGTAACGCTCGGGTATTATTTCAGTCCCTATTTTTCGACGCATCTCATCTGTTGGAAGAATTATGCTTCAGGTTCTACTGCACTAAAGACGTTTGAAGCCACCTCGGGTTACACCGCAAATACCAATATTCCCCATTCTTTTTGCGGAGCCCAGGCGAGCGGAGATTTCCTCTATGGAAAGCTGAGCCTTTTGGGTGCTATGATCATCTACTTTGATCTTCATCTTCGCGGAGGGGTGGGGGAGATCCGTACAGAGTCCGGCAAGAGCATCGGACCCTTCGTGGGTCTCGGGCAGCAAATTCATTTGAATAAACGGTTTTCCCTAACCCTGGATTATCGTATGATGGTTTATCAGGAAGACCTAAAAGGCAAAGTCCCGGGAGCGACTTTTGGAGCCGTGCTCGGGAACCGGACGAATGTGACAGATGTAATAACCTTGGGCGTGAGTTTTACGTTGGGAGCGACAGGTGGGACAGAATAAAGGATTGGCGCAAAGAATCTTCAACCGCAAGGATTACGGCACTATTACGCTCGACTTAGAGCTCAAAAACCTCACTGCGGCAACAGAGATTCTGAAAAGTGAGTCTCTGAGTGCGCCTAAGGAAAGTGCCACCCTTGCCATTGGCGATTCGAAAACGATTGAGATTCTAGAGTTTGATGAAGAGCGTATTGTTTTGGGATCGACCGTTCAATTCGGAGCCCTTGGGCATCAGGTGGTATTGAAAGTGAGTGTTTTTTCTGAAGAATCGCGCGCCAAGCGGCTATTCTATTTTGAGTCTCAGTGCAAAATCACTTATTTTGAGAAAAAACTCCAGGGGTCACAAAATATCTACTTAGCGCATTTGGGTCCGCGAGCAGGCGATCAGGATTGCTGGAATCAGCTCTTTCGCCTCTATTCTGAGAAGCAAGAGGAGGTTAATCGCTTTTTGGGGAAAATCAAGGGAACTGAATGATAGCGCCAAAAGATCTCATTGCCTTCCAGAAGCATCTGAAGAAGAAATCCATTCTTATTGTAAATGAGGGGGCGACGACGCGTGCGATGCTTTCCAAAACTTTCAATGAACTTGGAGCGCGAGGCGATTTGATTCATCTGGCTTCTTCTTGGGAAGAGGCACAAGAAGTAATTCCTTTGGTCGTTCCACGAATTATTGTATCGGATTTTAATTTGGGAGCCCGTTCGGGGCTATCTTTAATCGAGTTCCAGCGAGAGATGCTTAAGGGCGCTGGGGCCGAAAAAGAAGGTCTTTTTATTATTATTACAGGAAACACCTCGCAAACCGCAATTGCGCAAGCAGCCGAAGAGGAGGTGGATGCTTATATCCTGAAGCCCTTTAATCTAAATGGATTGAGGGCCGCGCTCGTTTCGGCTGTTTTGGCGAAGGTTAATCCTTCAGAGTATGTGAAGTTGATCGAAAAAGGGAAAGAGGCGCTCTTTAAAGGGGACTTTGAGCTTGCCGCGCGGTTTTTTGATGAAGCCATTGTGCTGAATCCAAAGCCTGCCTTAGCCTTTTTCTACAAAGGTCAGACAAAACTTCTCCAAAATGCCTTTTCTGCCGCTGAGCAAGATTTTCGGCAGGGCCTGGAATATTGCAAGATCCATTATAAGTGTCTTGTAGGGTTGTTCGATCTTCTGATGAAACAAAATCGTGAAGCGGAGGCCTACCTTGTCGTTCGAAAAATCGCGACCTATTTTCCTAGTAATCCCAAACGACTCTACCAGATCATCCGACTTACGGTTTCCCTAAAAGAGTTTGAGGATCTGGATGATTATTATCAGGCCTTTTGTAACCTTCCCGTTCGCGAGAAAGATCTCACGATTCAAATGTGCTCGGCGCTGATTGTCGCCGGACGATATTTTCTCAGAGGAGTCGACCCGAAAATGGGAATCGGGTTTCTCCAAAATGCGGCGATCTCTTGCGCGGGGACTCCTCATCTCCTTCGGGAAATTATTTTCTCCTGTGTTGAAGCTGAAGAGTTGGAACTGGCCCGCAAGACATTAGGACGGTTTTCGCCGCAGGATCAGTCAGCAGGGACTTATGCCGCCTGTGATCTTTTGATTCAATCTAAGACCGCAAAAGGGCTCGCCGTCATTAAGGCGGGATTAGCCTATTTTAGCAAGAAGATCTATGATCCGGTTTGTTTTGAAATTGTCATTCGTCTGCTTTTGCTAAATGACTCGGAGGTGCGGGCTCGGAATCTTCTTCTGGAGGCGCAGCAGATATTTCCGGCTCATCGTTTTGATTTTGAGGTTGAGCTTCAGGCTGAGGTTGAGGGGGTTGAATCTCAAAAAGGGAAAACATCGAGGGATCCCCGTCCGTGATTTGACGCAAGCAGCTTGGATCTTTCATTAGAAAACTCGCTCGCTCGCTGATGAGCAAGTCGCTTGAAAACTCAGAAGAAAAGTAGGGGATGCGCTGGGCGAGTTCGAGTCCTTCGCCCATCCAGGGATGCGTGGAGCTTTGAATGGGTCCCGTGGGGCCGCCCATCACTTCGCCTGCGTGAATGCCTAGGCGGAGTGAGACGGGGGGTAAGCCCTTTTTGATCAGTGCGGCTTTGAAGTCTTCAGCGGGTTGCTTGAGCTGAGCGGCGGCATCCAAAGCGAGTTCCATATCTCCCTCAGTTGCATTAGGAATTCCCCACATGGCGACAACGGAGTTTCCCAATCGCCAGAACGATTTTGCGTGATTTTCGGTTAGAATTTCCGCGATTGCTTCAAAGAGTGAAGTCGTGAGTTTCGCGATGGTCTTGGCTTCTGAGGCAATGATCGCCTCATCGAGTCCTTCGAGCTGGGCAGACAGGATAATCACGGAGTTGAATTTTTTGGGGCGGGTCGGCGCGAAAGGTTTTTTCTTTTTGGTATCGACCGTATCTGTCTCGGTCACGGGGGGCGCGTTTGCCGCCGCGAGCATGAGAGTACCCCATTTTCTTTTGAGGAAGAGATGATGAAAAAGGGTAGAAAATAGAAAAGCCCAGAAAATGGCCAAGGCCCCACTCAGAGCGATGTACTTGGTGAGAAGTTTTTGCAGGGGGGTTGATGAGGTTTGCGTGACGAGGGTTGTTCCTCCCAAATCAAGTCTTTGAAAAGCAGCATACTGAAGGGGCCGTCCAGGCAGTTCACGAAAATCAAAAGCTCCTGATTCAGGGTTATCATTCGAGGCTCTGATTTTTGAGATTGCGGTGAGATGAGAATTGTCTTCTTTGAGCAGCCCCGCATTCACGTCGGAGTGAAGAATAATCTTGCTTGAACTGTTGAAAAGATAGGCCTGCATTGAAGGGGTAGGGGCCAGTAATGCAGCGATCTCAACTTCGTCAAAATCGATTGCGGTCGCAGGACTGCCTGGAACATCCAGTCGTGTGAGGAGCCGGAGAATCTGAATGCCGCTTTTAAGTGGGATGGAACTTAATTCTGATTCGTCGGTCTTTAGGCGCGTAAAGACGATTGGAAACCGATGATCCATTTCGGAGAGCTCATTTTCAGAGAGGTAGTCGGGGTCATGAGAGTCGCGAAGAAAATGAATATGGGTCTGAGCCTTGGGGTAGATTGTGATCGCCCGAATGGTGGGAGTCTTCAGTGTTTCAGTAGGGCCACGATCGGAGCCGGCTTTCGTTCGAAAGTAGAACGAGGTTGCGGCCTCTTTTCCCTTTTCAAAATGCCGCTCGAGAATTTGAGAGGTCATCTCGTTTACAAAGGTGTTTTGTGCTCTCGTTTTGTCGGAAAATTGTTTTGAAATAAAATAGATGGAGAACCCTACGACCGTCGCAAGAATTGCGAATATTGAGCATCCGAAGATGACTGCCGGGCGGGTATCCGTTTGCGGTTTGAGGCTTGGATTGGCCGTATCCATTATAGGGCTTTATCGGGAATTCGCTGTTAGAATGTTAGTTCTAATCGCACGGCGCCTACTGCGGCATTTTGAAGCGATGGGTCTAGTTCAAAGCGGGGAAAGAAGTTGAGTTTTTCAGTCGCGCCCTAGTCCGCCAAAATATAGGCGCCTGAGCTGGTTGCTTAGCCGCGCAGATACTTCTTGGGGTTCACGAATTGTGGCAGGATGGGGAGGGCGGCTACCGCCGCAGTTGTTTCATTTAAAGTGTCTGATTCTGAAGTACGATTTCTTGTTTGATGCTCTTGCCGTCTGAATAATCAAAACTTAAATGAATCACATTTCTTCCCTGCGCCAAAGGGATGTACTCGGTTGAGAATTTTCCAGTGCTTGAATCTGTAAATACGGTGGCCGAAAATTTGGATGATTCTGAGTTAACGGAGAGTTTCGCAGGTCCGGCATTTTCTGCTTCACTAGACATTCCGCAAAGAGCGCCGGTGAGGCGGACTTTTGACGCTGTCGTTTGCGCCTCAAGGGGCTTGTCGCAATTCACTTCGAGGCTTGTAAAGGGGGATTGGATGGCGGCTGCAGAAGCGGGAGCTCTGTTTGAAGGAGTTCCGGGTAGAATCTTTGCGGCGATAGGGCTTGAGGCAGGCGATTGCGCCGGAAGTCCAATGAGTGAACGGTTATAAAATGGATCATAAAAAAGTGTGTAGATCGAATTTCCAAAAATTGCCGTGACCGAAAGCAGGATGAGGACCTCAACAGGGTTAGTTCGGAGGCGTCGGGCGCGATATCCTGTGCTCATAAAATATTTTCCTCTGTTGACTATATCGGTCAGGTATTAAAGTTTCTTGATCCCCTTAACAATTGACTTACCCGCCCAAAGGGAACACTTTTTAATCCTATGGATATCTTAGGCCAAACTGCGTTGCTGCTCGGCGTTACTAGCTTTGCCTTGGGTTTTTCCGTCTTGGCTCGAAATGTTCGCAACAAGCTCTTCATTGTTTTTGCCCTTCTCTCGACCCTCGTGTCCGGCTGGGCGCTGAGTTTCTTTTTGGAAAAAATTTGGGAGGGGGGTTCGTTCTATCGCGCGCACCTTCTGTTTAACGTCTGGCTTGCCCCCGCAGCCCTTGGTTTGATCCAAATTCTTGTTCGCCTTCATGATCGCGCGAGCCGTACGCTTTTTGATTTCTCGGTCCTGTGCGCTCTCGGTTTATCAGGCGTGGCAGTTCTACGCTTGGACACGACGATCCCCTGGTTACTTCACCTGATTCACGCTTCTTCTTTTTTAATCGTGATTCAGGTCTTGAACCTCATGTGGATTGATAAGCGACTGCGCAACGGCATTCGGCGTCTTCCGAAAATTCCCACCGTAGGATTCGCTCGGAGAAATGCCGTCTACGTCGGTGGACTTCTTATCTTATGCTCTGCTGTCATGGATCATGTCCCGTTTTTGGGAAAGGTGATTCCGAGTGTGGGCAATATTGGTCTGATGATTTACCTGTTTTTTGTAAGTCAGGCTATCACCCAACAGCGGTTATTAAATTTTGGAGCTTTGCTCTCACGTCTTCTGGTGCTGCTTGCCGTCGCGCTCACACTGACAGGCGTGTACTCGCTTCTTGTTGCTTGGATTCAAGATAGCCCGGGGCTATTTTTTTTAAATTCGTTTATCGCGTCTTTTCTCATTCTGATGTTGCTGGATCCCCTGCGGGCGCTGGTGGGTTATTTTACTCGCCGGCTTTTGACCCAAAAGCATTTGAGAGTGGAGCAAATTCTACGGGAATCTCAACTCAAACTCCCCGGGGTCGTGGACCTCGGCACTCTTTTTCAGACGATCATGTTAACGGTGGAGCAGGTGTTGCAGCCGCAGTGGGGGGCTTTGTTTGTTCTGCGTAGCGATGGCACTCGTTTCAGGCGGGTGCGAACTCTGGGGCAAGAGCCGTTAGGGGAGCATTCGCTTTCAAAAACTGAAGCGCCAAAAGAAGTCATGGTCACTAACTTACTGCTGCAGCATTGCGAGAAGTTGCGCAAAAAAGGCGAGCTTCCTGTTTTACTGGATCAGATGTTTGAAGGTGAAATGGATCGCTCCGCCAGCCGAGCTCAACGCGAGCAACTTGCGGGCCTGTTGCAGGGGCTGAAAGCGCTTAATGCGAATCTTTTGATTCCTTTTTATGCGGGTGAGAAAAACCTGGGTTTTATCAGTCTCCGAATCCCTGCGCCACCGGAGCCTTGGGGAAACAACTGGGGCCTGCTTCCCATCGTATATCCTTTTTTTGAACAAGTGGCCCAAGCGATGAAAAGTATGGAAGTGTTTGTGCGTCAGCGCGAAAAAGAGCGACTCGCAGAAATCGGCGCCATGGCCGCAGGTTTGGCTCACGAAATTCGCAATCCGTTGGGTGCGATCAAAGGAGCGGCGCAATTCTTGGACCCTTCGACGGAAAGGCCCGAGAGTCAGTTTCTCAAAGTGATTATTGAGGAAGTGGATCGTCTCAATCGGGTCGTGTCTCAGTTTTTAGATTATTCAAAGCCTCACTCTGCTGAATTCAAACCAACAGCAATTTACGCTTTGGTCCATAAAACCATGGATTTTCTGAAGAACTCCCTGCCCCCGGGGCTGCTTCTTGAACTGGGGCCTGCTCCGGAGCGAGATCAGGTGGAGGCGGCATCCGAGCAGATTCAACAGGTGCTCATTAATTTAATTCAGAACAGTGCAAAAGCGGTGGAGCATAAGTCAGATCCTCTTATTAAAGTGGGGGTGGAATACGTTAAAGATGCCAGTGAAATTACCCTTTGGGTGGAAGACAATGGGAAAGGCATCAAACGCGAGCATTTGGATAAGATTTTCATTCCTTTTTTTACCACCTCACCCAGCGGGACGGGGTTGGGTCTTTCCATTTGTCAGAAGATTGCTGAAGCGCATCGTGGGAGGCTGGAAGTGAGCTCAGAAGAAGGGCGATTTACGAGGTTTTCTATGGTATTGCCAGCATTGAAGGAGAGTCAGAATTGAACGACGTGTCAGCACAGGTCTGGGTCTTAGATGACGAAAAAAATATCACGTTCGTGATTCGCGCGATGTTGGAAAAGGCGGGATACTCTCCCGTGGTTTTCAATGATTCTGCGCAGGCCATCCGCGAGCTTGGCAAAGCCACTCCCGAAGTGATCATCACCGATTTATATATGCCCGGTCCAGGGGGGATGGATGTTTTGGAATATTGTAAAACCCATTGTCCCCAAGTTCCCGTGGTCCTCATCACGGCCTATGGCACGATTGAGGCAGCTGTTTCCGCGCTCAAGCAAGGGGCGTTTGATTTTATCACCAAGCCTTTTGAGCAAACGGAACTTTTGAGTGTGGTCCAAAAAGCGGTTCAGACCTATCGGCAGCGGCAAAAAGAGCCGGTATTCATTTTTCCGGAAAATGGCGCGCAAGATCGCGCTTCGTCTTCTCAGGCCCCTGCGGGGCTTGGTTCCCCAACGCCTTCTACGATTGTGGGCAACAGTCCTCAGATGCAGGAGATCTTTCGGATGATCAGCAAGATCGCATCGACGCCTTCGACCGTTTTGATTTTGGGTGAAAGTGGAACGGGTAAGGAACTTGCAGCTTTCGAGATTCATCGTCTCTCGCCTCGGGCTTCGAAGCCTTTTGTAAAAATAAATTGTGCGGCCATCCCTGCGACGTTGATTGAGAGTGAGCTTTTTGGTCATGAAAAGGGCTCTTTTACCGGCGCCATAGCTTCAAAGCCGGGGCGGTTTGAGCTGGCGCATGAAGGAACGATTTTCCTGGATGAAGTGGCCGAAATGCCGCTTGAAATGCAAGTGAAGCTTTTGCGCGTGCTGCAGGAACAGGAGTTTCAGCGGGTAGGGGGGATCGCCACCATCAAGGTCGATGTACGAATTATTACGGCGACCAATCGGGATATCGAAGCTGAAGTGAAGGCCGGCCGGTTTCGCGAGGATTTGTATTATCGCCTAAACGTCGTGCCGATTCGCCTGCCTCCCCTTCGGGATCGCAGAGAAGATATCGACGCATTGCTTAAGTTCTTTTTGCAGGGGTTTAACACGAAGCTTGGTAAACAGATCACCGCGGTGATGCCGGACGTGCTTGCGTCCTTGAGGCTGTTTTCGTGGCCTGGCAATATTCGCCATCTCGAAAACGTGATTGAGCGCATGGTGGTGATGTGTGAAGGCAGCGTGCTGAGTTTGGATGATTTGCCTGAGGAAATCCCGCACATTTTGGCGTCGCCCGCGGAGCTTCAAGCGGATGAATCAGTGGATAAAGAGCCGGTGAGCTTTAAGGACCTGGTTAAAAAGCAAACTCAGTTTGTGGAGCGAGAATTGATCGAAAAGGCTCTTGAAGAGTCGGCGGGAAACATCACGCGGACTGCCGAGAAGCTTGGAATTTCAAGAAAAGGGCTTCAGATCAAGATCAAGGAACTAGGGCTGAAACGCCCAATCGATTAAGCCCCGCGAAGCCCAGATCGCGTTCGAGAGTGCCTTGCAATTTACGGCGAGCAGCGCTTGTCTGGCATCCAGGAGATCGGGCCGGATGGACAGCTCGGCATAGTTGGGAGTGCCCTGATTCTTGGGAAGATCTACGCCCCTGAATTTCAGGCCTTTCCCGAAGAGTTCGAGTTCCGCTTTTCCAAGATCTGACCCAAGATCGGTTGATGCTTGAGCAACGGCAAGCGCAAGTTGACCTGGATAGTCTTTGTCTAAATTCTTAGGGACGTCTCGAACTGTTTTTTTCTTGTCGGCTTCTTTGAGGCATTCGGAAAGCCTTAAGTCCTTTTGAGCAATGAGAAGCAAGGTAAAATCCTCATAAGCCCAATGGTAATTTGAAATCGTACGCGTGGTTTCAGAAACCAAAGTTGAAAACGCTTTGGAGGGAGGCCAGTTAAAAAGCTCACCCCACGGAACCATTTCTAGGCTGGGTATTTGGACGGCGTGAAAAGGTTGGGCCAGATCTTGAAGGAGATGCATTGCCCACGCTAAAATGCGCGTCCCCCAATAAATGTTGCCCGATTTGATGAGATTCTTTGCCTCAAGAGATAACGAGGCGATGCGTCGTGGCGAAAGTCCAACAGCGTGAGTCGGGATTTGAAATGTTGCAAACGGATGACCCAATTTCATGCCGCCAAAATACATATGGCGAAAGCCCTTGCTGGTGACTCCTTGTGTGCCGCCCATAAATTGGCGCATGTTCTCGGGGTCGGCAGACGCCTCGAGATTCTCGTCCATTCCCTTATCGGGTTCATCAATGGCCGATCCTGTAAGAAGCTCTGAGGGGCGCGCGGGAGATGGCATGGGCTCAGCGAGCACAACGCCAGGGTTAAGAGTCAGAGTTTTGGCGAGATTTTGATAGAAGGCTTTGTTGGTTTGAGCAGAAGGAAGGCTGCCCAGCGGCGCTCCCAAGACTGTCGCGAGATGGGGAGGGAGATCGCTGATGACCCAAGGCATAATGCTTTCGTGCCTTTCCCAGGAGAATCCTTGCGGTGCGAAACTCAGGAGCATGAAAAATCCGAAGAAAAATCCGAAAAATAAGGTACCGGCCGTGGTTTTCATGAGTTTTTCCATTGTCCTAAGAATACGTGGGTCGGGGGTTCCCCGGCAACAATATTGTGTGTTAGTCTTACAGACAAATGAAACAACTTAAAACACGTGTAGCCGTCATGTTTGGTGGGAGATCCGGAGAGCACGAAGTTTCACTTCGCTCTGCCGCCTCCGTCATCCGAAACCTGGATAAAGAGCGCTTTGAAATTCTGCCGATCGCGGTAGAGAAGTCCGGGCGTTGGGCGTGGATCGCGCTTGATAAACTTGAGCATGCGGGAGAGTCTTTGAAGATTCCTGCGAGTGCTCCCGAAGTAGTTCTTGCGCCTCGCTCGGTGGATGGGCAAGCGTGCTTTTGGATTGATGAAGCGGGAGGAAAAGAGACGGTGATGGCCGACGTTGTTTTCCCCGTTATTCATGGTACTTTTGGCGAAGACGGTTGTCTGCAAGGGCTGTTTGAACTGGCCGAAGTGGCTTATGTAGGTTGCGGAGTATTGGCCTCTTCAGTGGGGATGGATAAGGACATGGCCAAACGAGTGATTCGCGATGCGGGTCTGCCGATTGTGCCTTTTGTTCTTCTGGAAAAAGCCCATTTTGAAACATCGCCCACAAAGGTTACTGCTGAGATTGCCGTGCAAATTTCAAAAGAGCTGTCGTTTCCAGTTTTTGTAAAACCCGCCAATATGGGCTCCAGCGTAGGAATCCATAAGGTGAAGGAGGCCAAGGCACTTCAAGCGGCTTTAGAAGACGCGTTTCAATACGATACGAAGCTTGTGATTGAAAAGGCGCTCTCCGTTCGCGAAATCGAAATGTCGGTCCTTGAGTCTCTCAAATATGGTGAGCCTGCGCAGGTGAGTCTGCCTGGCGAGGTGATTCCGTCGACTTCTACGCATGAGTTTTATTCTTACGAGGCAAAGTATCTGGATGAGAATGGGGCTGCCCTTCAAATTCCTGCAAAGCTGACTCCTGAGCAAACCAAGCGCGCACAACAAATCGGGGTGCAGGCGTTCCAGGCTCTGTCAGGCGAGGGGATGGCTCGTTGTGATTTATTCTTGGACAAAGATTCGGGCGAATTTTATTTCAACGAAGTGAATACGATTCCGGGTTTCACGTCGATTAGCATGTATCCCAAAATGTGGGAGGCGTCGGGGCTTTCATACGCGAATCTGCTGAGCAGACTCGTGGATTTGGCGATCGAGAGACGAAAGCGTAAGTCTGCGCTCAGTCGGGAGTTTAAACCTTAAGGTCGCCGGCCACGGTATCGCGTAGCTTTTTCGGAAGCCCCGCTTCGTCAGCGATCTTAATAAACCTGGCAACCGCTGCGCGCACTTCTTCTATGATCGGGGCGGTATGCTTGAGGCCGACTTCGCGCGCGAGAGATTTTAGGTGTTGCGTCGTTGGGTTTCTGCCCTCGCCGGCAAGGAGCATCCTATGTTCTCCCCCGGGTCCGCTCGAGTAGGTTAGGTCGTAGGCTGGGCTGGGGCGCCAGATTCCTTTAGCATTCATGAGAAAACTGAAGTTTCTAGAATGGTCATCGCGGTTTTTGGCAAAGACATTGAAACAGGCCCGTCGAAACATCTCCTTAACGCAAGTTTCGTCTCGGGTCAGCTTGTGAGTTGCGAGCAGCAGTTCGTGGTAGCTCAGGGCGGGATAAGTGTGAGGGGCGTGCAGTCGTCCCGAGAGTGTATGCATGTGCAATTTATTGCTGCCCTCGCGATCAAAACGTCGAATCGCAAAGTAGCCTGGATTTTTGCGGCTTTTCCTTAAGAGGCGCGTTTCGGGAACGTCGATTCCGGCTAGCGCCGCCATTCGAGCATAGATGTGCTCAAGCGTTCCGATGTGTTCGTCATCCCCCTTGGATCGAAACTTGACGAGATAGGCAGTGAATCCGTTTTGAATGGATTTTGAGCCATAAAGGATGGTTTTTCCATCAGCGCTTAGTTGCACTAGCGCCTTGGGCCGCGCGCCTTGTGGTGAACCCCCAAGTGCGAGCAGGCGATCAAGCTCTGGCAAATCCGTATGATCAAGAACGGATTGAATTGCTGAGGCGATTTGATCGAGATCGACAACAGTCGGTTCTTCTTGCTCAGTTTCCGGTTCGTAAACGAGGGCTCCCATGCCATGCGAGCCAACGAAGGCCAGGCGATCCAGTGGACCAAAATTTGCGGGTGCAAGCCCGGCTTGCGCGATTCGCCGATCAAGGAGTAAACGGCCCCAGCCGTCTGGAAGACTGTCTTCGAAAACGCCCAATAACCCCTGAAAAATGCCTGAATCTCCAACCTTCACGCCTGGAGCAAGCGCGAGACAAAACGGCGAAATCTCCAGGCCGCTTTGCAGGAACTCGCGATCTTTTTTTGCAAGTCGTCCCACCTTGCGTTTCGGCGTTCCTTCCAATTCAAGAAACACGTTTAGAAGGGTGACCGACTTGAGGCCTTTCACGAGTTTGGTCATTATCAGGACCGCTTCCTTATGCGTTTTCTCGCGCGCTTTCTCAAGGACTCCGAAGTTTGCCCCAGTGCTTCAAAGAGGCGCTCAAACCCAGCTTCAACTCCGAGAACTGTGGCAATGCGCAGGGCGTTTTCGAGTGCGACCTGTCCACTCTTCTCAAAACGATGAATCGTGGCGACTCCGACGCCGGAGCGGTCGGCGATCTCTTGCTGGGTCCAGTTGCGTGAAAGCCTAAGGGCTTGGGCCCGTTGGCCGAGGGCGAGAAGGATCTCCGAGAATGATTTTAGGGATGTTACATAATTAATCATTTATGATGTAGTAACTTATATCGGTAGGGCCGTGATTCCCCCCCCTTTTCGGGGCTTGAATTTATCACTCCACGGAAATTGCAATCTTAAGACATTTTTCGAGACTTGCAATTTTACTAGGAGAAAGGGAACCTACAAAATCAGTTAATCTGGATTTTTCAATGCTGATAAGCTCATCGCAAAAAATAGACGACTCCTTTTTCAAACCTTCTTCAACGCCAACGCTTAGTTGGGTGGATAGTCCATCGAACTGGGAGTATACGGGTGCGCAAATTACCGTCGAAAACTTGGATTCAATCAAAACTTGGCGGCTTAGAATTACAAAAACGCGGAAGTTTTTCGGATCATTCTTATTGCCACGATAAACACGATAGAGTTCTCCCCGACGCACGAACTATTCTCTTTCAAAGGATTGAAATTCGAGCGAATCGAGGGCTTCTTGATTCAGATGGGCGCTTTGGGAATTCAAAATATCCATATCAGAGCGGTCCCGCTCTATCGTTTTGCGGCTCCGGAAGTACAACACGAGTGCTTCTTCAATAACCTCAGAGCGAGCTGGCTTATTAGGGAGGCTGTCGATCATCTTCAGCAATTGAGCAGAAACGCTAATGGATGTCTTCTTTTTCATCTTACTATTGTACTACTATGGTATTACCAAAACAACTAGAAAGGACTATGAAAAATAGCTTTTAAAACGAACACTTCGCGGCTAAATAGCTGCTGCGATCGGTTTTGGATCCCTTAAGCCGACGTTGCCGGCGGCGTCGTGTCTGGAGGAGTCGCGACTCCCGCCGTTCCCGCATTTGGATCTAAGATCTCGATAAACCCACATTCTTTGACGGGGCATTTGTGAAACAAGCCCGCACGCTTGGTGATCTTCTCGGTCATTAGAGGGAACTTGCACTCGGGGCACTCTTTGGTGATGGGCTTATCCCAAAGCGCAAAATCACAATCCGGCCACCGCTCGCAGCTGAAGAAAATCCTGCGAAAGCGAGACTGGCGTTGCGCGATGTCGCCAAGCTTGCATTTAGGGCACTGAATCCCAATCGTCACGGCTTGGGTGTACTTGCAATTCGGGTAGTCGCTGCAAGCCAAGAATTTACCGAACTTGCCCCCTTTGATCACCATGGGGTTGTCGCATTTTTTACATTTTTTGTCCGTGTACTCTTTTGGAACAATGACGATCAAACCTTGATCATCTTTTTTGAAGTCTTGGGTATTTTTGCACTCCGGATAGTTGGAGCATGCGAGGAAAGATCCTAGCTTGCCCCATTTGATGACCATCCCGTGGGAGCATTTTTCACAAACGATGTCGGTAGGAACCTCGAGTCGTTTGATATTTTTCATGTCTTTTTTAGCTTGTTCGAGCGTCTTCTCAAACGGCTTCCAAAAGGCAGTCATGATTTTTTTGAAATTCTTTTTGCCTTCTTCAATCTCGTCGAGCTGGTTTTCCATCTCAGCCGTGAATTCGAAGTTGAGAAGATCAGGAAAAGAAGCGACCAAAAGTTCGGTCACTACCGTACCCAGTTCGCTTGGCCAGTATTTGTTCTCGCGCTTCTCGACATACTCGCGGTCTTGCAGGTTCGACAAAATCGACGCGTAAGTCGACGGACGTCCAATGCCCTTTTCTTCTAGATCGCGGATCAAAGACGCATCGGTGTAACGAGGAGGCGGTTGCGTGAAATGTTGAATCGGATTGATGTCGCCCGCTTTAAGTGCTGTTCCGATGGCAAGTTTTGGAAGTTGTAACACCTTATCGGCATCATCTGCTTTGTCGTCTTCCATCTCTTGATAGACGGCCGTGAAGCCAGGAAACTTCATGACGCTGCCGGTGGCGCGAAAGGTATGCAGATGCGAGGTCTTGTCTTTTGATGAAATATCAATCGTCGTTTGATCGTAAATCGCGGGCGTCATTTGCGAGGCTAAAAAACGGTTCCAGACCAGCTGATAGAGCCGAAACATGTCGGGTTCTAGATAGGGCTGAACCATTTCGGGGGGGAATTCAAGCGAGGTCGGGCGAATGGCTTCGTGGGCTTCTTGCGCCGCTTTTTTGGACTTATAAACGTTGAACTCTACAGGCAGATATTCTTTGCCGTATTTATTCAAGATGAAGGCGTGGGCTTCTTTTTGCGCACTCGGATCAATCCGAACCGAGTCAGTTCTCATATAGGTGATCAAACCTTGGGTGCCGTGCGGCCCGAGATCCAACCCTTCATAGAGTTTTTGGGCTAAGGTCATGGTTTTTTTGGCGCTGAATCCGAGCTGTCTTGCGCCGTCTTGTTGCAACCGACTGGTGATGAAGGGGGCCGTGGGTTTGCGTTGCCGCTCTTTTTGCTCTAAATCTGAAACGCTCCACTTCAAATCTTGCGTTGCCTTGAGCCACGCGTCGATCGCCTGACGATTCGGAAACTCAGGATCTTTACCGTCGATCTTAAAAAGCTTGGCCTCAATATCGACGCCGTCTTTTGAAAAATGAGTGTGAATTGACCAGTATTCTTCGGCCTTGAAAGCTTTGATCTCGACTTCGCGATCCACGACCAGGCGAAGGGCTACGGATTGTACGCGGCCGGCAGAGATCCCGCGCTTTACCTTGTCCCAGAGCAGGGGACTAATTTTGTAGCCGACTAGGCGGTCCAAGACACGCCGTGCTTTTTGCGCCTCGTACTTAGCTTCGTCAAGCTCTGTGGGATTGGCGATGGCTTCAAGGACCGATGCCTTTGTAATCGAATTAAACAAGACGCGGCTCACCTTTTTGCCGCGGGTCTTCAGAACTTCGGCAATATGATAGGCGATGGCTTCGCCCTCGCGGTCAGGATCGGTTGCGAGATAGAAGTGGGGAACTTTTTCGGCCGCCTTCTTGAGTTCTTCAATCACCTTAGACTTTGAGGCCATCACCTCGTACTCAGGTTCAAATCCCTTTTTGGTGTCGACGCCTAACTTGTTCTTGGGAAGATCCTTAATATGCCCGACGCTGGCTTTTACGATATAATCTTTGCCGACGTACTTCTGGATGGTCTTGGCCTTCGAGGGTGATTCGACAATGATGAGGGCTTTTTTTGCCATGAGCACACTTTAAAGGGAAATTTCCAAATTTTTCAAGCAGCTAAAATGAGTGAGAGCTGCCTGGGGCTTTGATGACCAGCGTCAATTTGCGCAATGAAATTCCTAAAATGCACTTAAAATCCCCTGCGAATCTCTCAAACCCCCTTCGTCAAGCGTCTGCTTTAGGGTCGAAAAAAATTCTTGTGGCGTCCAGCCTTTTTCAAGCGCCCAGTCCAAAAGGGGCCCGACGGTTGCCCCGCCTGTTTGACGACAAGTTAGTTTGACCTGGTTAGAGAGTTCCTGGGAAAGCGAGAGCTGAACCCGCGTTTCAATCGAAGCGCGTTTGGGTTTTTTGAGATTCAGGGCAAGCCATGCCGACTGAAGCGAGTGCGCACCCCAGAGTGGGAGTGCGCATTCATCATCCAAAAGTTTCTGGTTTCCCGCAAAAGCCGGATCCCCTGGTGAGCAAGGCGTGGCGTAGAGCATGCGGTGCGCATCGGTGGCCCATTTTGCGGTGTTCAGTGCACCCGAGCGAAAGGGCGCTTCGACTACCCAAACCGCGCGGCTCCACTCGGCGATGACTCGGTTCCTCAGAATGAAGTTTTGAGGAAGGGCTGCTGTGGTTTCAGCAAACTCTGAAATCAATAGCCCATCTCGCGCCAAGATTTCAGCCCGCAACCTGCTATGCTCTCTGGGGTAATCGATGTCGTGCCCACAGCCTAAAACAGCGACCGTGGGAAGGTTTGAATCCAATGCCGCTTGGTGTGCGGCGGCGTCGATTCCGCGGGCAAAGCCTGAGACGATAATAAAGGGATTGCCCGACACGCGTTGAACCACTTGTCTGACGAGATTGATGCTTCTCGCAAGAGGTTCCCGGGTACCCACAATCGAGAGTCCGAATGAGCCGATCCGCTCCAAGAGTTTGAGGCCCCTGTCACTGCCTTGCACATAGATATAAGGAGGGGGAACAAAGCCTTCGTTCAGGGTCGGTGGCAATTGCGAAGCTGGGATTTTTCGAATGGGAAACTGGGCGAGAAGGGAGTTAAGCATAGGGGGGTGGGTTGCACGAAGTGTTCTTCGAGAAACGTCGATATTGTGGGGCTTTTGCTAGTGCGGGTGTCGCGGTTTCGGATCCCGTGTTCAGGTTTCGGACTTGATGCAGAACGCAGGGGAGCGGTTGAAATTCCATTAGCCAAATATCGGAATTGATCGGAAATCGAATTCCCATCAATTCCGATATTTGGCTAATGTGATTCTTGTCGTTCCTTTCTTAGAGACCGGGGATCCCAATTTTTTCGCCGTAATTCTGCCCTACACCCGCCTAGATCTTGGACATGAAAACGCCGTAACCCCTTGAAATCACGCAGCCAAGTTTGGCCCCGCGTTTGCTCTATCTCTGCCTTGAGAGAGAGGCGGTGACTGATGTCGTTTAAAAAATTAGTGGTTCTTATGGGTGCGTTTAGCGCGTTCCTTTTCCCTTCATTATCTTTTGCAGGTCCCGGCGGTTTGCCGATGCAGAAAATGAAATTAAAACTGCCGGTGATGCTGCCGCCAATTAAACTCCCTACCTTTGTTCGACCCACCTCGGGACAAGTTGCCTTGGGACTGCCCACTTATTTTGGTGATGGCTGCCCAAAACAGACGATGTCTTCAGTCTTGAGCCCCGATCATCGAAGCCTAAGTGCACTTTTTGATCAAGCATCCGTTGAAGCGCCGTCAAACTCCCGCTCGAGTCGACGGTTAGCCGCTCAAACAAAAAAAGTTTGCAGCATTTTGATTCCTTTGAATTCGCCTCCGGGGCAAAATATCGCCTCAATTAAATCTGACATTCGAGGTTTCTTTAGCGCTCCTGATGGGACTTCTGCGCAAGTGGCGCTGAAGCAATGGATTTCGGATGATTCTGGAACGAGCGTGGCTTTTGATGGTCAGAAAACTTATCCAGAAAACGACGTTGATACTGAGGGTGAATTTGTTTTGACGGCTGAAGCGAAACCGACCTGGACCACTTGTGGTGGGGCAGGCCTTTTGCTCATGGACCTTACGCTCAGTGTAACTTCAAATTTTGACCAGACGCCCGTGATGCTCATGGCTGATAGTGCTGATTTTGGACTCTCGGCTGACTTAACATGGAAAAAATGCGACGGGTCACGATAGTTTAGTTGCTCCATAAATTTCCTCCCCCTAGAATAGATGGGGCATGTCCGATCTAGAAGTGAATGAAGAAAATCTGGCTGTTTTGACGAAATACATCGAAAAGATGCCCACCTTTTCGCCCGCGACCTCTAAGATTATTCAGCTCGCCAATAAGCTCAACGCTTCTCCCAATGAGATTGTAGCAGCGATACGGCTTGATCCGGTTTTGACCGGGCGAGTGTTGCAGCTCGTGAATTCGGCGTATTTTAGTTTGGCCCAGCGAGTGACGAGTCTGAATCGCGCGGTCGTTTACCTCGGAATCAACACCATCAAGAACCTGGCCCTGAGCACCGCCGTTTTGCAAACCTTTGAAAACAAGAATAAGGAGTTGGCTGAAGTCGTGAAGCCGGTGTGGAAGCATTCTCTGGCGACAGCCGTGTGTGCAAAAATAATTGCGAAAACGGCTGGGGTTCCCGTAAATATGTTGGAGGAGTATTTTATCGCAGGCCTCTTGCATGACATTGGGAAAACGATTCTGAT
>CAIRTR010000176.1 GCA_903881565.1 Oligoflexia bacterium | reverse complement strand
TTGATGGGTACATCAATGGTAAAAGTGACCCCGAAGCCTACAACGAATAAGAGAAAGTATGTGTCTACGGAGTCGGAGCCAAGACATCAAAGACCATAATCTTTTCGAGGCAGGGCGTTAATAAAGTTTCAGTTTCCTTAATCGGTGTGGTTGTAAAGATTGGGGTTGCTGTAGGGAAAAATGGCATTGGTAATCATACCTGTGCCTTGAGTGGGCATACTTTCATCGCGGGTAGTTTCTGTGACATTTCGATTATAAAAAGCATCTTCAGCGGTACGATAAATCAATTGACCGTTAGCAGTAACGATCAGCTCACCTACAGATATACAGCTGGAAGCGGTCACACTTGAGCTTGCGTTTTTTATTGATTCCTTCGGGAAGAAATCCGTAGCCGTCTTAATCTTCCGTTTTTAGAATATCTAAATATTTTTTGTACCCAAACATACGATTGCGTTTAGCGCCGGTGGTTTCTTCGAGAACACCGAGGTTCACTAAGATGTCCACGGCTTTTGCGGCAGTGGGTTTCGTCGTCTTCAGGATTTTGACAGCCTGGTTAACGGTCAAGACAGGATGGCTAGGTAACTCCTCAAATAGCCGCACCGCAGGAATAACCACTTTGGGAGAAGCGAGAAGCCTGCCACGATCTCGGTTGAGAAGTTGGAAAAGTTTCTGTGAAGTTTCGATTGCCTCAGCACTTGAAGTGCTAACTCCGTCTAGAAAAAAACTGATCCAGCTTTCCCAATCGCTATCTGAGCGGATGGCATCTAGCCTTCGGTAGTATTCTTGTTGGTGTCTTTTGAAATGCAGACTGAGATACAGGAGGCGCGCATCCAGCAAGCCCCAAGCTTCAAGTAAAAGTGCGATCAGAAGTCGGCCAAGTCGTCCATTGCCATCCAAGAAGGGGTGTATGGTTTCAAACTGGGCGTGAATGAGCGCGATTCGAATGAGGGGTGCTTCTTGCGAGTCTTGATTCAGATAGGCTTCAAGGGATTGAAGGCATTCTAGCATCTCGCGGGGAGGGGGTGGAACGAAGTGCGCGTTACTTGGGCGGGTCCCCCCAATCCAGTTTTGTGACTTTCGAAACTCTCCCGGTTGTTTCGAAGCGCCTCGAACCCCTCTCATCAGCCGCTTATGCATCTCTTTAATCATGCGCAATGAAAGAGGCAGTCCTTTGGGGTCATTGAGCTGTTTTCTCGCGAATTGAAGCGCGTCTAGATAGTTGCAAACCTCTTGCAGGTCAGCAGTCTTTTGCTCGGGGTCAGCCTCGTAGTTTAAGAGGTCGGTCAGCGTCGCCTGAACGCCCTCAATTTGCGAGGACAGAACAGCTTCTTTGCGGACGAAAGCATAGTTAAAGAGATCGGGATTGGGTACAAGATGAGAGGCGACACGCAGTTCCGCGAGGCGCGCAGACGCCGTTTGTAATTGCTCAAGGATCCTCGGAGTGAGAACCGTCTCTGACTCGGGAGGAAGAGGGTGAGGCACAAATGCGCGAACTGTTTCGCCTGATGTTGAGGTTTCTACAAAGGCACCAGAGATTTTTCGCATCCTAATCTTAGTAAAGCATCCTTTACTAAGAAAGTCATGTAGTAAAGAATGCTTTACTAGTGGAATCTGTAGGAAACAAACGTTTACTTAATGGTTTTTGACGCAAACCGCGCGCCCCCCGGTGGGCGAGAATATGACATCTTTTTGTTTTCCTTCCAGATTTTGGTAGTAAGCTGTAACTCGGTGCAACAGTTTGAGCTACTCTTTGCAAGGACCGCCAGACCGGGTTAGAGTCCTAAGCCATGACTACCCAAACTTATCCAAAAATCAGAAAAGCTGTTATCCCCGCCGCGGGCCTTGGAACGCGGTTTTTGCCCGCAACAAAGGCGATTCCTAAAGAGATGATTCCCATCGTGGATGTGCCGATGATTCAACACATCGTTGAGGAGATCGTGCGCTCCGGGATCACGGACATCGTCCTCATCACTGCTCGCCACAAGCACTCTATCGAAGATCATTTTGATTTCAACTACGAGCTCGAAGACACGCTTGAGAAAAAAGAAAAAGACGCGCTTGCGACGATTTCCAAGTCTCTTGGAAAAATGTGCAACCTCATCGCCGTCAGACAAAAAATGCCGATGGGCCTGGGTCACGCCGTTTTGTGTGCGGCACCCGTCATCGGCAATGAACCCTTTGCCGTGGTTTTGGGTGATGACTTGATTGATTCGACGGTGCCTTGCACTCGTCAGCTGATTGATATTTTTGAGAAGGAAAAAACTTCGGTCGTGGGCGTGATGGAAGTCCCTCAGGCTGACGTGTGCAAGTACGGCATTGTGGGTGGGAAAATGCTCAACCCCCGTTTGATGGAAGTCGAACGCCTCGTTGAGAAACCCTCTCCCGCAGTCGCGCCCTCACGATGGGCGATACCGGGGCGTTACGTCTTAACCCCTGCAATTTTTGATTGCTTGCGTGAAGTGAAGCCAGGAGCCGGCGGAGAAATCCAACTCACCGACGGACTGCAACTCTTGGCTCAGCGTGAACGACTCCTGGCCTATCAATATGATGGAGTTCGCTACGATACGGGTGATCGCCTGGGCTTTATCGATGCGACCCTGGCCTTTTCGCTTAGGCGGCCTGAGTTGCGCGAAGGCGTAATCGAGCTGATGAAGAAGCATATGGGAGCGTTGAAATGAAACTTTGGGTTGCTCTTGCGTTCCTGTTCCCGCTGCTGAGTTACGCCTATATTCCGCCTTCGAAGTTCATTGTGAATACGATCGTCACAAAACGAAAAGCGCTGAAAGTCGTTGAGATTCATTCGCGTCTTTCGGCTTGGGAGGGTGAAAAAGCGCTCGAAGGCGCGCTCGTAAACCAAACGCTTGCACTTGATGTGCAGCGGGGAATTTTGCGTAGTCTTCTTACGGATTCCCAAGGACTCCTTCTTTATTCAATTGAGCGCAAAATGGCTGACTGGGGACCCGTGTCTTCGTTGCAGCTTTCGCCTCTTCACAAAGAAGTCGCGGGGACGCTTCGATCATATGGTATTCCCATTCGCACCGAAGACGAGCTAGCTTTGATGAAAGATGAGCAGGAACGGCATGCCTCCGAAGTCGAGTTCCTGTCTCGCTGGCAAGGGAAGATCGCTTGGGTGATGGGCGCAAAAAAAGGCGGCCCTCAGCTTTGGATTGAAAAAGAGACGTTTTTGCCCCTTCGACTGATGGTGACTAAAGCGGGCGAAGCGGCGGATGTGCGGTTTGAGAATTATCGCTACTATAATGATATCCCGGTTGCGAGACTTCTCACTTTAGTGCCCGCAGTCGGCGCAAAAATCATCAAAGAAGAGTTGATCGATATTTCGATTAACCCCGCGGCGGCGCTGCCGGAACTCAAAGGCTCTCCCGGGCATGGCTGGACAGAACAGGGGCGAGCGGCTCCCGCGCCTGTTCGCGAAATGATCGAAGCGTATTACAAGACCGTGCGTTAGTGACCCAACATATTTTATCAGTCGCAATCCCCAGGCCTTTAGATGGCCTTTTTACCTACTTGCTGCCTGAAGCGCTTGTTTCGGCGGTTCAGGTGGGCGGCTGGGTGCGCGTTCCTTTTGGTCGAAAAACAACGCACGCTTTTATTGTGGAGCTGCCAAAACCGCTTGACGAACTCCCCGCCCATGTTCCTCGCGACGCGCTCAAAGAAGTTATTGAAGTGGGTGCCGGGGGAGTGGTGATCCCGTCTGATGTGTTGGAGCTTTGTAAGTGGACGCACGAGTATACGCTATCGGCCCTTGGAGAGGTGCTTCATGCGGCGGTTCCGCCGGCGGCATTGGGCCTTCGAAGTGTTAAACAAAAAGCCCGAGAAAAAGACTGGCAGTTGAAGGCGGTTGCGGCGACCGTGCGCGATCTCTGGCCTGAGCAACGCGCAGCTTTTGAGCAGCTCTGTGCTTTTAGGGAAAAAGAGCTGGTCCGAGGCAGTGCCGGTGTCGCGCTCTTAGATGGCGTCACAGGCAGCGGGAAAACCGAAGTGTATCTGGAACTCGCGCGCATGGAGTTGGCCAAGGGCCGCGGCGTTTTGTTGCTCCTTCCGGAAATCGCGCTCACCCCTCAACTTCATGAGCGTTTTGAGCAGGGTTTAGGCGTTCCTGTGGCGATGTGGCATTCAGCCATGGCCGATGGCGTTCGTCGCGATGAGGCCGCAGCTTTGCGAAAAGGTGAAATCAAAGTCGTCGTGGGCGCACGCTCCGCCGTGTTTGCACCCATTCAAGATCTGGGTTTGATCGTTGTCGATGAAGAACATGATCCGAGTTACAAGCAAGAGGATCGCGTTCGCTATCATGCAAGAGATTTGGCGGTCGTGCGGGGAAGAATTTCGAAGGCGTTTGTCTTGTTGGGCTCCGCCACTCCAAGTTTGGAGAGTCGAGAGCGCGTGCGCGAAGGCCGATATGGGATTGCGCGTTTACCCACTCGTGGATCGATTGCGCGCGCCCCTGAGATTGAACTTGTGGATCTCTCTGTGTGCGAGCGCGTGGAGGGAATTCAGGCGCCGCTAGCGCAACGGACATTGGACGCCTTGCGTGAAGTGACGGCCGCGGGTGAGCAGGCGATGGTCTTCTTGAATCGCCGAGGATTTGCCTCCTTTTTGCAGTGTGAAGAGTGTGGCGAAGTTTCAGAGTGCCCGAATTGCTCGATTTCGCTCACCGTGCACTCCAAAGGAACCAGGCTGCGCTGCCATGTGTGCGGACATTTTGAAATCGGTCCCTCCATCTGCCCTAAATGCCAGGGCTCCAAGTTCCGCAGCATTGGCGCGGGCACTGAGAGTTTAGAAGAGGAACTTCCGGGGCTTGTCGAATCGATGCGCGCGCTGCGCTTGGATCGCGATAAAGTAACGAGTGCGACTCGCTTGGGGCAAATCCTAGAAGAGTTTCGAAGTGGTCGCGCCAACACTTTGATGGGAACCCAGATGCTCGTCAAAGGACATGACTTTCCAGGTGTGACGTTGGTCGTGGTCGTGCTTGCAGATGGATTGTTTCGCTGGCCAGATTTTAGGGCGCCCGAGCGCGCACTCCAAGTCTTGAAACAAGTTTCAGGGCGGGCAGGCCGTGGGGCGCTCCCTGGACGGGTCTTGATTCAAACTTATGATGTTGATCATCCGGTTCTTCAAGTTCTGACCGGTCGAATGCGAGAAGATGAGTTTTTGGAATCCGAGCGCGAGCTTCGCCAAGCGCTGGCTTATCCTCCCTTTGGCCGCCTGGCTCGAGTGCGCGTCGAGAGTAGTGATCGCAATGAAGCCGCTCAGCGGTGCTCCGAACTGGCCGAAACCGTCAGAAAATTGGCTCAAAATCCCGATGATGTGGATATTTTAGGTCCGAGCGAGGCTTTTTTGGAAAAAGCAAAGGGGGTCTATCGCTGGGATCTGCTGCTTAAAGCCACTCGCATTGGCCCTCTTCATCGGGCTTGCCAGGGGGTTCGGGAGCTGAGTCAAACAAAACGTTGGCAAGTACTAGTCGACATTGATCCTTATGGGGTAGGATAATAGATAAGCAATGGCGACACTCAAGGAAGAGCGAAGTCAGAAAGTTCGAGACCGGGTTAATAGTGCGATTGAGGCCCACGCAGAAGCGCAAAAGCGTGAGCTCCAACGTCGTCGTATTGAGCTCGCTCGCCAGGGAATGGAAGCCTACGAAGCTGGAAAGATGATCGAATGCGTTCGTCTTTTTCACACCTACATTTATATTCTCGAGACTTGGAAAGGCTGCGGCGACGGCGGCCTTGCGCCTTCCCACTTTCATCCGAAACTTGATTTACTCGAGCTGCTCCTCATCAGCAGCGTGTACTGGGATTTGGTGAAGATTTATGATCACGCGCGCACTCCTGCAAAATATAAGGAAATGCAGGCCTATTTGTCGAAGTACATTCTTTTTTCAAAGGGGCAACCCTACCAGCCCCTCTCCAGTGAGCAGATTCGAAAGTACCTGAACAACGATAAGGCGATTCATAAGAGCGACTTTAAGGCCGCGTATATTTCGCTTACGGGTTCTAAATGCTTTGTGGCGACTTCGTTGATCGATCTCGTGGACGAGCCGACTCTGTTCAGTCTTCGAGTTTTTCGAGACGAGGTTTTGCTAGAGCGACCTTTGGGCCGTGCTTTCGTCTGGGCTTATTACAAAATCGGGCCATTTTTGGCACTTTGCATGAATCAAATGCCGCAAGCCATTAGACGAGCATGCGCGCGTTTCTTGGATCGATTGGCGATGCGGCTTTCCTAATTTCGGATTAGTGCAGGACTGTTCCAATGCGATCAGGCCTGAAGAAGAACTGGCTGTCCGAGAAGCTGATCCAAAGCGATAGCCAGATGACCATGGCTTTTCCTTTGACGTTTCTCATGGGCACAAAGCCCCAAAATCGGCTGTCATTGGAGAAGTCGCGATTATCGCCCATGACAAAAAGGCTATTGGGCGGCACCACAATGGGCCCACTGTTTTCGCCCATATAATTATTTTTTTCGGTCATCATCAGGTGATCGGCTTTGTCCAAATGTTCTGTGAACACGTCCATGTTGCCTTGAGCGTACTTCGGATCATCAAGTCTCTTCAGAATTGACTCAGATTCGGGCAATGCCAGGGGATCCCGGGCAACAGGGTTCTGATTGATGAAAAGAACCTTGTTTCGGACTTCAATCGTGTCGCCTGGGACGCCGATAACGCGTTTAATGTAGTGGAGGCTTTCGTCCTTAGGAAACAGAAAAACCACGATATCGCCGCGTTTGGGGGGATCGCGTTTTACGAGATAGAGGGGTTCGTCCAAAACCCAGTCAGAAAAAGGGAGCTTGATTCCATAGGCGAACTTATTGACGAAGATATGATCCCCGATAAACAGGGTCGGAATCATCGAACCCGAAGGGATCTTGAAAGGCTCTACAATACTGGATCGGATCATCAGAACGATGATCAGGGCCAGGGCGCCAGAGGTGACGTTTTCAAAAAGCCACTTCTTCCACTCTTTTTGAGATTTTGCTCTGCCGGGGCCAGGGGAAGGTGTGTTGCTGTCCGTCATGGGTGTATCCTTTAGTAATACAAGATACTCTGGTTTTTAACCGAATTGCATCCCAAAAATGCAAAGGGATTTGATAGGATAGTAAAAAGGCGAATATGAGAACATTAGACCGCTATGTGGCGGGAGTTTTTACAAAAAACTTTCTTTTAGCACTAGCTTCACTCGTGAGCCTGTTTGTCTTTCAAAAGTTCCTGGGCGAGCTTTTTGATCGGAACTATCCGAGTGATCAAATCATTATCTATAACCTTTTGATGATTCCGGATGTCGCCGTTCAAATGATGCCTCCTGCCGTACTTTTGGCGACCGTATTTACGCTCTCGGGGCTGGCGCGCGCGAACGAGCTTGTGGCCTGCTTTTCGATTGGGGTGGGTCTACGAAGGCTTACGGCCGTGATTTTGTGTCTCGTGCTGATTATTTCATGCGCGATTCTGGCGATGGAAGATCGGATTCTGCCTCTGACTTATAAGAAGCGCACGACTTACAAGATGCGCGTGATGGAGAAGAAACAGGACTTCTTCTTGGATCTCAAGCAGGACAAAGTTTGGTATCGCTCCAAGAACATGATTTACAATCTCCAGCGTTTTGATCCCAAAACTCAAACGATTCATGGGATGTCGGTCTATACTTTTGATGACGACTTTAATCTCGTGCAGGTTATTGACGCCGATCAAGCTCTCTATACGACCACGGGCTGGAAGCTGATGCATGGGACCGTTACTGTTTTTGTCGAAGATGACCCGTTTCCCCTGACCAAGCAATTTGCCGAAAAAGAACTTCAAATCGCCGAGACCCCTCGGGAGTTTCAAGAAATTGAAAAGGAGGTCGACGGCCTCAGACTTCGGGAACTGCGCGATTATGTGTCGCGCATGAAAAATGCCGGAGCCGACACCAAAGCCTTTGAAGTTAAATTTCATTCTCGCATTAGTCTGAGTTTTATCCCTGTGGTGATGTGTTTCCTGGGGATTCCCTTTTCGGTTAGAAGCCGCCGAGAAGGGGGAGTGGCCAAAGATCTTGGACTTTGCCTGGTCATTACGTTTTTTTATTGGCTTTTTTACTCGGTGGGTTTATCTCTGGGAGCCAATGGTGCGTTGCCGCCGTGGCTCGCCGCATGGCTTCCAAGCTCGATCTTCGCAGTCTTGGCGGTAACGCTCATTTCCCGCCAAAGGTGATTCCAATATGGCGATATTAAAAATTTATACATTTCCAGATCTCGTTTTAGCGAAAAAGGCGCTGCCCATTGCACGCGTCGAAAAGCGTTTTCATTCTCTTGCCGATTCGATGCTTGAGACGATGTACGACTCTCCTGGCGTGGGCTTAGCCGCGAATCAAGTCGGGATCTTGGAGCGAATCCTGGTTATCGATACTGAGTACGAAATGGATGAGCTTAAGGACGGTGAGGTGCCGCCGGAGGGCTCCGAATTAATTTCGGGTGGTGTGATCCGTAACAAGGATCCAAAAATCATCATCAATCCGGAGATCATTCTCAAAGAAGGCAGCATCATGTTCAGTGAGGGCTGTTTGTCCGTGCCCGAGTATTCTGCCGAAGTAAAGAGGGCGGAAAAGGTCAAGATTCAGTATCAAGATATTGATGGTCGTACGCGCACGCTTTCAGCCGAAGGCTTGCTTGCGATTTGCATTCAACACGAGGTGGATCACCTGGATGGCAAATTGTTCATTGATCGGTTGTCGCCGCTTAAAAAAGAAACAATCCGAAGGCGATTGAAAAAGGAACGCCAAGAGCGCGAAATAGAAGAGCGCGATGAAATTGAATCGCGCCTTAAGAAGGGACGCTAATTCATGCTTCGAGTTGTTTTCATGGGCACCCCCGCCTTTGCCGTTCCTTCGCTTGAGGTGATTGCGTCGGGCTACAACATCGTTGGAGTTTATACGCAGCCCGACCGCCCGGTGGGGCGGGGCCTCGAGTTGGCATTTTCTCAGGTGAAGAAAAAAGCACTGGAATTAGGTCTGCCCGTTTTTCAGCCGGAGAAGCTATCCGCCCCAGGCGAGTTTGAGAAACTTGCGGCGCTTAAACCTGATGTGATTGTCGTAGTCGCGTTTGGGCAAATTCTTAGGCAACAAGTGTTGGACTTGCCTCGCCTCGGCTGCGTCAATGTTCATTCGTCTCTGCTGCCACGTTGGCGAGGGGCTGCGCCGATTCAGTGGGCGATCTTAGCGGGTGATCGTGAGACGGGTGTGACCACACAGAAAATGGCTTTGAAACTGGATGCCGGAGAGATTTTGTTGCAAGCGCGGACTCCGGTGGCGCCTGATGAAACGGCGTCGAGCCTACATGATCGTTTGGCGGTGATGGGTTCTGCGTTGATTGCGGAGACTTTGTCGGGGTTGATAACGGGCGGGATCGTTCCACGTGTTCAGGATGAGTCTTGCGTGACCTTGGCGCACAAATTGAGCAAAGAGATGGAGCGCTTGGATCCCTCAAAGCCTGCGGTGGAATTAGATCGGCAAATTCGCGCGATGAATCCGTGGCCCGGGACTTCGGTGATGGCTGTTTGTGGTGGAGCGGCGCCGCAACGCTTGCGGGTGAAAAAAGCAGTATTACGGCCTGAAGTTAAGGGTGGAGCGGGGAGAGTTTTTGAACACGCCGGAATGGTGCTTCTGAGTACTCATGAAGGATGTTTGGAGCTGCAACGACTTCAGTGGGATGGGAAAAAAGAGGTCGATCCCTCAGCGTTCTTGAACGGATTGCGTGGAAGATTTAAAGAAATTGATTTTCAGGTTGTTGGGTAAAGGGGGCACAGTGGCGGAAAAGGTGGTTAGCAAAAAGAATAAGACCTTGATTGCACCTTCGATTTTGTCGTCGGATTTTTCGGCTTTGGGTGCTGAGATCAAATCCATCGAAAAAGGCGGAGCCGACTGGATTCACGTCGATGTGATGGATGGTCATTTTGTTCCGAATTTGACGATGGGGCCTCCAGTGGTCGCGGGTTTGAAGAAGGTGGCGAAGCTGCCCTTGGATTGCCATTTGATGGTTTCTAATCCTGAAGCTTGGGTTGCGCCGTTCGTAAAAGCGGGCGCCCATGTTGTGAGTGTTCATGCAGAGGCGACGGTCCATTTGGATCGGTTGATCCACCACATTCAATCGTTCAAAGTTTTGGCTGGAGTTGCGATTAATCCCGCAACTCCTTTGGCTGCGATCGAAGAAGTCTTAGGGATTGTCGATCTCGTGCTCATAATGAGCGTGAACCCTGGGTTTGGTGGACAGGAATTTATTGAGGGGTCGTTTTCAAAAATTCGGAGGCTTGCCGAAGTTCGGCGGGCGATCGGGGCGTCGTTTGTGATTGAAGTTGATGGAGGCGTGAGCCCTAAGAACGCTGGGGCGCTCGTGGCCGCAGGCGTTGATGTGTTAGTGGCGGGATCTGCCGTATTTTCGCAATCGGATCGTGCGCGGGCGATTGCTGCTCTTCGGAAAGGATGAGTATAAGGATGAGTTTAATGGAAACTTTGAAGCTGGGTGCAAAGCCGCTGACGTTGGAAAATATTCATGAAGTTGCGGTGGGGGGGCGAAAAGTAGAGCTCTCGAAAACGGCCATCGCCAAAATTCAGAAGGCGCATCGGTACTTGCTGGGCGAAATCAAAAGCGGGAAGACGATCTACGGCGTGAACACTGGCTTTGGCCTTTTGTCCAATGTGCGGATCAAGGATTCGGACATTGAGACCCTGCAGGTTAATCTTTTGCGTTCTCACGCGTGTGGCGTCGGCGCCTATCTTGAAGACGCACAAGTGCGCGCGATGCTCTTGCTGCGGGCAAGTACTTTGGCCATCGGGCACTCGGGTGTGAGTGTGGCGTTAGTGGAGCGCATTATTGCTCTGTTGAATCGAGGAATTTGTCCCTTGGTTCCGGAGCAGGGATCTGTGGGAGCAAGTGGAGATTTGGCGCCACTATCTCATCTGGCACTGGTGCTGATTGGCGAAGGGCGCGCTCGTGTTAAGGGCCGCGAAATGTCGGGAAAACAGGCGTTAGCTTCTGCGAATCTGAAACCGATTCGATTGGGACCTAAAGAGGGCTTGGCGCTCATTAACGGAACTCAGTTCATGACGGCTATTGGTGCGTTGGCCTATTTGGAAGCTGAGACGCTTTGTGAGGTTGCGGATCTTGCGGGCGCGATGACGGTTGAAGCTTTGCGTGGGACGGAAACCGCGTTTGAGCCCGAGATTCATGCAGTGAGGCCGCACCCAGGGCAAGTGCATGTGGCGAAGAATGTCAGACGCATCCTTTATTCGGGCGGAATGAGTGAAATCGCGCGTAGTCACGCCGATTGCGGCAAAGTTCAGGATCCGTATAGCTTGCGGTGTATACCTCAAGTACATGGTCCGGTTCGCGATACTCTAGGCTTCGTGCGGGGCGTGCTTGAACGCGAGGCGAATTCGGTGACCGATAATCCACTCGTTTTTCCTGATCAAAAGAAGATTTTAAGTGGCGGGAATTTTCATGGCGAAGGCGTCGCCATGGCGATGGACTTCATGGCGATTGCCGTTGCGGAACTTGGCAGTATCTCTGAGCAACGCATGGAAAAATTGGTGAACCCCGCGATCTCTGGCTTGCCGGCCTTTTTGACGAAAGAAGGCGGACTCAATAGTGGGTTTATGATTGTTCAGGTGGCAGCGGCTTCAATCGTTTCCGAAAATAAGACCCTTTGCCATCCGGCCAGTGTGGATTCCATCCCAACATCTGCGGATAAAGAAGATCATGTGAGCATGGGAGCCTGGGCTGCGCGCAAGGCTGCGAAGGTGGTGACGAACACCCGGCGCGTTTTGGCGATGGAGTTGCTCGCGGGCGCGCAGGGGATTGATTTGCTGAGGCCGCTTCGGAGTTCGGTATTGATTGAGCGCATGCACCAGAAAATTCGAACGCGCACTCGCCGCATGGATCAGGATCACTCGCCCCATGAGGAGTTGAAGGCGGTTGAGGAGATGATTGGGGAGTTGGGGAGAGGGTAGGGGACTGATTTACGGGCTTTGTGTCCAGAAGTCGGATTCCCAATCGGAGTTTGCGATATGGGGAAGAACCAAGTCAAACAGCTCTCTTCATGAGAGTCCTTGGGTTAATGCTGTACCCCGGTCACTCCTCACGAACGTCCTAAGTAGTAGTTAACAAGAATGCCTAGAAAAATTAAAAGCCTGGCTAAGACGACGAGAATCCAGGTCTTTTTCTTTAATTCAAGTTTTTCTAGCTCGATCCGACAAGCATAACAGGTCATGTTATGTCTCATTTGGATCACCTCCTTTCTTTGTTGGTAAAAATCTAGGGCTACTAGACTTTACCTCTTGGAAGGAGGTAGTTCCTCTACCGCTGCTTGATTTGGCGAGAACCGCTAAGCAACATTAATACCCGAATACCCGAAAAACGATTTGGAAGCTGAGAGCGTATGCTAGCGTGGTTTCCTCTGCGATGAAAAGGTAAGCCAAAACCCGACAAGATCCTTACGATTATTGCAGCGCAGGCAACTGATTTAATCCGGAAAAAAGGGTGCGCGCTTCGCGCGAATTTTGGCCCACGCCCCCGCTCATTGTTACTATGTGATTCGTGTGTAGAGATAGCGCCAATTCGAGAACCAGGAGATGTTTGATTTACGTCGTTCCGTCCGGAAGTCGGATTCTCAATCGGAGTTCGCGATAATTAGAAGTACCAAATCAAACAGCTCTCTTCATGAGAGTCCTTGGGTTAATGCTGTACCCTGGTCACTCCTCACGAACGTCCTAAGTAGTAGTTAACAAGAATGCCTAGAAAAATTAAAAGCCTGGCTAAGACGACGAGAATCCAGGTCTTTTTCTTTAATTCAAGTTTTTCTAGCTCGATCCGACAAGCATAAC
>CAIRTR010000175.1 GCA_903881565.1 Oligoflexia bacterium | reverse complement strand
TGCGGTACTTTCAAAATGTCGGCCTTAAGATTATTTACGCCATTATGCCCCGACTTCGCCAAATAGGCGCCGATGGGATCATTCAAATCGCCCGTAAACAACGCCCGAACCCCCGAATGAGTCAGTAGCAAAATGAGACTCATCCCATTGATATCGGTTTTCCCAACTGGGGTACTTACCCCATCAAAGGCATAAAGCGCCTCAAAACGACTGCCGTCCTTATCGTAAAACACATCCCCAGGTGTTGCCTGGCACATTCAGAGCATAACTTAGGCAGTTTTCTTCTTAAGAATGATTGATCAGGTCAAGGCGATGTTGATCAATTATTGGTGTCAGGATTTGAGATAAGAATCTTTGATCAGCCCGAGGGTCGACGAACGACCCCCGGGTGCGCTATCCTGTGAATTGTCAAGAAACACAAACTAGCAGTTCTCAGCCTAAATGGTTTGACCCAGATTCGGCAATATCTGAATGCGAGCGACTCGTATTTTGGTGAGCGCGTCACGGGGCGGACCACGTCCATGGCATATCCTTTTCCATGCATCGCCGCCTCCTGTCCGATTTGCGGGGGAGCCTGTGGCGCAATTTTTCGCGGGTATTACCGCCGCTGGGCCATCGTTCCTGATGCCCATTTTATTGGCTGGCTTGCGATTCGAACGGGTTTTTGCAAAGCGAGGCAGCGGCGATTCGCGCTTTTTCCAAGTTTTATGATCCCCTTCCGTAGTTTTTCTAGGACTGCGATGCTTTGGCTCTGGAGATCCTGGATTAAGGCCCCTGGAGTGCTCGTACAGGCCGTAGATAAGTGGTTTGAGGGCATAGGCCGTGAAGTTTACCTCTCTCTTTCGACTCTCTATTCGCAACTTAGGTTCACTTCAAGACAGCTCCACGCCGGGCACACGCTGTTTGGCGTCAGACATTTTTCACCGACAGCGCTGTCAGGCGCCCTCGAAGTTCCACAGTCTGAGATCGAGGCGGCCATTTTGCATCCTGCCTTCGGTTTGGCGGCAAGTTCAAGAATTGATCCACCCCCGTAAACCTCCCTGTGTTGCAAATCTTTGGGAAGCCGAGAGGTGTAAAACCGCTTTAAAGCCGCTGCGTGTAAATCCCTTTTTGTTAACTCAATCCCGAGCTAACGAAAGGAGTTTTTATAATGGACCCAAGGTTGCAGAGTTGGTAGGACTACTCAGGCATCAAATTATCTCACCCGTTTTGATGGAAACGGGGAGATCGCAGATGAACTATTTTCGCGAAGCCGCTTCTCGCGAGTGGGATGTTCCCGGTCGCGGACCACGACATTTTGGTGCGATGACGATGAAGGGGTGGCTCAATCGTTACAATAAAAACGGTTTTCAGGCTCTTTTACCTAAAGCCCGCGAAGATGAGGGCGGGTTTCGCAAACTCCCTGAGTTACGCAAAATCGCCATCCGCGAGCTTCGCAAAGAACACCTCGCCATGAGTGTTGTTCGATTTTATGACCGAGCCCTTCGGGCCGAGGTTTTGGGAACTCCACCCATTTGCCTTGCAACTCTCAGGCGTTTCCTCCAAATCGAGAACCTCTTTGCCCCCAAGGATCAGGCCAAAGCCAGAAAGCGATTTGAGATGAGCCGTTTTGGTGAACTCTGGACCGGGGATTTTATGCATGGCCCGCTCGTACTGTCAGAACCGGGTGGTAAACGTCATAAAAAGGCCATTCTCATGGCCATTATTGATGATCACTCGCGAATGATCGTGGGCGGAGTCTTTGGATTTCAAGAAAATACGTTGCTGCTTGAGAACGTTTTCAAAG
>CAIRTR010000174.1 GCA_903881565.1 Oligoflexia bacterium | reverse complement strand
TTTTTCCAACTCTTTTGCAAGGCAACCCTTCCCGGGAATATAGCCGGGAAGATTCGAAGCCTCAGGAGCATGTGCTAGTTCCACGGCCTTGTCGAACGCTTGGCTGGGCGAGGTCTTGAGTTCTTCTTGTGAAATGTGCCCGCGAAGATAGGCGCCCCATTTGAACTCTGCAAAAGGGACGTCGGCTTTTTCGATTGCCTCTTTTTTGATGAGTTTCCAAACGAGACTTCTAAAACGGTCGTCCTTAAGTTTGGAAAAAGTCTTCGGGAGTTTACGCGGCGAGAGTGGGCCTTTTCCGTTTTCGTCATAGAGCCACATCAGTTTTTCTTTTTCCATTTTTTCAAAAAAGGCGTCTTCGCTGAGGTCAGACCAATCCGCGTGCACTTGTACCAATACCTCCTTGATCCCGGCTTTTCCTAAGGCGGTTACCAAGTGATGGCCGTCGACCAGGTAAATTCGCCCTTCAGGTCCGATAACGACTTTTGTGACTTTTTCTTCCAGATATTTGAGTAACTTCTTGTGGCCCATCTCTTCGATTTCTTTTTCGCGAAACCGGACTTCGCCCATGCCGACTGCAAATTGAGAGGGTAAAAGCTCGTCAAGGTGGATCCGGTAGTTTCTTGAGAGATGAATATTGTCTAAGTGTTTGCTGAGATTCTTATAGTCGTCTTTGAGAACATCTTTGGCCAGTACGGGGGAGATTGCAAAAAGCATCGCGAGCGCAATCGCGCCAGAAGTGCGCCTGAATGCACTGAAAAGCCGAGGAGGCAATTTTAGGAAAGGCATGCTTCTCACTAGTCTTAGACCCCGTATCTTGATTCTACCGCTTTGTAGTGAGGGGTAGAATGTGTCTTCACCGACACGCCCCTCTTTTTCAATACCTTCTATTTATAACTCATCCAATGATTGCTGCGCTGCTTTTGGGCCTGCGCTCCTGAGTTTTTCAGCTGCAGTGGATATGTTTTCCGACGGCGGAATTGATGGAGACATCGGCTTTCAGATTGATGCTGATGCCGTAGGCATCGATCAGTTCTCAGGTTCGACAATGCGTATCGGATTGGTTTTCAAGAAGCAGTTCTAGTTCGCACCGAAATCTTGTACCCAGTAGGCCGTATTTCCGGCTTTGTTTGAGACGGTGTAGCCGATGCCAATATCTTTGTAGTTCTTGCTCAATATATTTGCACGATGCCCGGAGCTATTGATCCAGCCCTTCATGACTTGATCAGGGGTGTTGTATCCATAGGCGATATTTTCACCCCAAGTCCATCCATTGTAGCCCGCCGCCGCCATTCGGTCTCCGGGGGTGCTCCCATCGGGAGCGGTATGGTCAAAAAATTGGAGAGTTGCCATGGACTCTGCAAAAGCCTGAGCCGCGGCGTTCAATTCGGAATTTAGCAGTAAAGGTTCGGCGCCATTGGCCAGGCGATACGCGTTTGTGAGCGTAAAGACCTGTTCTGCGAAGGTGGGGCTAGCACTAGGGGCAGGAGTGGCAGAGGGGATTTTGGTGGAGTTTTGGGGCAGCGGCGAGGCCGTGGTTAAGGGTGTGCTTGATTCTCTTTGCTCTGAGCTTGTGCCGACAGGACTGCCGCAGCTGATGATCGTATTTATCATGGCAAGAACGGTGCAGAAGAAAAGGGGGCATTTAATCGGTGACATTTTTGGGTCCTCATTTGAAGATACGAGGATCGACGTCATAAAGTTTCTCAAATTGGTGCACGCGTGCCGGTGCACGCGTCTAAGTACAGGGGTGCATTTTCGATCTCTCCTGTTGTCAAGTTGTGTAGCGTTTTTAGTACATCTTTAACGCTTAAAGCGCTTAACCCGTGAAAAGAGGG
>CAIRTR010000173.1 GCA_903881565.1 Oligoflexia bacterium | reverse complement strand
GATCAAGAGCATCAAATCGACGTGACAGCATTCCGATCTCTCGCACTGGCAGATCAAATGGACATTTTGATCCAACGACAGCGCAGCCAAGCGCTCAAGATCCTCTAGCCCCTTGCCACTCAACGCAAACTCCCGCTCATACTGCGCCATTTGAAATGCGAGATCTTGCTGCTTCAATTTTTTCTTATATTCTCGATAGCGCCCGAAAAGATCCGCTTGTGGCGAAAGAGAATGAAGATACTCATCAACAAGATCTTTAGGCAAAAACCTGGGATAAAGTCTCATGGCGATGACCAAGTAGCCATGCGCTTTTGAAATCTGCTTACTTTTTACTTCATGAATCGAAGCGCGATTCAGCAATCAAATCGCCCTCAGGCGCTCGAGAACTTCTTTCCAATTCTCCCCCGGAACAATATGTCCGGGAGGTCCGTAGCCCTTTGCCCCGGTCCATGCCCCCCCTAACGGATAACCCATCAGACACAAGAATCCCCAAAAGGCGACGGCCTGCGCTTCTACGAGTTGCGAATCAAGCCCAAGCTCATCCAGAGTCATGATTTCCATCGAAGGCAGTCGGTTCTTAAGGCCTGTCAAAACCGCGGGATTCTTCGCGCCACCGCCGCACAAAATCACATGCGAGAGCGGAAGTTTTTTGCGCAAAATAAATTGCTCATACGCCGTCGCGATCGAATCCACCGTAAACGCGGTAGCGGTCGCAATGACATTGCCCGAAGCCGTGCCCGCTTTTTTGATCGCCTGATTAAACAGTGAAATTGGAAAATCCGCGCGCCCACAAGACTTCGGAGGCGAACGGCGAAAGTAGGGGAGGGACATTAATTCCTTCAACACTTTCAGATCCGGCTCTCCCGCGAGCGCCCACTTGCCATTCTTGTCCATTTTCTGGGCGCCCTTGGAGCGTTTCTCCGCAAGCAAATCAATCCAAAAATTGCCAGGCCCCGAATCAAAAGCCATCAGCGATCCGTTTTTACCCAAGTAAGTCGTGTTTGCGATTCCGCCTATATTTTGAAAAGCGATTCCGTGCGTATTTAACCCTTTAGAGGATTTCAGCGAATCCCCCAAAATCTGATGGAAAATCGGCGCAAGCGGCGCGCCCTGCCCCCCCGCGGCCAAATCGCCCTCGCGAAAATGAGAAATCACCGTCAAACCCGTCTCAACTGCGATGCGCGAAGGATCACCGGCTTGAAGCGTCTCACGAATTCCGGGCAAGTGTGCCAAGGTCTGCCCGTGATTGGCGATCACATGAGGGCCCGCGCTGTGCTTACGAAGCAATCGATTCAACGTACGCCCGTACCATTCGCCTAGTTTTCCATGAAGATTGAGCCAATCTGCGACAGCCCATTTTCGATCTAACTCTTGAATAGCCAGAACCTCGCGCCGCAAAGCGGGCGGATAACTGGCCTGCTCAGACCAAAGAAAACTCCAGCTCTCGCCATCAAGCTCGATGCAAACGGCATCAAGACCATCGCAAGAGGTTCCCGTCATGACGCCCAGAACTCTAATCGTCATCCGCTAACTTTGATTGGTTGGCTGAAGCCGGTGGTTCGGGCCTCACAACGATGGCATCCACCGGACAAACATTGACGCAGGCCATATGATCCGCACAGCTGTCCGAATCGATGAAAAACTGCTCAACGCCTTCGATAATCGATGCAGTCGGGCATTCCAAGAGGCAAGCCCCACACTTTGTACAGGCCTTATTGATCATATGAGCCATGGTCTAATTAGCGTACGTCCAGCGAGGGTGAATTGACAAGCCCTTCGAAGACGTGAGACTTTTTATTCATATGCGTGTCTTGTCTCTCTCACCCGGTCTGAGAACCTCAGCCTGCCTTCTTTTACTCTTTGTCCCACTTGCGGCGCTTGAAACCATCATTGTGAGCCGTTCGCCTTGGTGGAACCTCCCTCTTCGCAATATGGGATTCTGGGCAAGCATGGTGGCTGGATGCCTAGTGCCCCTGGTCGTCTTTATTATGCGGGGCCAACGCTGGGCCTTCAGGGCAGCCGCGACCTTCATCCTGACCTGGATTGTTTTGGGCGCCTGGGTCTCTATCCGAACCCGCACCCCGGCCTTAGGTTTCTTTTCGCTCTTTATGACTCTTTTTTCCGGAGGAATTCTGATCTGGCTCCGACAAGAGATTCGGCGCTCCTTCATGGATCCCCGCATTCGGTGGTACGAATCCCTCCCTAAACCCATTCCCCAACTCGAATGCGTCCATGCCGAAAGCACAGAATCCTTTCGTGTCAGCCGACTCGATGAACGCGGTTGTTTTGTCTACCTTGAAAAAAGCAATGAGAAGGAGCTCAAGAGAACATGGAAACAAAGCGGAGTTTTCAAAAAGACTCCCGTCTATAGACTGGGGTTCAAATTTGGAGTTCACACCCTGATTTGCTCCGGCTATCTAAGAAGTGAACTAACCAAGGCCCAAGGGGCAGGATTTGAGTTCTGCAGACTATCCCCTGACGAGAAAAAAGAGTTGGGAGATTTTGTAGAGCTATTGAGAGGACACGGATATGTCGAATAAAAAAACCGCGGTGCTGTTTTTGATTGCGCTGCTTCAGGCTTGTACGCCCCAAAAAGCAGGCCCCAATGACCCTAAGCAAACGATTTCGGAATATATTTCCAAATCCTTTTCAGTCTCCGCGACTGAAGAAAAAATGGTCTTGGCAGGCTATATGACCGGAGAAGCCAAAAACCGCCTCCAAGCCTGGAGCGACGACCAGTTTCGCCAGGCCTTCATGGATTCCAAACGTCAGTTTCTCAAACTCGTCTTTCGGGAAATTCAAAAGCCTTCTGATCACGAAGTAAACGTCACCTACGAATTAACCTACCTGGATCAATCCAAAGGACACGATGCAAAGGTCACGGCAAAAAAACTCTGCAGCCTTGTCCTGGATCAGGGCAAGTGGCTCATCAGTGATGTGCGAAACATTAAAGAGCTCGTCGAATATCAAAACGAACTGTCTTTACCTTAATTGGACCCTAAAGAACGACACTATTTAAAGAGGGCTTCAGCGTAGTCCGTCTGAGTTTTCGTCGAATAGATTCGCACTTTGTTCCACTTGGTTGGGGCGGTTGCCAAGGTGAGCGCATAATTCTGGGTCCCCTTGCTTGATCGCAAGGACGTCGTGCCGACCGCTGCACTATCAGCCACCGGAATCAATTGCAGCCCCGTCTCCACTGGAAACGAAACCCCTTCAAGCCGAACGACCCAAGTCTCAGCATCGATATTATAAATCACCGCAACGCCCGAAGCCGTTTGACTGTTGAGCGGCAAAAACTCAGCCTGTGCCGTGATCGTCCCTTTCGGGATCGCATCATTGGGAGTAGCTGCGGTGCCTGATCCCATCGGCGCACACCCCTGAATCATGAGAAGGGTGAAAAAAGAAACGAAGAAAAAAAGAGGAAGGTTTTTACGCATTGTGCCAGTGTTCTCTCGTTTATTTTCCCATTTATTTGATTCGAAAACAAGCGGGCTTCAATTCGGTCTAATTGAGGAGTAGACTCGCTTGAGATGAGCCTTCAACGACTACTCTTTCGCTTCACCTTTTTGATCGCGGCGTTTCTACTCCCCGCGCTGGTTATTGCCTTCATTCTTTCCGGCAAAACCGCGGCACTGGGCCTTCTTTTCTTGCTCGTTATCGCTTTTTTTGCGGCTTTGACTCTGAGCGAGGCCCTCATTCGTCGGCACCTCAACATCAAGGGCTACCCTCAAAAACAAAATATGATCGTCGGAATTCAAAATACGCTTAAGCGCGTAGCGCTAAGAACTGGCGGCTCCCTGCCCCGCTTGGAAATTTTTCCGGAAACGAGTCGTTTTTGTCTGGTTGTCAGAGCTTTGGGTTCGCAAGGGACTATTTTTCTCAGCCAAGGAACGCTCACCGGGAACAGTGAAGAAGAGCTCAGACAAACTCTTGAAAGAGCCGTCACGCTTTCACGGGAAAAAGGCATCACCTTCTCAAGCACCCTGCTGATCTTCATCGTGGCGGCATTTGAAGTCTTCCCGCCCAAATGGCAGGATTATATCCTAAATCCCGTTGAAACTTCATCGCAAAGCCGCCCCTTACATGACGCATCGCCATTTTCGGTGCTCTGCTTCTTGATCTTTCGCCCCATTATTAGATGCTTAATTGCCCTAACGGGAGGGCAAAATGCAAAGGCCGGAATCCAACCGCATAGCGACAAACAAGCTTCAGAAGAGGCTCTTGTCTATCTTTGCCGGCAGCAGTAAATAGATCACTTGAGCTTTTGAACTTCTCACTTAAGAGAAAGGATTTTTGTGGATCAGGGCAAAATCGATTTAACGACACTTTTTCTCTCCATTTCGTCCGCTGCTTTTATGGGGCTCGGTGAAGAAAAACCCAATCTCGAGCTCGCGCGACAGAATATTGATCTTTTGGAACTGCTCCTGGAGAAAACAAAAGGCAACCGCTCTCCCGAAGAAGACAAACTCATTGAACAGCTTCTTTTTGAAACACGAATGCGGTTTGTGGAAGCCGCAAAAAAATCAGGACAGAAATAAAAATGAATAAACACACACCTGTTCGTCTTTTCGGCGTCATCGCATTCGCAATCTGCTCTTGGGCTCGAGCGGATCTGCCGGCCGGGGATCCCAACGTTTTTGTAGGGCTCTCCAAAAAAATCGTTCCCTCGGTGGTCAATATCTCTACCTATTCGACGATAAAAGTTCCACGCGGTGGCGGGCAGGGAACTCCGGATGATTTGTTTCGTCGCTTCTTTGAAGACTTTTTCAGGCAACATCAGGGCATGGGTCCTCAAGGTCCTGGCGATGATGATGATGATGGAGGGATGCCTCCTGCGCCCCCGAAGTCACCCAAAGGTCCCAAGGGCCAGCCAGGCAAGGGCCCAAAATCAATGTCCCTGGGAACGGGGTTTATCATTGACGCATCAGGATTGATTCTCACCAACAATCACGTCGTCATTGATGCCGATGAGATCAAGATTTCCTTTACCGAAGCAGTGGATGAAAAACCCACCGATGGAGAAGTCGTCGGACGCGATCCCGAAATCGATGTTGCGTTGATTCGCATCAAGAGCAAGCGCGAGATGATCCCGCTCCCATTAGGGGATTCTGATGCATTAGAAGTGGGGGAGTATGTCGCGGCTGTCGGCAACCCCTTCGGCCAGGGCCACTCCGTTACCCACGGGATTATTTCGGCTAAGGGTCGTTTAGCTCCTGATTTCCCGCTCGCCAATTATCTTCAAACCGACGCGCCCATTAACCCCGGCAACTCGGGGGGGCCTCTGGTCAACATGAAGGGTGAAGTCGTCGGCATCAACAACGCCATCGATCAGCGGGCCCAAGGGATCGGCTTTGCGATCCCGATCAATCTTGTGAAGCGTATTTTGCCACAGCTTCGCTCCAGCGGAGCCGTCGCCCGAGGATATATCGGAGTATTAGTCAACGAACTCACCCCAGAGCTTGCCGAAAAACTAGGTGCCTCCAAGGATCTCAAAGCGCCTTTCGTCACTCAGGCAATTCCGGGTGAGCCCGCGGATAAAGCAGGGTTAAAACCTTACGATATTGTTATTTCGATGAATGGAAAACCGGTTCATTCATCGCTGGAACTCATCGGCGTCGTCACTTCTGTTGCCGTCGGAACCGCAGTTCCTGTAAAAGTTCTTCGCAATGGAAAAGAGCATGAGTTTTCGATCAAGGTCTCTCAACGCCCTGGCGCCGAGCAAATTGCTTCAGCCAAAAAGGAAAAGGGCAAAGGTAAAAAGAAGGAAAAGCATCAACCCAAAGTTGAACTCGGGATGACGCTTGAAGACCTCACTCCCGAAACGGCAAAAGAACTCGGACTGCCCGAAAAATCAACCGGAGTGCTTGTGGCAAATGCGGACTACGGTGGACCCGCTGATAAGGCGGGCTTGATTCGGGGCGACCTCATTTTGGAAGTGGATCGAAAACCCGTCAAAGATAGCGACGCTTTTTTTGCCCTCGTATCCGAAAAGAAGAGTTATCTGCTTCGCGTAAGACGAGTGGACCCTCACGGGCGAGAGGCCTTCTCGGTCATTGTGCTCGATCTTAAGGAAAATTAGGCCTACTTGACTAAGGTGTTTTCGCGCCCATCTTACTAGGGAGGGAGCGAAGACACCATGGCAACGCCCAAGTTTACTCAAAGCGCACAGCAAGCCCTGCAACAAGCCCAGGCCGAGGTCATGCGGCGCGAGCAGCAGGAACTGCAACCGGAGCACTTGCTCTTTGCTTTACTGAATTCAGAAAACCAACTCACACCCTCCCTACTGCAACTTGCGGGAGCCAATCTTCCAGCCCTGAACAAGCGACTGGAATCAGAACTCGCTCGCTTCCCTAAGGTTTCCGGGGGTGGCGCCGAAGTCTATACCTCACCGCTCTTTAGTCGCTTGATGGTCGCAGCCGAAGCCGAAGCTAAAACCCTCTCCGATCAATATCTGTCGGGCGAGCACTTCTTGCTCACGCTGCTCACACCTGCCTTTAAGGATTGCGGTGCGGCACGCGCACTTCACGAGAGTGGTGTAAAAAAGGATTCTCTTTTATCTGCGATTCAAAAGACCCGGGGGGGCGCAAAAATTGAAGACGCTGAACCCGAAGGAAAATTCCGCATTCTCGAAAAATACACCCGCGACCTTACCGCCCTGGCCCGCGCTCAAAAACTTGATCCGGTCATTGGACGTGATGACGAAATTCGCCGAGTCATTCAAGTCCTCTCGCGAAGGACCAAAAATAATCCGGTTCTCATTGGCGAGCCCGGGGTTGGAAAAACCGCGATTGCAGAGGGACTAGCACAAAGAATTGTCCGAGGCGATGTCCCAGAAGGACTCAAGAAGAAACGCCTGCTGGTTCTGGATCTGGGCGCCCTGATTGCCGGAGCGAAGTTTCGAGGCGAGTTTGAAGAGCGTCTCAAGGCGGTATTAAAAGAGGTCACCGCCTCTGAGGGCGAAATCGTCCTCTTCATCGACGAACTTCACACCTTGGTGGGAGCCGGTGCGGCCGAAGGCGCGATGGATGCCTCAAACATGTTGAAACCCGCGCTCGCGCGTGGAGAGCTACATTGTATCGGCGCCACGACCCTTGAAGAGTATCGTAAACACATCGAGAAGGACGCAGCCTTTGAGCGCAGGTTTCAGCCTGTTTACGTAAAAGAGCCTAGCGTCGAAGATACGATCAGTATTTTACGTGGCCTTTGTGAACGCTACGAACTCCATCACGGGGTTTCAGTCAGAGATGCTGCTTTGGTCGCCGCCGCCACGCTTTCGAATCGCTACATCGCAGATCGTTTCCTGCCCGACAAAGCCATTGACCTGGTCGATGAGGCCGCCTCAAAGCTACGAATGGAAATCGACTCCCGCCCCGAAGCCGTGGATCAGCTTGAGCGACGAATTCTCCAACTGGAGGTTGAACGACAAGCCCTCAAAAAAGAGAAGGATCAAGCGTCCAAGGATCGTACTCAGAACCTGGAAAAAGAACTCGTTGATCTAAAGGAACGTAGCGGCAGCCTGAAAGCGCGTTGGGAAAAAGAGAAAACAGATCTCAATGCCGTCCAAGAGCTCAAAGAGAAGATTGAGAAAATGCGAATCGAATCCGAAGCCGCCGAGCGCCGCGGGGATTTAGAAAAGGCCGCAGAACTTCGTTATGGAAAACTCCCTGGCCTGCAAAAGGAACTCGAGGAACGCTCGCGCATCAAGGGCACCTTGCTTCGCCAAGAGGTGACGGAAAATGACATTGCTGAAGTGGTCGCTAAATGGACCGGCATCCCTGTTGCGCGAATGATCGAAAGCGAACAACAGAAGCTCATTCAAATGGAGCAACGCTTGAGCCACCGGGTGATCGGACAGAAACCTGCACTCAGTGCCGTGGCCAACGCAGTGAGACGCTCTCGAAGCGGCTTGCAAGAAGGACATCGTCCGATCGGGTCGTTTATTTTTCTGGGCCCCACAGGTGTGGGAAAAACGGAAACCGCCAAAGCCCTTGCGGAGTTTCTTTTTGACGACGAACAAGCGATGGTTCGACTGGACATGAGCGAATACATGGAAAAACATTCTGTGGCGCGACTCATCGGCTCGCCGCCCGGCTATGTCGGCTACGAAGAAGGGGGCGCGCTCACGGAGGCAGTCCGGCGGAGACCTTATAGCGTGCTCCTTTTGGATGAAATCGAGAAGGCCCATCCCGATGTTTTCAACGTCTTCTTGCAGATCCTTGATGACGGACGAGCGACAGACGGACAGGGTCGCACGGTTGATTTTTCAAACGCGATTGTGATCATGACCTCCAACCTAGGGAGCCACCTTATTCTCGAGGGAAAAGACGTCATGCCGCTGGTTCGCCAGCACTTTCGGCCAGAGTTTCTGAATCGAATTGATGAGATCGTTCAATTTGCTCACCTCACCCGTGAGGATTTGGCCGAGATCGTGAAACTCCATGTTGAGAAACTCGCGAAAAAGCTGAGCGAAAAGCAGATTGGCCTTCGATTCTCGGACGAAGCCCTCAGTGCACTATGCGAGCAAGGCTATGATCGGGACTATGGCGCTCGGCCCATGAAACGGGTGTTCCAAAAGGAGATTCAAAATCCACTGGCCATCGAACTGCTTTCCGGCAAGTTCGGCCCGGGCACGGCAATCGCGATAGATTTTAAACAAGGATTGTTTCAATTTGTCGGAATACCGACTATGTAAACTGCTTCATTTGTCAAGCAAAAATTTATTGAATTTCATGATGACCTGTCCTACAATTATATTGAGGCGCATCATGGAAATCACCGAAGTTAAAGTTTTCCCCGTAAATGAAGAGAAATTAAAAGCCTACATCACCATCGTCTTGGATGATTGCTTTGTAGTCCGAGATCTAAAAATCATCGGCGGAAATGAAGGGCTTTTTGTGGCGATGCCAAGCAAACGCCGAAAAGATGGCACCTTCAAGGACATTGCCCATCCCTTGAATCAGAGAACTCGCACGCATGTGGAAAAGCGAGTTCTCGATGCCTACTTGGATGAGATCAAAAGAGACAACTCAGTTTCTAGATCCGCGGAAGAAGCGGAAAAGCACGAAGAAAAAGAAACTGCCATGGGCTAGTCGAACGCTAATTACTTCGAAGACGCAGCTGCAATCCGCCCCATCAATTCAACCACGCGCGTCTCAAGCACCAGAATCTTCTTTTGGTAGGAAGTTTCATCAGGGGGATTTCGACGCTCAAGAACTAGCTTCTTGATCTGGACCCTAATCATATCGTTATCACGTTTCAACGTCGCCAGCTCGTGGCGCAAAGCCCCCAGTTCGCCTTCTTCTTTTTTTCGAAGTTCCTCGCGCAGACGAAGAATTTCTTTTTCTTTTTCATCCAGGGTCATGGGCGGCAATGCTGCCACCGGAGGGGCAACAGCGGCTCTAGGGGCCGCAGGTTTTGGGGCAGGCTTAATGGGTGCCGCGGCAGCGACCGGAGCGGGAACTTCGACAGCTGGAGGTGGAGGAGTCCCGGTGAAGTGTGGAGCCGCGGAACCGGTTCCGGCCTTCGGCGGCTTTAGAAACGCTAACATCGCGCCATTGCGATCGCGAAAACAAGGCACGGGTGGCGGGCTAGACATCTTTTCAATAGCCAGCTTCATTTCAGGAGAAACTCCCGCAAGCGCAACCATCCCACCGAGATCCCGCGCGAGATCATTAAGTTTGGCAAGCTCTTGAAGCGCTTCGGGCGCGATCCCGGCTGAATCAGTAAGCTCCAAAATCAGCCTGTTCTTTCCGAGGCTTAAAAGTTTTCCGATTCCCGCTCTGAGGACCAAAGCCTCTTGCGCCGTGATGGGCCCGGTGGCCTGAAGAATCTCAATCTCTTTTTCGATGACCCGTGAGAGCTTCAAGAGAGTTTCGCCCGATAATAATAGACCCGCATCAGATCGCGACGAGTGACGATCCCCACTAAGACCCCGTTTTCATCCACAACAGGGAGCCGCCTGAATTTTCGCTCGACGAAACTCTCGAGAATCTCTCGCAGCGGACTCGTGGTTCTTAAGACCTGAGGATGGCGGGAAAAAGTGATCCGTTCTTGAAAAAGCGCCGCATGCAGGGTCGGATGTTTGCGAATATGCAGAAGCACATCATACTCTGAGCACACCCCGATCAATTTTCCATCACCATCAACGACTAAGACGCCGGAAATCCGTTTTAACGAGAGGGTTTTTAATACATCCTCCAGGGTTGCATCCTCGCAGAGAGTGGTAAGTTCGGTTGACATGATTTCTTCTGCTGTAGTTTCCATATCTCAATTATACGAGGATGTTACGTTGACTTCAATTGAAACTCTTCGTACCCTTAAGAGAGTATGGGCGCAGCGGTGGTTGAGCCTTTTTCAAAGGTCCTTAAAGATTACCTTATTCCCTCTCATTTGGGCGCCACCCTCGTGGATGTCATCGCCAGTTCTGCGGATGAGCGCATTCGCGCTCAGGGGCTAGCCCCCCTTTTTAAACGCAATCCCGCCTACGGCCAATCCCTGCTTATCCTTGATTTTCTTGCGAAAAAGGTAACCGAATGGAAGGCCGACGACCCCGAAGGCACCGATAATGACGATGCGATTATCCTGCGAATCTTGGGATTGATGGGAAAAGGACCTATCCGAAATCTAGTGGCCTGCGCCCGGATGAATCGGGGCCGAGGAACCGGCCTTCCCAAGAAGCAAGGTGAGAAGATCTCCATCAAGCCTAACGAACAGCTTCGAATTGCGATAACCTGTGAGGAATTTTGCCTCGAAAACAGCATTATTCACCCCGAAGAAGGCTATAATGCTGGGCTTCACTATGATTGGATCCTCGATCTGCTGGTGGCCGCAGGGGCCTCCAAAGAGATCAAGAAAGTCATTGATTCGTATTACAAAGAAGGTCGACTCATCGCTCAAATCGCTTACGAAATCGCGCGAAGCATCCCTTCTGTAAAAATGGACCGGTATGTTTTTGCTGCAGGAATTGTCCTGCCCCTTGGCAGGCTTTTGATGGAACAGCTTTTTCCCGCGGGCGTAACGACCGGCGGTCAGAAGCCTTGGCCTTCGTTCTTGGCCGACTGCGAGGTCCATCGCCCGAAAAAGCGCCAGGCCATCCAGTCCCTGGAAAAGAGCCGATTTCCGATTCTTGATAACGAACTGGCCTCCCTCTACCTGAGCTTTTTTGGCCTCCTTTCGCCGATTGAAAAGGCGATCGGTTATTACAAGGAACCCTATTTCCTCCGGGAGGGCGAACCTGAACTCTTTCAGCTGGCAATGATTGTCTCGATTGCAGACGCTCTCGCCTGCCTCGCAAATGACACACCGGTTTTCATGGATCACCTGGATCCGTTTCATCTGGAATGGCTTGCAGAAGTGGGTATTGGAGAAGGACGTCTTCACCGAATCCGGCAAAAGGCTGACAATGGCTGACCTCCAAGAAGCCTCAGAACATGACGAAACAAACGAAGGCGAAGAATCTCACAAGATCTTTAGAATCACGATTCGCTGTACAAACTGTTTGAGTTGTCAAAAAGTCTGCCCCACTGACACGATTTATTTTGGGAGCCAACACTTCGTCATTGATACGGACGATTGCATTGGCTGCGAAATCTGCATTCAAGTTTGCCCCGAAGACGCCATTCGGGTCATTGCGTAAAAACCCTAGAAGCCTCCGCCACGCCCGCCTTTGATTATCCGATCATCCAAAACCACACCCGAAACAATTTGAATGGGCGTCACGTCAAACGCAGGATTGAAAACGTGACATTCGCGAGGTGACCACTGATTGCGAACCTCAGAAGAAGGCCGCTCTTCAATCGGAATTTGCTCGCCGGTTGGGCACTTCGAATCAACGGTCGTTGCCGGCGCCACGGCATAAAAAGGGACATCGTGAAAAGCTGCATTGACGGCAACGCTATAAGTTCCAATCTTGTTTGCAAAATCACCGTTTGCGGCAATGCGATCTGAGCCCACAAAAACCCGATTAATCTTTCCTTTTTTCATGAGCATTGCGGCCATGTTGTCACAAATTAAAGTATAAGGAATTCCGAGCTTGCCTAGTTCCCATGCCGTGAGACGGGCACCCTGAAGGAGAGGGCGAGTCTCATCTACGAAAACGTGAATCCGCTTCCCACTTTCATGCGCGCGCCGGATTACGCCGAGTGCGGTACCAATTCCCACCGTGGCGAGTCCGCCCGTGTTGCAATGGGTGAGAAGGTTATCCCCATTTTGAATCAAGGGCGCGCCTTGCGCCGCCATCCCTTCGCAGAGACGAACATCTTCATCAAAAAAATCTTCGGCACACTTGATGATAGTGTCTTTTTCCAGAGGTCCAGGCCCCACTGAGGCCAGCACGCGATCGACGGCCACCATGAGATTTACGGCGGTCGGTCTGGCGGCCCGCAAGCTTCGAGCAGCATCCATGAACTGTGATTTGCTCACATCTGATTTTGACAAATGAGCAAGCGCAAGAGCCGCGCCCACGCCAATCAGCGGCGCTCCCCGAATTCGAAGTGACTGAATCATCTCAATCATGTCTTCGGGAGTTCGTGACTCAAGCCAAACCTCTTCATGGGGTAAGCGGGTTTGATCTAAAACTAAGAGGCGTCCCGATTCATAGCGCAGGCCCATGGAGTTTAAATTTCTCATAAGGTTCGATCCCCGGTCTTGGCACGCATCGCTTGAAGAGCCTGAACCTCAGACTCAGGAAGATCCGTGAGTCCTCCCAATGAAACTGCCGTGGCCAAGATCGTTGCCGCGTGTTCAATTCGCTCCATTCCGTTATAAGCTTCATCAGCCGTTTCGCCCCAGCTTAGGGCCCCATGACGTGCGAGAATCATCGCGCGCCGAGAAGGCAGATACGGACGAACTCCTTCGGCCACTGCGGCGGTCGTCGGACGAGCGTAGGGGACAATGGGGATGCTCCCCACCGCAAGAATCACCTCGGAGAGTGCATGCGGCGGAAGTTCGCGCAACTGCGGATGAGCCACACTCCATGCAATCGCGGTTGGAGGATGCGCGTGAACCACACAGCGCGCTTTCGGACAAAGCTTATACACTTCCAAGTGCAGAAGGCGCTCGCCAGAGGGGGCGCCATCTAAGACCTGATTGCCCAGAGTCATGACCGACAAATCAGAGGGTTTGATGAACCCTTTGTTGATTCCGCTGGGAGTAATAAGAATTTTATCGCTGCTGATTCGGATGCTCACGTTTCCATCGGCAGAAGCCAGCATGTTCCTGGCGTGAAGCCTGCGGCAGATCTCGACAATCTCTTTTGCGATTTTCAAGTCAATCATACGGTAATACTCGATTGGATGAGTGGTTGATAGGCCAGGGCATCAGCACATACGCGCTTGGCATCTAACGTCTTTACATTGCCTTCTTCTAACAGAATCTTCCCATGACAAATCACGGTTTTTACCCCCGCGCCCGCAGAGGAGTAGACCAAGAGACTGGGAAAATCAAAATGCGGAATCATCTGTGGAGTTGAAACATCGATGCAAATCAGATCGGCAAATTTTCCAGGCTCAAGACTCCCGGTCACTTTATCCAACCCCAACGCGCGCGCGCCTTCAATCGTGGCGGCCCGAAGAGCGTCACTTGCGGTCATGGCGATGCTGTTGGATTGCGAGAGTTTTTGAAGTTTAGCCGCGGTGTCTGCTTCACGCAAGATACTCAGATCATTGTTACTTGCGGCGCCATCGGTCCCAAGCCCTACGGCGATGCCAGCTTTTACGAGTTTCGAAAACGGAGCCGCGCCTACGCCGAGCTTCATGTTGGATTCGGGATTATAAGCCACACCGGTATGAGCACGCGCCATAAGCGCGATGTCTTCATCCGTAACATGGGTGCAATGAGCAAAAATGTGAGGAGAACTCATGACGCCCAAATCGTGAAGCCGCTGGACGGAGGTCTTAGAATATTTTTTCATCGATTCGGAATTCTCAGGCAAAGTTTCAGCGACATGAATCATCAAAGGCAGCTGATGCCGAGAGGCAAATTTGACGGCCGCCTGAATCGTTTCATCCGAACAAGTATACGGCGCGTGAGGCGCGACACAAGGAGTGATGGTCTGAGATGATCCATAGCGCTCCACCATCTGCTCAAGAATCTTGTATTTTTCGCCATTCAATAATTTGTCATCTGGCGCAGGAAAATCCGTAATCGCCTCACCCACCACGGCGCGAAGCCCCGCTCGCTCAAGCTCTTCGGCTACGATATTTTCAAAATAGTACATGTCGCAAACTGTGGTCACGCCACTTTGAATGCATTCAAGTGCCGCAAGGCGCGTCCCAACTCGAACAAACTCCGCGTCGACCCGTTTGCTCTCGGCCGGGAGAATGGCCTTGTACAGCCAATCATTAAACGGCAGATCATCCGCGAGTCCCCGAAACAGGCTCATCGCAAGATGGGTATGGGTATTCACTAATCCAGGCAAAACGACTTGATCTTTGGCGTGAATAAACTCTTTGGCGCGCCAAGGTGTTTTAGTTAATCCCTCGGCCCATGGAAAAATAGCATCAATCTTGGATTGAGAAATTCCAATCACCTGATCTCGCAGGCAATCTGTTTTCCCGCCCTCTAAGGTCAAAAGGAAGTCACAGCGAAGCGCGAGATCAAAAACCTTCATGAAGTGTTACCGGCTGGCGTTGGTAAATTCTTGTCTTGAGAATTCGAAGAACGTTTGGACAATGCCGACAGCGGCTTTTTTGCCTTCTTCGAGCACTTCTTCGTGGTTGAGATTTTTCGAACCTCCCAGTCCACAACCCAAATTGCTGATCAAAGAGAGGCCCGCGATTTTTGCGCCGAGGTGGCGAAGAATAATGGCTTCCCAAACGGTGGACATTCCGACTGCATCCAAACCCCAACGGGCAAAAAGGGCTACTTCGGATGGCGTTTCGAAGCTCGGCCCCAGGAGTCCTAAATAGACGCCTTCGTTAACGACAATTCCGTTTTTCTTGAAACAAACGCCCATGCGATTGCGCATCGTTTCATCGTAAACTTCGCTCATGTCCGGAAAACGAGGACCCAAGACTTGGCCACCCGGAACAGCCGGGTTCGGACCCACCAAGGGATTGTGTCCGGTCATGTTGACATGGTCTTTGAGTAGCATCACAGAGCCCACGGGGAACTTCGTAGACAGCGATCCTGCAGCATTAGTCAGAACGAATCTCTCCGTTCCAGCCAACTTAGCACACAAGACGGTTTGAATGACTTGCCTTGCGGGGAGTCCTTCGTATCCATGAAGGCGTCCCAACTGAAAGGTTACTGTCTTCTTGGTTTCCTGGTGCTCATAGTACTTGAAGATCCCGCTATGGCCTGGAACTGTTGCCGCTTTCAGGCCGGGCAGTTCTCCAAAGCTTAGTTCTCCTCGAAGATCCCAACCCTTCGGCGCATCTGTGGTTTCAAATGCGACTCCTAATCCTGATCCCAACACAATGTGAAGGGAGGGGGGAGAGATTCCGAAGGCGGCATACTTCTTCTTTAGTAGAGCAATCGACTCAACTTCGTTACTTTTCATAGAACCAGTAGCCTAGTCGATTTTCCGCCAGAGGAAAACCACTATTTTGCAGCCTCAGGGTGACTCATGTAGAAGAGTTCATTGAGGGTCTTCGCATTGGAGAAGATCAGACCCCTCGCAGACTCTACGACACCGTCAGGCTTGACCTTGTCATAGAGAGTCATTCCGAGTTCCTCGCCTTTGATTGTCTCTAAGACACTTCCAAGGATAGGGGAACCCTTCGCGACGTTTTCCATGAGGTCAGTGATTTTCTTTGCTTGAGCAGCCAGAGCAGCGTCAGAGACTTTGCCAATAGCCGCCTCAAGTTGTCCAACCAGCACAATCGCCTGCTCAACCGTATCCTGAATCTCGGCCACCTTACGGGGACCCACTGCTTCAGGGAGTTTAGCGAGCTGAAGATCGAAGGCGCGATCTTTTTGCTTTTGCTTCGCGAGCGCTTGGGCAGTCAGAGCCTTTTTCGAGGCCCCAGCCACAATGTTCTCCAAGATGTGCTTCGACAAGTTCGTCACAAGAACATTGTTCTCGATAACCACTTGACCTGCATAAGCCTGGTCAACCAGTGCTTTAGCGGCAACAGCTGAGTCCATCGCAAAGAGTCTTGAGTCCGTGACGTTCTTCTTCGAAGAGAGTCCTGGCTCAATGATCGCCGTAATTCCCTTAGGAGCCACTTCAGCGCTCTTAATTCTAAAGAGTGCCGAGAGATTCGCAGAGCTCTCGAGGCCCGAAACATCCAAGCTCAACATCGCACCCAGCACCGCGTACATTCGCATGGCCTCGCTGGTTTCAACTTTGAACTGGCCAGCAGGAAGTTGCTGGAGTTTTCCATTGACGAGAGTTCCTGCAGCGACGCTATCAGAGAAAAGCTCATTCAAAAGACCGATCGTAGGATAGGACAGTGGGTCTTCGTCTTTTCCGATGAGCATCTGCTCAAGTTGTGGGAACGAAATTCTTAGCGACTCGCGCTCATATCTCGCAAAACCCATATTGCGTTCGGTTAAGAGGATCAGCGCGATCATCTTATCAAATTCGATTCCGCGAACATCGATACGATCGGAGTAGGAATCAGAGCTCAGGTCTTTCAACCATTTGCGCTCGACCAAGATTTGAGAATTGTCTTTAGCCGTCAATGTGACGAAGCGGTCGTTCGGATTGATCGAGGCAGGAGCATCAGGGGTTCTCACCACCGACTGGAAGAAGAACAAGCCCTTTACCGCTGCATCAAGATAAGAATTAATCGTAGCTTGATCTGCGCCGTGAATCAGTTGGAACAAAGTCTCTTCCATGAATTGGCGGATCGGAGTGAAGGTCCCGAAAATCCCGCCTACGTATCCACCGGATCTCCAGTAGGTATAATCCAGACGATCACCTGCGAAGTTCCGAAGGGCGTAGAGACTCTTGTATTGGTGAATGTGGAAATCTACAATCTCACCAGGCGTCGTTCCTTTATCGAAGCGATTACAGGTTGGATATTCGCCTGCATCTTCATCGGTACAGAACATGTAGCTCTTCAGAGGAGCTTTTTCCATCGCACCAGGAGTCAGATTCAACCAAGACTTAAGGCCCAGGAGAGAGCGGTAGTCTTCAAGGCTGATGTACTTGCCTGAAACCAGAGAAACAGCAGGCTTTGCCGAAGCTGCCGCTTTAGCCGCATCAGGTGAAAGCTCAAGCAGTCCCGAGTACGCAGCTCTCAAAGCCGACACGTCCTGAGGACCCATTCCATCATAAGTTTCTGCATCATCAACAAGGTAATCCATGATCGAGGAGTAGGTACGAATCGACTCTTCTTTAGGACTAAACGTGAAGTTCTCCTTGTCAAAAGAACCGATGAAGTTATGTCTTAAACCCAAATTATGGCCAATTTCGTGCGCTAACGTTGGGCGATAAATTGCCATGGCCGCATCGAGGTCCGACATTTCATCAACCGCTTTTGGAGAGGTCGTGATCTGAGAGACATCGAAAGCGCAATAATGAGCCTTCTCAAGGCGATCCATCACTTTGCTCATGGCCTTCTGACGAGCAGCTTCAGGAGCCAAAGCTTTGAACGATTTGGCCAAGGCTTCATTTACCAAGCCCGTGACCTGACGTTCATTTGCCACCACCCCAAGTTTACGAGCTTCATCAAAGCCCTTGAGTACACTGAAACCCAAGGATTCAGCCTTTGAAGGGTTCTTGATCACCGCACTCAAAGCAGTGCTAAAATCCAGCGCCGAGCCTGAGCGAACATCTTTTAGCTTCTCGGCCATGGAGGCGAGGTTAGATACGTTTTCTCGACTGACCACTGAGGAGATTTGCGCTGCACCTGAGGGCTTAGCTCCCTTAGGGGAGCCGCCTGTGCTTGGAGCAGCTGGGGCTGCAGGAGCAGCAACCGTCTTTGAAGCAACCAGTTGATCGTATTCCTTTTCCACTTTCGCACGCTTCTTCATCGTGTCGACATAGGAGAAGATGTTTCCGCCGTAGATGAATACTGATGCGGAGACCACTTTACCTGTGCGAGGGTTTGCATGTGCGCCGCCCAAGCCGATGATCGTAGAAGCCGTTTGCTTAGGAATGAAGTAGATGTAGTTTCTACCCAAATCTCCTAGCGTGCGAGTATCGATATCTTCGCCTTCGATTCTCAAGACCACGACGTCTTCTTTTCTTTCCAACGTCGTTCCCGCAAGCGCTTTGCGATAAGCCGTGTTCACGTCAGCGATCACATCACGAGTCGCATTAATGATCGCCGTACGCACTGGCTCTTCAGTAGGAATCCCTGCCAAGACGTAAGTGATTTGTTTACCGTTTTGGATATCGAAGATCTCGGCGAGAGAAGTACGCGTTCCGTCCTTGTCAGTGTTACCAAATTTGTCTGGAGTCAGACGCTCATTTGTGAACAATCCAAATCCAAGCTTCTTCTGCGCATCAAATGGGATCGGGCGCATTGGCGTCTCATCCTTAGTGCCGTTGTGAGCGTATTCTTGGAAGCTGATACGCTCTTCGAACACCAAGCTAGCTTGACCATTGGAGGAGAAGATATCAGAACAACCCATCTCAGGAGAGCTGGAGTAAGTCGTGCGTTGAGTAAAGCCCAAGTTAAACAGGTTAT
>CAIRTR010000172.1 GCA_903881565.1 Oligoflexia bacterium | reverse complement strand
TCTGTAGTGGGCGTAGTGGCCGGAGCAGTCCCCTTTTTGAGCGACCCCGAAACATCGGGATTACAGCCCGGGGGAAGGATTTCGCTGGGCTTGCACCCCACTAAACCCACGATAATAAGGAGGGAGACACTGATCACACACCTTGGAAGCGTCTTTAATTCATTTTTCATGGCGTCGCCCTTCTACCCTGGTACCCCTGCAAACGTCAAGCAATGATTGTCCATGTTAATCATTGCCAAACACAACCAAATAAGCGATATAGGAGCCAATGCAAAGTTCGAATATAGCCGAAGAGTTTTTAGATGTGATTCCCCGTGCGATGTCTATCATTCGCACGAAGATGCGCGAAGTCCCGCGCTCAAATCTTACGCTGCTTCAGTTTCGTGTTCTCGTTAATCTCGCGGAGAAAAAGCTCACCCAAACTGAACTTGCGGAAAACGTAGGCGTCAGCACCCCCACTCTTTCTCGACTCCTGGATGGTCTAAAGAAACAAAACCTGGTCGCCCAGATTCAGAGCAAAAAAGACCGACGAAACAATTACCTGGAGCTCACCAAAGAAGGCCACATCAAAATCGCAGATATTCGAAAAAGTGCCTGCCAGACCCTGAATAACCATTTTTCGCAAATTGATCGTGCTCAAAAAACCGCCCTTGAGAGTGGACTCAAAGCTTTGCGGGAGATCTTTCCATCATGACTTTTTCGTCTAAGATTGGCCTCATCGCCATTTTTACGCATGCGCTTGCAATCGCTGCCCAAGCCGAGACCGCTCCCCTGAGCTTGGCCCAGGCAGTTTCAAAAGCAGTGACGACGCTGCCGAGCCTAAAACTGTCACAGGAGAAGCTCAACCAGTCCGAGATTCTGGCTCGTGCGCCCTATTCACAGTTGGCGCCCACGCTTTCGGCCCAGACGGTAGCTTGGTATAAAAAGGATGCCTCAAATAGCGGCAATCCTAAATTTGATGGGGACACCTACAACCAATACTCTTTTGGCCTGCATGCCGCTCAGCCGCTCTTTTATTCGGGCATGATCTCAGCGATTTATCAGGCCAGATTTGATCGGGATCTGGCGGGACTTGATGTGGACCTCACTCAGCGAAGTATCAAAGCCACTGTCATTAATGCTTATTATAATCTCATTCTTCAGAAGCGAAAACTTGAGACCCTTAATCAAAGCAATACCATCCAAAAAGAGACTTTGGCCACTGCAGAAAAACGCTATCAAATTGGCCGAGGCCAGCTCTTGGATGTTTTGCAGGCAAAAACTCAACTTTCGCTGCTTTCGGGGAACATCGATGCCGCCCGAACCCAGCTGCAGATCGCGGTTTCGGATCTCGCCTCCCTCATCAACGAATCACAGGCAGAAACGCTTGAAGTCGCTTCGGTTCTCCCTGCTCCCCAGCTCCCCGAGGTTTTGAAGCAGCTTGAGAGCTCTCGCTCAAAACTTCCTGAACTTGAAAAGCTCACAGTTTCAGCCAAAAAGATTGACGAGCAACGAGCTGTCGCGATGGGAAAACACCTTCCCCAGCTTCAAGCCACCGCCGACTGGGGCCGCGCCGCTTACACGAAGAGTGAACTTTTTGAAGGTTCAGCCACGGCCTGGTCCATGGGGCTTCAGTTGAACATCCCCCTATTCAGTGGGTTGAGTTCGGTCTTTGAAAAAAGAGGTTTTGATTCCCAATCCGCCCAAATCGGTGCCCAACGTGCCGATCTTGAAACGACCCTCTCACTTTCCCAAATTCGCGCACGAAAGAATCTTGATCTGGCTTGGGACCAAATCAAAACCGCGAAGACCTCGTTTGATCTTGCCCGAAAGACGCTTGACGAGGCCAAACGCAATTACAAACTGGCGATGGCCGATTTTCTACAACTTTTATCAGTTGAGCAGTCCTATCTTCAAGCCCAATCCGCGATTGACCAGGCGCAGTTCAATTATATCGATGCGCTCACTCAGTATGTGGTGGCCACCGGATTTTCGCTTGACCAACTCATCCCCTTATTACAAGGAGTGTCCTCATGAGAACGCTTATACCCTGTGCTATCCTAGCGCTCATTTGCCAAGCCGGGATTGCAGGCTCGACGCTTTCAATTCCAAAAAGTGAACTTGATTTCACGCCCCAGCGATCCGTGACAAAATCAACACAGGATCTCTCCCCCTCTTTTGTCGCACTCGAAGTTTCAACCACAACCCTTACGCCCACGCAACTCGTGTGGCCTACGCAGGTGGGTGAAACCAGCAGGTTTCAATGGAGCACGTTGCCCCCTGTAACCCTCAAAGTACTCCCCCTTCTTTCGAAATCATCTTCTGAAGAAATCAGACTCATCACGGGCGTGTCCTACTCGCTGCTGGAGCGCCAGGCGCTTCTAGGGAATTTGATCGTAACCCAAGACGTAAGCCTTGTCGCCCTCAACGCCGGGATCGAGCTCAAGCCACTGCGACTTCAATACAAAAGACTCAGTACGTTTGCCGCGGGTATTTTAAGACCCACAATGATGAGCTCGGCGAACTCGGCCCTGGGGCCTTCCACTTCCAACTTCGGACTTTCAGCCCAGCTTGAGGCAGGTATCCAGGGCAATTTGCCTTTGGAGCTTAAGGCAATCGGAATCTCTCAAAGTTATTTGACTTTGGGAGGAGGAGCGCTGCTGCCGATCCCCCGAAGTTTAGGCGGAATATCTGGGTTGAATGGCGCAGGAATTTTGGCAGGAATTAGAATGGAGGTTCTCTAATATGAAAACACAAATCAGTTTATGCATTTTGATGGCCGTTTTGGGCTCTGGCTGCGCAAAGGATCGGACCTTAGATGATTTTAAACGTGAACAAACGCAAAAAGACCTGGGGAAACTCCAAACAGTTGACGGCGAATATGGGGGGCAGGTGCTCTCCGCCTCGGATCACTCCGTGCTGGGGGATCTCAAATTTGTCCTCTCAGCTAAAACCCAGGTGAGCACCGCGCCGGGAGTGCTCAAAGCTGATGAGCAACCTGTATTAGTGGGCACCCTCACTTTTACCAACCAACAGACCCTAGTGGCCGTTGCTAAAGACAGCTACTACGACCCCACAACTGGAAAGTTTCAAGCCAACATCCCGATTCAACGGGCTTCCGGGAAAACAGATCAACTCACCTTAAGCGGGAACATCCAAGGGGACTCGTTTAATGGAACCATCGAAGCAATCGGGCAGTCAGATTTTGGCGGCACATTTTCTCTCACTCGTGGCGCGGCCACACAGGCTGGCGCACTCACTTCGCAGAAGACTCCGCAGAGCGCCGAAGCGATCGATGCGGCCATCAGCTTACGCCAAAAATCCTTTATCGGAACGACTGAATTCAAGACCGGCGAAACGCTCCCGGTTAGTTTTGTAGTCTTAGATCCCAAACTCTCCTCCGAAGAAGAGTTTTTGTCCCTTTTCTACCCGGTTAAATCGGTCGAAGTGAACCTCAACTACGGGGACTCGATCGTGATTTCGCATGCCTCCGCTCAATGGGACAAACGAGTGGGCACCCTCACGGGTCAAGCGGTCCTGCTTCGCGACGGCGAAAAAGTGAATATCTTGCTCGAATGCCGACAAGGCCAATCCGTGACGGACATCACCAAGACCGACCCCGCCTGGACCTGCCAGCACGTCAGTGGCGCTTTAGGCTGGGTAGCCACGACTAAAGTTGTTGCGGCTATCAATAATGAAACTGCGCCAAATAGTGGGCTGGATCTCGCCTCGCGCGACGAAACCTTCGTAGGCCAATTGAACTTCACCAATGGGGAATCGCGGTCTGCTGATTTTCGCATTCTGTATCCCCGCAAAGATCAGCAATCAACGCTTGCGGAACTCTTTTTCCCTAACGCCAACCAAGCCGTCTCTGCAAGTTTCACCTTAAACGGCTCATATCCGATTTTGCTGGAATCCGTTCACTACAATCGGGATGCAGGGACCCTATCGGGAAGCTATTCGATGATGGTGGGCCAAACCGCCAATGCCACTTTGTCGCAAAAGATCGCGCTCAACGTGGATTGCAAGCGTGATCAAAGTGCCACAACGCCGTCTTGGTACTGCAAACACTTTACGAGCAAGGGCGGCTCCATTGCCGAAGGCCAATTTGTGCCTTCTGCTTCAGCCTCCGGTGGGGCAACGAGAGCCTCTAGCGGCACTCCCATCGCTCTTGCAAAAATTCAAAGCTTTGAAGGAAAAGCGGTCCTCCCTGGAGGCGTCAATGTGCTGGCCACTCTGAAGGCCACTCTGCTGCCCCGAACACGCGCCGAGGATATCGCCGAGCTCTTCTATCCGCCCTCCGAGCGCAATCTTCAGGTTTCGATCACCCTCTCCAATATGAGCCGCAAACCCGTTGAAATTAGAATGGCCTTTGATCCCGCTCGTTGGGATCGAGAGACACAGGTCCTAACTGGAACCGGGCAGATTATTTCAGGGGGAGAGCAATTTGCGCTTCAGGTTCAATGTGTAGGCTTCCCTTTTGAGCAAACCTTCGTGCCTTTTGAATGCACCTATCGGAGCAATCACGTGGCCCAAGAGGTCAGCATCAAGTTCGAGCGAAAACTGGAGGATTGAAGCCGCAGGATTGTTGCTGCGCTCTACATCCGTGCCACGCCCAAGAACAGGGCATGAAGCGACACAATTAGAACGACAAAAAATGCACGCGCGCGCGGCCCTTTGAGTCCCAGAAACTGATACTCAATCGACTGGGGCTTGCATCGGCTCATGCAATCTCCGCAAAGCGTGCACGCAATCCCCGCTTTTCGCTCCACAACGTCTTCTCTCTTAAGGGCATCGTAGCGACACGCAAGGGTGCACGCTCCGCAATCCGTACAGCTCGAATTGATCTTTAATCGAAACGGCGAAACCCGCCCCATGATCGTCGCCATCACGCCGATAGGACAATAAGAAGTACAATGATTCATCATCCCCGTTTTTCGGGACCCAATGAACATCACAACCACGCCTGCAACTCCGAAAACCGCGGCCAAGCTTGCCGCCCAGACTCCCTCAACGCCCATGAAACGCAACCCCAACGCCAGCCCCACCACTCCCAACAAAACCCAGCGTCGCAAAGCCTCGCGCCAAAGGGGCAGTCTCACAGGACGTTTTCGCTTCGTTGCCATCACGCTATCCCAAGCTCCGATGTAGCAGAGATGCGAGCACCAGGCCGGGCCCACCAATAGGACTGTGGCTGCAAAGAGAATGAGCATGAAAAAACCGCTGCCTCGAAAAAGGGGGCCTGCCACGATCATGGCGGGAATGGGGAGATGCAAATTCCCCGTCATCAAAAACCGAGTGGCTTCTGGAACCTCGCCCAATACGCCCCAGAGTCCTATCAAGAGCTGTCCAAAAAATACGGCCGAAAAAAAAGCCCATAACCGGTTCCTCAGAACTGGAATCCCTCGCACATTGAGCATTTTTCCTGAAACCCAAGCCGCGTAAACTGCGAGCACAAACACTTCAAACCATCCCCAAGTCGGGAAAAACCGCTCGATAAGCAACATCGGGCCCACAGGGGGCTGGGTCACGACAATTTGGACGACGGCCAGCAGCACCGCGGTTAACAAAAACGTCCAAACTTGCACGCGTGAAGTATCACCGCCCCCAAACCGGACTCGAAAACTTTCCCGGCCCAAAAGCCAGGCCGAAAAAAAAGCAAATAAAGAGACGCCACCCAAGATAAGCGACAAGCGGATCCAAGGCTCCCCCATCGCAAAGCGATGGGTCGCGAGCCGATAAAGGGTGTGAAGCCAAACCGCTGCCGCGAGCGAGAGCAGAATTTGAAACGCCCTTAAACCCCACCGTTTTCGTGACAAAAGCAGCAAGGGTGCCAACACAGAAACGCAGACAAGCCCCGGCTCCCCAAAACGAAAAAAATGGGCCGCGATGATGAGCGAGCTGAGAATTGATGAAAAAAGTGCCGCGAACATGGGAGCGTTCTTGAGCTTTGAGGTTTGGTTGAAGCTTAGTGCCCGCCGCAGCCACAACCGCCGCAGCCGGCATCTTCGCTCTCTTCCAACTCCACGCCATATTGCGCACCGAGTTTCTTCGCAATCCCGAGATACTTCTCGTGCACGCCTGCACCCATATGGTTTTGCTCCACATCGGCAAAACGAGTCAAAACTGTTTTTTGGTCTTCGTCACTCATCGCCTGATTGGCCATGGGGTAAAGAATGGTGTCTTCTTTATCGATGTGCGAAGACAGTAAATCCGCAAACCCCTGCGCGCTTTGCACAAAAGTCTTCACAGCTGCAGGGTTGCCCTCAGAGGCGAGACTCAAGCTCTCCTTCATCGCGCGCACTAATGCGCGCCCCTGATCATGTTCCATCCTCATAACATAAGTAGGTCCACCGTTGACGGGAAAACCACGATCTTCCATCATTTTAAAGAGAACATCTTCTTCTTTTCCATGGTGGCAGCGATCCGCGAAGGTCTGAATGAAATCAATCGCGTCTTTCGCGTCGAGTGCCGAGTCACCTGCAATTTTACCGGCCTTTTCAGCTCCCGCGGCGATTGCCTGAAGGCATTCCAAAACCTGCAAAATCACTTTATGTTCTGAACTCAGGATCTCTGTGGCTTTCATCATTTATCGATTCCCTTTCTTTGTTTTCGAACTCTTGTCTGCTAAATCTTTATCTGCCAAATCCGACAGCACCGTGTTTTGTAAAAACGCTAAAAAAGGATCTCGGGCCTTTTTCCAACCTTCATGCGCCTTACAGGGACTCGAGGAATTACATTTTCCTCTTCCCAGGAAACAGCCCTTCCAGCGCTCCAGCTCCTCAATAGGTTCTAAGACCTGTGCGAGCGAAATCTTCGAAGCATCCTTGGCAAGTCTGAAGCCACCGCCTAAGCCTTTTTGTGACTCAACCAAGCGCTCGCGAATCAAGCTCTGCAGCAACTTACCCAAATAGTTAGCAGGCGCGTCGATCTGGCTGGCTAGACTTCGGGCACCTAAATACTCATCTGGCTCAAGCGCAGCAAGCGCGGTCAGGGCTTTTAAGGCTAGCAACCCGGTGCGTGAAATCATGATGCGGCTCCCATAATCACATCTACATATGCCTTTTTGCCTGAGCTGTCAACGGCTCCCCTTGAGCCCCGCCCGCCAATTTGCTACACTCCGTTTATGTCAGCACCGATCAAACGAATCGCTCTTAGCACCGGCGGCGGAGACGCTCCAGGACTCAACGCCGTTATCCGCGCCGTCGTTATTTCAGCTCTGAAGCGAGGGTGGGAAGTCTTAGGCATTCGAGACGGCTACAACGGACTTCTGGAACCCGGTGCCTATAAAAACGGCGGAGTGTTTACACTTGCGCGGGAAAACGTCAGAGGCATTACTCATCTGGGGGGCACCATCTTAGGGACCACCAATCGCGGCAGCCCTCTAAGATATCCCATCAAAGATGCCACGGGGAGAATTCGTGAAGTCGACAGGTCCGATGAACTCATTGAAGCCTTCGGCCGCTACGGCATTGACTCGCTGATTAGCATCGGCGGAGATGGGTCGCTTGCGATTGCCAACGTGCTTGCCAAAAAAGGACTTCGGGTGATTGGTGTTCCCAAAACCATTGATAACGACCTTGATAAAACGGTCATCACCTTTGGTTTCGATACGGCTCTTGCCTTTGCAACAGAATGTCTGGATCGGCTCCACACGACGGCTGATTCCCACCACCGCCTCATGGTCGTCGAAGTGATGGGCCGCTATGCGGGTTGGATCGCTTTAAACGCGGGGATTTCGGGGGCCTCCGACGTGATCTTGATTCCGGAGATCCCCTATGACCTGGACAAAGTCGCAGCCGACCTCCTGGACCGCGAAAAGAAGGGGCGCAAGTACGCCATCGTCACGGTGGCTGAAGGCGCCATTGCAAAGTCGGGCTCACGCTCGGTCATCGAAAAAGAAGCGGGCAAAGCCGAACGTCTAGGAGGCGTGGGCGAGAAGATCGCAGCCCAGCTTCAAGAAAAAACAGGCAAGGAAACCCGCGTGGTCGTCCTTGGACATCTTTTGCGGGGGGGAAGCCCCACCACCTTTGATCGCCTCATTGCACTTCGCTTTGGCGCCGCAGCGGTTCGCGCGCTCGAAGAAGGCCAATCAGGGGTCATGGTCGCGCTGGACCCACCTCATGTCCGATACGTTCCGATGGAAGACGCGATTCAACGCCTGAAAACGGTCCCCCCAAACTGCGACACGATGCTGACAGCCAGGGATCTGGGAATTTGCTTTGGGGATTAATTTTCAGTAAGCTTGTTTTATGGCAAAAAAAACCTCTGTGACTTCCGTCGCTATCGTAATGGGCAGTGAATCTGATCGCCCCGTCATGCAAGAATCCGCACGCGCGCTGGCGCTTTTCGGCATTCGTCACGAAACGCATGTCCTCTCTGCGCATCGCACGCCCGAAGAGACGCTGGAATTTGCCCGCAACGCGCGCGCGCGTGGCATACGTGTTCTGATCGCCGGAGCGGGCTCCGCGGCACACCTTGCAGGATTCTTGGCTTCAGTCACCGAACTTCCCGTCATCGGAGTCCCCCTCTCTCCCACAGGAACCACGGGCTATCCTTTCGGCAGCGACGCGCTCATATCCATGGTTCAAATGCCCAAGGGAGTCCCCGTCGCCTGTGTAGCCATCAACGGCGCGTGGAACGCAGGCTTGCTCGCTGCTCAAATCCTAGGCGCTTCTGAAGAAAAAGGCTCAATGCTCACGCGCATGCGCAAATACAAAGACGATCTGAGGAAAAAAGTCCTACAGAAAACGTCCCCCAGGAAAGTTTAAAGTTCCGGGGCAGAGTTCCAGATAATCTTCTCAGCCACATTATTGCCAGCGTATCCATCTTGAGTCGCCTCTAACGCCGCAGACTTTACTTCGCAACGAATCGGCCAGAATCCAGGCTTTGCAGGAACCCAAGGGATCTCAATTTTTGTTTTGTCCCCCGAGCCTAAAACCGAAATATCACCGCTCCCAATAATCGTGTAAACCTGCTCGGAAGTTTTATCAGCCGAATAGTCATTGGCCTTGCCGCTGGAGCAAATCAACGTGCCACCTTCTGAAGCCGCCTTGCCATCGTTTTGGATTTCCACGCGAAGAGCGGTACCGTTCCAACTGATGCCATAAGGAAAAACCGCCAGATCAGGAAGCGTCGTCCAAACTCGCCCATTTTCCCGTAAACGATCCGCATCAAGCGTCTTCTCTGCAATGGCGTAATTGAACACCGCTTTCCAGGCCTCAACATGAGAATCCATCACCTGCGAAACATCTAACCCCAGATGAAACTTTTCGTTAGCCAAAGTGATTGCCAGCCACATCCCGTCGGTCAGGGCGACTTGATAGGTTTTCAACGGATCAATCTCGGCTCCATTAATTTTGATCTCAACCAGCTTAGAAACGGGGTTTCCAGGATGTTTAGGGTCCAAGACAAGCTCCGCGCCATCCACCGCCAGAAACTGGGACTTGCCATTAACGAACATTTCGGGAAAGCCAAAAAAAGCGTTCAGCAAAAACACAAGATCCTGGGCGCGCGCTTCCCAGACATGAACCGTCCACTCTTTGCCCGTATTAAAATTCAAGATATGGGGAACGACATCGTGCAAATCAAAAACACGAATCCCTCCCACCGGGATCGGGAAGCCCAAAAGCGACTGCATATCAATCGCCAGGTCAGCGCCCACTTCGCGCCTGAACGCCTTCGTGGCCAAATGCCCCAGCGACGCTTGCGAAGAATCCGCGCGCTCTAATCTAAAATCCGTTTGCGCCACAATCGTATTCGTATCACTGCCGTAGAGCTTCGCTAGTTTCACATCCTCTTGCGCCACGAGCTGCGCGACCTGGGTCTCTTCATCCAAAGAGGCCAAGACCGGATGAAGTTCGTAGCCCTTAAAGTCCACTTTCTTGGTCTTAGGAGAATAAGCCATCTTGAGTTCACCCAAAAACTCGCCAAAACAACCGGTTTCCACCACTGGAACATCGCGGCCCGCATTCTTCACGACCACCGCCTTGGAAAGTTTCACATGCGAATGCCCGCTAAACACCGCGTCCACACCCGGGACCGCTTTAGCCAACTCCACACTGGTTGAGAAAAAATTATGAGAAATCAAAAATAACAGATCCACCTGGGGTCTCAGAAGCTTGGCCGTCTCGGTCGCAGATTGCAGAGGATCGGTCACAACCAAGGGTTTAAAATACGGCGCAAAAGCATAATCAACCGTCGTGAGTCCGATGATTCCCACCTTCACGCCAAAGCGCTCCAGAATCGCGTAAGGCGCAATGTTTTTGCGAAACTCGAGCTCCAGATCCGGCGCAAATGAAAAATCAATGTTCGAGGCCAGTACCGGAAAACGAGGATGCGCCTCACTCACGGTTGCAGCTAGACGCTTGGGCCCGGAGAGATAATCGTGATTGCCAAGGGCAACCGTATCGTATTTCATGGCGTCCAAAACCCGCAGCATATTTGCCCCGGTATCCAGATTGTAAATCCACGAGCCTTCGGACCAATCGCCTGCATCCAGGGTTAAGGAAAAGGGAGTGGCTGAGCGCAGAGTATTTAGAAGCGTAGACAGTTTTGCCATTCCGCCTAAATGAAGTTCACTGCCGCGAGGCGCGTGCATTTGAGAGTGGATGTCGTTGGTGTGAAAAACACTGAACTCGACTTTTTCATCTACAACGGGTTTGCAGCTCGATCCTAAGAATGAAATCAAAAAAACAAAAAACGAAAGCCGAATCCCGACCATAGCACGTTGCGACATAAATCCCCCCTTAGGCATGCGACCACCCTAGCCAAAAACATCAAAAACGGCCAGCCTAAATCGAACTCAGATCCCAGCCATGTCCCAGCTACACCTCTATCCAGCTACACCTATATAAGGAACAGCTTGCCCACAACATGAACTTCCAGGAAACGGCGCTCATCATCGCGTAAATTAAGGAACTTTGCCCCAACCATAAAGCGCGCGCCCTTATCAGGAGCGACAGAATGCACCCGCGCCGAAAGGCGAAACTCTCGAACCCCTTGGGGGACTGAAAAAGAGAGAATAACAACCGTTCCCACCTCAAATTGCGCCAAACTCTGAAATCGCATGCCTTCAGCGCTCAAGTCTATGGCGCTACAACGAAGGGGCCGCGATAACGTGGGGGAAGATACCGTGATCGGCAGCGTAACACGCTTGCGTGGTTTTCTTCGCCGGTCTTGATCATCAACATCTGAGGACATGCACCTCACGCTAGGAGAAGCTAACCTGGGAATCAAGTCCAATCTTCAAATCATGAACAGTGAACTCATGACTTCTGACTCTAAGATCCTTTTTTGCTCAGCGGTAAGTTTTAGAAACTCAACCCCCACAGCAAAACGAGGTTCCGGAACTTGAAGCATCTGCCGCACAAGCCTCACGATAGCCGTGACGCGAAACGGCGTCGACGAAGCTGAATTTGAAGCAAGACTGAACTCCAGCTGCAACACCGCTTCTTTTTCCACGGCAACCTTGGAAACCAACCCCATTCCCCCAACGCTTAGATCCAGGCACTCTGCCCTAAATGGTTGTGCACCGCCTGCGCTTGAGACCCTGACAGGAAATGCAATCTTCTTGCGATGATGTTTACGCCGATCGTCCATACGCAGAATTGGTCTAGTGCAACATCTCAAAACGTGCGGTAAAATGCCTCAAAAATGGGGGTTCGTACGTCATCCGCACCCCCCGAAGAGAATCTTTACGCGCGACCAACTCCTCCATCCCCTCCAAAATATAATCAAAATGACTTTGGGTATAGACCCTTCTTGGGATCGCAAGTCGCACCAGTTCCATGTTTGAGGGAATAAACTTACCTTCTGTTTTTTTACCAAACATCACAGAGCCGATTTCACAGCTCCGAATGCCTTCGGCAAGATAAAGCTCGCATACCAATGCCTGTCCTGGAAACTTCTCTGGTTCAATATGAGGCAAAAAAGCCTTCGCATCAATATACACAGCGTGTCCGCCGGCAGGTTGAACGGTGGGAATCCCGACCCGATTGAGCCCTTCGCCCAAATACCGACTCACGGCAATTCGGTAGCTCAGATAAGACTCATCCAAGACTTCTTCAAGACCTACCGCCAAGGCTTCAAGATCTCGCGCGGCCAGCCCCCCATAAGTAGGAAACCCTTCAGTGAGAATCAGAAGATTACGAAGACCATCCACCCAGCGCGTATCTTTTAGCGCGATGAACCCGCCAATATTGACGAGGCCATCTTTTTTGGCGCTCATCATGCAACCATCAGCCAACGAAAAAGTCTCTTGCGCAATTTCTCGCACACTTCGCCCCGATAAGCTCTCTTCGCGCTCTTTGATAAAATAACTGTTTTCGGCGAATCGGCACACATCCATAATGAACGGGATTCCGTAGCGATGGTAAACCTCCGCAGTCCCTCGCATGTTTTCAAGCGAGACCGGCTGACCGCCTCCCGTATTGTTGGTAATCGTGATCATCCCACAGGGAATTTTGCCCACATTCTCCCTGCAAAAAGATTCAAGCCTCACAAGGTCAATGTTGCCTTTGAACGGGTGCGTACTCTTAGGATCCTTGCCTTCAGCAATTACCAGATCAACGGCCTGCCCACCGAGTTGTTCAATATTAGCCCTCGTCGTATCGAAGTGATTGTTAGAGGGGATTTTCATTCCAGGTTTGATCAGGTAGGAGAATAAAAGTCGCTCGGCCGCCCGGCCCTGATGCGTCGGCAACACACTTGTATAACCCGTCAATTCGCGCACGACTTTTTCGAAGCGATGAAAACTTCGGGAACCCGCATAACTCTCATCAGCCACCATCATGGCGCCCCACTGATTAGCGCTCATCGCCGTAGTTCCCGAATCGGTGAGAAAATCAAAAGTCACGTCTTCAGCCGCCACCAAAAACAAATTACCGCCTGCTTTTCGCAGAATTTCTTCTCGCTGCCCGCGAGTCTTGATCGCCAAAGGTTCAACAACTTTTATTTTAAAAGGTTCAAAAATACAGCGTTTACGTTCCATTTTCAATTCTCTCCCTGTTTTTCCAATTTCTTATGGTCTTTGAGCAGCAATCTCAATATCCGCGCCGCCCGATCGGCGTTCCGAAAAATCGGCACCCCGGCCGCGGCCAGAGTTCCCACAAACCCATCATAGGTCGCCCCACCCTCTACAACCAATACCCAAGGTTTGGCCGTGGACTTCCACAGCTCAATCACGGCTTGCGCAAAGCCCGAATCCTTGCTCGTGGAAAGCGCCGGCGTCAGTGGAACGCAGCCCACAATGGCCGCATCCACTTCTTCATCCAAAATCACGGCTCGCGCGGCTTCAATAAAAGCCTCATCGCCACACATCGGAGTCACATCCAAGGGATTATGAATATCGACAATACCCGCAACGCCTGCCTTCTTGAAAACTCCCTGAAGGGCTTGAAGCGTGGTTTCAGAAAAATGTGCAAGCGCGATGCTCTCGAAGCCTCCATGATGGGTGCTAAAATGATCCGCAAACGCCACACACTCAAACCCCGCATTGGAGACCGCACCCAACCGCACACCGGAGGATTTACGTGCGCCCAAGGAGACTTGCACTCTCAGCAGATCCTCAAAATCCTCAAAACTCTCAGCCAATAAAACTCCCGCTTCATGGCACATAGCCTTGGTCAAGGGATAATCGCCCGCGACTGAAGCCGTGTGCGAAGCACACGCAGCCGCGCCGGCGGAGGTTCGCCCTGAACGATAGAGGATGACTTGCCGCCCTTGCGCGATCAAACGCTTAGCAATCGTTACGAATTTAAGCCCATCTAAAGGGCGAAACCCCTCGACATAAACCCCAAAAACTTTGACCTCAAGATCCCGCTCCAGCGCCTCGAGATAATCGCCCGCGGTGAGATCCATTTGGTTTCCGATGGAGATCGAATACCGGGGATTCAAATAGGCCAGGTGATTCATGCGCGAAATGACAAACGCCCCACTTTGCGAAAGCAAAACCAGGGGTGACTCGGCCGCCGTAGGGGTGGGAAGTTTCGCTTCAGGAATAAACATGCTGTTATAGCGGCCCGGGATTGAGCGAATTCCGAGGCAATTGCCCCCGTTAATCAGCGGCCCCTTTGAAGGCGTTTTGCGTGACTCCGCCAGGGCGTCTTGGATTCTTTGTGCGCCCTGCTCACCACCCTGC
>CAIRTR010000171.1 GCA_903881565.1 Oligoflexia bacterium | reverse complement strand
TAGCTATCGGTATAATTATACGTCTTCTAAAGTCTTTTTTCAGGAATTAACTCGCCGAGTTAATCAATTGAGCACTTAGATTTCAACTAGTTAGGATGAAACGTTGAAATTCCATACTTCGTTAACAATTAAGCGTTTTTGCTTTACGGACTCTGCAGCCATTGCCGGACAACCGGCAGATCGATGTCTGTCTCCGCCAAGGGGTGATTCACGAAGGCGAGACACGCCTCTTTTGCCTCCCCGAGATTTGTGGAAAAATCCTCGGGGTACTGCTGTTTCCAGTCCATATAGATTCGACATAGATTGCGATGAACTTGAAGAGGTTCTCCCTTCATAGGCTCTTTTTTCGCAATCTGCTCCTTCAGGTAATTCACCGACACACGATAAAACCCTTCACTCTTCTTGCGCGTTAACGCCAACCCACGCATGACATAAGTGGTGGTCAGAAAATCCACATCCCAGGAAAACACACTTAAGTTCTCCTGCGAAGACCCCTCCCTCACCGTCTTGTCCCCTAGCGAAGGAGGTTCGAACCCCGCCTTCGCGATCCGATGAAGCCTGATCAAGGCCTCCGGGTCATACACGCCTCCCTTAGGCACAACCTTGAAAAAATAGCCATGCGGCAACAACTCATAAGAAACCAACCACGTGTCGTCAGACTTCAAGTGATCCGAACTCGGCAACAAAGTAACATAGTCAAAAAAAACCGGACGATTTGGCAGGTTTGCATCAAAGAAGTCTTTGAGACTGAACGCGCCGAAAACCTCAAACCAAGAATGAAAAAGCCCCGGAAACTCAACCTGTGGATAAAGCTTTCGCGCTGAAGCCGAAAACCACGGAGCTTTCAAAAGTTGTCGATCCAAAATCACCACATCCGGTCTGAGTTTCTCACACATTTGCACGTACCTTAGGGGATTTGTGAAATCATCTCCCTCACTCAGAACCACGGCATCCTCCGGCAGCGAATTGAGCATCGCCCGCCCAAAATCCTCTACGGCCCAAGCGTTGCTTTGATTCTCGTTTCGAAAATGAAAGACAAGTTGCGCAAGAATCAGGAGAACCCCAACCGCAGGCCACCCCCGCAGTCGTCCCTTTAGAGTTGAAAATCCAAGCCCGGCCCACAAAAACACGAAAATGTTACACTCTTGCCAAAACCGTCGAACAACCTCAAGCGATCGCACGCTCTTTGAATCCAAATTCGAAAGAGAGTGAAAAACACAGATATAAACGACGAACCCAAACCCCATCGCCACCAAGGCCACCCGCAGCCGCTTTAAACGCCAAAACGAAACCCACCCGACGATCGCCAGCAGCATCCCTACCCCAAAAAAGGTCTCCGACATCAGCGCTTGAAAATAGACCCCCAGACCCTTGAGCATATCTGGAGCCTCTCCATTGAGAGCCAACTTAAAAGTGCCATACTCTTTCCTCAACAAATGCGTAAAAAATCCCTCAAAAGTGCTAAACGCCCCCCAAAAAATCCGAGGTGAATGCTCCGCCGCCAAAGGGAGATAAAGATAGGGTAATAGCCCAAGGAAAAAGCACCCCACGATACCCGCTGAAACGCGAAGCCTACTTCGCCACGAACTCATGCGGTGGAGAACAACCGAAAACACCACAATGGACATCGGTAATCCC
>CAIRTR010000170.1 GCA_903881565.1 Oligoflexia bacterium | reverse complement strand
CTGTTAGGCTTTTTTATCATCTCGGATCGTCGGACACCTGGATTCTGAGCCCCATCCTCGGTAGAGTATTTGATATGAATCATGCGGAACTATTAAGGCACATCACTCAATCCTATTCGGCTCTTGGAGAGAGACCAATTCTTACCCCAAAGTCATTGAGCTATTATCATTGTCCCCGCTGGAGAAACTGGACGATGTCCCCCGTGTTTGTTCGGGCAAATGGACTTTCAAAAACGCATCTTTTGGGCGCAGAGAAACTCTTTGCATCACTTTCGCGTTTTCATCCCTACGATTCCCGTTTTGCCTACATCAATCTGCTGGGCAAGGACTCGAGCCCCATTGTGAAAGCTGCTTTCAAAACGGCGAAGGATGCTGGGTGGGGGGTGAATCCTAATAGGGCGTCTCTCAACTATTGGGAAGAGAGACTTCCTTTGGATCTCCCTAAGTCGTTTTCGATTATATCGGGGAGATATTTTGATCGAAACCTCTATAAACCTTTCTTAAGAACGATGAAGCAAAACTTCGAGGTTTCAGCAGGCTTCATGAAGGAGCTGGATGCAATGATGAAACGAATTGAGCCTCGCATTCGTACGGTGGCGCTGATCCACCGAAGTGGAAAGGTGGCCGCGGCAGGGCTAAGTGCTACCCGCGATGGTCGTTGTTTTCTTTTCTGCGGTTCGGTTTCAAAACCATTTCGGGGCAAGGGGCTCTGGCGACAGCTTGTCGCTGCGAGACAAATGATTTCTGAGACCCAAGGGGCCGCGTTTTGGATTACGACAACTACGAATCCACGTATTGTCGATAAGGGTGATGGGTCTATTCCGGTAATCGCGATTAAAAAGGGTAGTGCCTAAAGTAAGCTTCCGGGGGAAATATGGTCGAAATTCGAGATTCCACTTATGAAGATATCAGTTTATTGCTCGATTATATTTATCGTTCACCTCCCGGTTTTTTGGCCTCAATCGGCGTGGATAGTGCTCGATTGCCTTCCGAATTGGCAAATCGAAATGCTTTAGAAGCAGACTTGAAAAAAAGGGCGAGTAATTCTGATTTCAAATTGCGGATCCTAACTGTCGTTGTTGATGGTGTTCCAATAGGGCATCACTCGGTGGCGGATATCATCGAAGGGGATTCTGCAGTTTTTCATGCGAGCATCTGGAACTCGCAGTACCGCGGCAAAGGTATCGGTTCTCTTACCTATCCTCGAGCCTGCAAGATTTTGATGGATCGGTTTGAGCTTAAAAAAATCGTTTTTAAAACGCCGATTCAAAATATCGCAGCAATTCGGATTAAAGAGAAACTGGGGATTCCTTTTCTTGGTGAGGAACTCGCAGATAGTCCAATATCGGTCCCTGGGACACGCGTTAAGATTTATGCTTTAGAACGAGCACAATTAGAGCGGATACTTAATGGGGGCGGTTTGTCCGCACTCCAGCTGGCCCAGTCTCAGTTGGACGCCTATAATCGCCGAGACGTCGATTCCTTTGTTAGCTTCTTTAACCAAGATGTTGAGGTGTTTTCGATAAATGAGGCGAAACCAATGATCGCGGGTGGAAAAGCTTACCGCGAATATTACGCAAACGCTTTTGAGAAGAGTCCAAATCTGCATTGTGATTTGCTTGGGAGGATCAGCGTGGGGGCGTTTGTTACCGACCATGAGCGGGTGAGTGGGCTCATGGATCGTCCTCCGTTTGAGGTCGCGGCGGTTTATCAGGTCGAAGGTGGTTTGATTCGAAGAGTTTGGTTGTTGAGGTAGACATGGCTGGCTTCATCTATCATCTAAAGCCACCGAGTTTACGGGGAGACGAGTTGCTTCCCTTGAATCAATTGAGGGTTCGTCACCCAGCCCTTTATGATGAGGCATTCCAAAAGTATCTGGGAAGAGAGCATTTGACCGAAGTGAAGCTCCCCCGTTTGAATTGCCTTTGGAATGATGTTCTTCATTTTGCCCCTATTCATCCTTCCTTAATTCGAAAGGCGTTGTCCGCCATGAGTTCGAGCCCCATTCTTGATCGGATGTGGTTGAAGATCCCAGTGAGTGCGCTATCAGGGTTACCTGCTGTATATTTTGATAGCCCTCCATCGGTATACGGCGGAAACTATGATTTTGAGGCAACTTGCTTTCGTGATTTTCGAATCGAGGAGTACTCGGAGCTGCGGGATTTGCCAAAGCGGACTCTTGAGTATTATCGCGAGCAGTTGGAACAAGAAAAACGACCGCTCCTTTTCAATGGCGTAACACATGTCCTGGTAAAGGGGATGGTTTCGGTAGTGAAAGCAGAAGAGTTTGTTTGGTAATTGACACTCGCGGGTCCGATGTCCCAATTCTGTAGGCGTCCCACTACAGCCCTTGTAGGGAAATCCAGTCACAAATCGCTTTCCCCATTCCAGTTCCGCCGGAATCATTACCGAATCTCTGCCTACGAGTTTTGGCCTACCCATTGCTTAATGCCCTCTCGGGTCAGTTGATCCTATGTGTGGTGAAATTGAAAAAGGGGAGTATAAAATGACAAGAGT
>CAIRTR010000169.1 GCA_903881565.1 Oligoflexia bacterium | reverse complement strand
GCAGCTTAGACTTCGTCATTCTGAACCACGTCATTGAGCACGTGGCAAATCCGATCCAGATTATCAAAGAGCTGTTTCGAGTTCTGAAAAGAGGCGGATCGCTCGTAATTTCGGCGCCGGACATGCGCTATAGTTTTGATAAAGGCAGAAAACTCACAAGCTTTGACCACCTTCAACAAGAATATCAAAAAGGCGTAACCTCGGTTACTGATGAGCACTACCTTGATTTTCTTCAAGCCGTTCATCCGCAACTTGTCACAGAACCCAAAGACATCCTCCAACATCATATTGAGAAGGTGCGCGCTCGACGCGAGCATGCACATGTCTGGACTTCTGGCACCTTTCGCACCTTCATGCGCAATGTGATGAAGACACTCAAAATCCGCGCCGTACCTCTGTACGAGTCCTTCGGAGACCAGAACGAGTTCGAATATTTTTCGGTTTGGAAACTAAAAGACGCGCCCCACCTTAAGAACAAAAATGCAAGCCGGTTTCTCGCTATTCTGGATAAGCTTCCGGGATATGATCGAGGAGCCGAGAAATTTGTGCATTTTTTCCCAAACAAAAAACCGCTAGCACGGCTCTCGTCAAAGGGAGAAAAATTCGCTCTTCCTAGCCCCGATTCATTTCACGAGGGTTGGACAGAAGTAACAGTCAAACTATCCGAAACCGCCTACGCCGCTCCTGCGCCAATATTTATGCGCATTCAGGGAAACGATTCAGACCTTGGTCGCGAGTCTTTTGTACTGGTTCCATTGGCAAACACTAATCGCATGACTATCTTGACGAAGATCTATCGACAAGATCGCATTTTAGCATTTGAGCCTGTCGCAAAGCACCACTCCATCAGCATTGATTCAGTCACCATTCGTACACTCACTCGCATTGAAGCAGTCGGACGACTATTAGGACCTCAAGGGGTTGGAATTTATAAAAATTCCGACTCACTTAAAATCAAAGCCAAAAAGATCGCGCGAATTCTTAAACACGGCGGCATTAGCGCCTTCAAAGAACGTTTAAAACTCAGTCCAACTCTGCCGATTGTAGACAGTGAATATCTGGAGTGGGTCTATCAATATGACACGCTAACAGCAGAAGATCTCGAATTGATAAAATCTCGAATTGATAAAATGCTGAAAAAGCCGCTGATTTCCGTAATCATCCCGGCCATAAATGTCGATGAATTGAATCTGAGACGTACGATCGGATCGGTACAAAATCAACTTTATCCAAACTGGGAGCTTTGCATTGCTACCGACAAGCAGTCGAGTCCCATGATAAATAAACTATTTTCGGAATTTCAAAATTCGGATAGCCGGATCAAAGTCGCTAGTAACAATCCAAACGCACTTGTTTCTACCGCTACAAATAAAGCTCTGGCCCTTGCCCATGGAGACTATTGCACTTTCGTCAGCCCCGGCGACGAACTGGCCGAGCGAGCGCTCTATACGATCGCCGAAGAGCTCATTCTTCGTCCCGAAACTGATCTAATTTATTCTGATGAAGACAAACTCGATAGATACGGAAGACGAAACGAGCCTAACTTTAAATCAGATTGGAACCCTGATCTGGCGCTCTCCAAGAATTTAATTGGTCGAATGGCTGTGTTCAAAGCCGCTTTGATAAAAGAAATAGGCGGAGCTCGCGAGGAATTTGAAGGCGCACATGAGTACGACTTAGCCCTGAGAGCCACCGAAAAAATCAGCGCCAAAAACATCCGCCACCTTCCGCACGTTCTTTATCACGGACGAGATCTCATCCCGCACTCAATCGAAGCAGCGCGCCGCGCAGTCGAAGATCACGTGAAACGACAAAGAATTGATGCGACAGTTTTGAGCGACTCTTCTTCCTACAACCGAATTCAATATACGGTTCCAACCCCAGAACCCTTGGTGAGCCTGATCATCGGCACTCGCGATCGGGTCGAATTACTCAAAGGAATCGTGAACGGAATTCTCCATGAGACGAACTACGCTAATCTTGAACTCATTATCTTAGACAATGAGAGCCGAGAGACTGAAACGCTTGAATTCTTCGAGAGCCTTCGATCAGAACCGCGCGTGAAGATTATCCCATACAAAGCCCCATTCAACTTCTCAGCAATGAACAATGCAGGGGTTCGCGCGTCCAAGGGACAAATCATTGGACTCATTAACAACGACTTGAAAGTTATTTCGGATGGTTGGTTGCGTGAAATGGTCGGCCATGCCCTTCGTCCGGAAGTAGGTGCGGTTGGCGCAATGCTTTATTACCCGAACGACACGATACAACATGCTGGCGTGATACTTGGTCTGGGCGGCGTCGCAGGACATTCCCACAAATATTTTCCCCGAAATGTTCCTGGTTTTATGGGACGGGCATGCATGACTCAGAATCTTTCAGCCGTGACTGCAGCTTGCCTGCTTATGAAACGATCTGTTTTCGATGAGGTTCAGGGGCTGGATGAAGTCAATTTGAGTGTGGCCTTTAACGATGTCGATTTGTGTTTGAAAATTAGAAAAAACGGTCATCTCATCGTTTGGACCCCTTTTGCCGAGCTTTATCATCTTGAATCAGCGAGCAGGGGCTCTGATAACTCAAAAGAAAACATGCCCCGCTTCCAGAGCGAGATTGCGTTCATGCTCTCAAAATGGAAGGGCACACTTGAAACTGACCCCTACTATAGTCCCAATCTAACGCTTCAAAGTGAAGACTTCGCTTTGGCTTTCCCACCTAGAGTCTACTACGCCTGGAAGAATTGCTGGGGCCCAAAAGATAGCCGACGCGGGGGCTAAACCATGTGCACTAAGAAGTTAGAGAGTAGGCCTACCCGCCCAAATCTGTTGAGACAGTCTTTTGTTGACACGACGAGCACCCATCTGGGCACTGTCGAATGCGATCTGCCACTAGAGAATCCTCTAACCTATTCGGGCTGGGTCCTAATCAAGGCATCAATTCGGTTCATTGACAAAGCCCCAATCCCACTTCCAGCACTCACATTCAATATACATACTCAAGGGTCTAAGATACCTCGTGAATTCGTGTCCCTTACTCCCCGAAAACAGAGTGAGAACAACAATTTTTGTTTTAAGGGCATCACAAAAATCTACGCGGATAAGGACGAAAGCTTTAAAGTCGGATTTTCTAGCCCATCACATGCACTTCAATTCGCAAAAGTTTCTCTTCAACCCATCTCTCGTTTCGAAGCCATCGCAAGACTGCTGTTTCCTCGGCTAAAGCGACTTCGTTTTACGATCAAACAATTTCCCCATCTTCTTCTGAAAATCCACCGTCTCCTTCGAACCTCAGGATTCGCAGGTCTAAAAGCTCGTTTACGCAGGGAGTTCGAAGTTCAACCGGCACCTATCGAATATCACCAATGGATTCAAGCTTACGACACACTAACCGATACCGATCGCACCCTTATTCGCGCTCGAATCGAGCAATTCAAGATTCGACCGAAGATCTCGATTGTGATGCCTGTCTACAACATAGCAGAGCAGTGGCTCAGACGTGCGATCGAGTCCGTTCAAAAACAGCTTTATACTAATTGGGAGCTTTGCATCGCAGACGATTGCTCAAGCCAGCCGCACATCGCACCCCTTCTCAAGGAATTTGCGCAGCAGGACGCCCGAATCAAATTTGTCATCCGCGAAAAAAACGGTCACATTTCGGCCGCGTCTAACTCGGCCCTTGAACTTGCTACGGGTGAATTCATCGCACTTTTGGATCACGATGACGAAATGCCAGAGCATGCCCTTTACTTCGTTGCCCAAGAACTTAATGACCACCCCGATACAGACATTATCTACAGCGACGAAGATAAAATTGACGAGTTGGGGCGCCGCATGATCCCCACTTTAAGTCACAATGGAATCCCGATCTCTTCTACTCCTATAATCTCATCAATCACCTGGGTGTCTACCGGAGTTCGTTAGTCAAGGCTACCCAAGGCTTTCGTATCGGATTTGAAGGCAGCCAAGACTACGATCTTGCACTTCGCGTACTTGAGCAAACAACGCCAGAGCGTATCCGACATATCCCACACATCCTTTATCATTGGCGAGCCATTCCGGGCTCGGCGGCCATGAGTTCCAAAGCAAAAAAATATGCAATTAAGGCTGGAATCGATGCCTTAAAATCTCATTTTCAAAGGACGGGGATCAAAGCAGATGTTGTTGAGGGGACTGGCACCCATCGAAAAGTGCTCTATACAATTCCCCGTCCATCCCCCCTTGTGAGCCTCCTTATTGGAACGCGTGATCGGGTGGGTTTATTGAGAAACGCCGTTGAGGGTTTTTTAGAGCACACGAACTACCCTAACATCGAAATTATCATCGTCGATAATCAGAGCAAAGAGGCTGAAACCCTGAGGTACTTCGAAGAACTTCGAAGTGAACCCCGAGTGCGAATTCTCAAATACGAGGCCCCGTTTAATTTTTCAGCCATCAATAATTTTGCAGCAAAGCAGGCCAAGGGCGAACTCTTAGCGCTCATCAATAACGACCTCCTCGTAATCCACAAGGAGTGGCTCACAGAACTTGTTGCCCATGCATTGAGGCCTGAGATTGGAGCAGTAGGTTCAAAACTCTATTTTCAAAACGACACCATTCAACATGCAGGGGTTATTTTGGGAATCGGTGGAGTCGCGGGCCACGCTCATAAGCATTTTCCAAGAGATTCTTATGGATATGTAGCAAAAGCCCTGGTTGTGCAGAATTTTTCTGCTGTAACAGCTGCATGTATGGTCGTAAGACGCAGTGTCTTTGAAGAAGTAGGCGGTTTGGATGAGAAGAATCTTGCAGTCGCATTCAATGACATCGACTTCTGCCTTCGAATTCGCGAAAAGGGCTATCGCATTGTGTTTACCCCTTTTTCAGAACTCTACCATCTTGAGTCTGCTTCGCGCGGCTCTGACACTACGCCTGAAAATCAACCCCGATTTAGGCGTGAAATCAACTATATGCGCGCCCGCTGGGGAGCTGTCCTAGACAACGATCCTTACTACAGCCCGAACCTCACCTTAACACAAGAAAACTATAGCCTTGCGTCCCCGCCTCGCTCAAAAAAGCCCTGGCTTAGCTAAGACCCATAAAGATCTCATTCCTTCCCCAACCACGGCGCGCCCTTCTCCCACAATCCCTGCAAAAGCTGCTTCTCACGGATCGTATCCATCGGCTGCCAGAACCCATCGTGCTTATGCATCATCAGCTCCCCATCCTGCGCGAGCTTCACCAAAGGACCTTGCTCCAAGATACAATCAGGCTCTGAGCGAAGATACTTGCGAACCCCGGAGCGGAAAAAGAAGAAACCTCCGTTGATATATCCCTCGCGAGATTGCGGCTTTTCAGCAAATGACTTAACTCGCCCGCCTGCTTGGAGTTCAATTTCGCCAAAGCGAGCCGCTGGGTGAACCCCCAGGACGGTCGCAAGTTTGTCGTGACCATTGTGAAAATCAAGCTCACCCAACAAATTCACATCTGACAAACCATCCCCGTAGGTGACAGCAAAAGTTGAGCAATCGGTATCGCCCCCATTTTTGCCCCCACTTGCCTCATTGGCAACTAAGTCAAAAGCGCGCGCAATTCGACCACCAGTCATGCAGTTGAGCCCCGTATCTATAACGCGCACCCGCCATTTTTCTTGAGCGGAGTTTCTCCCAAAGGCCGCAGGCGGCACGTCCCCTGAATTTCGATGATCAATTACGAGGTTGTTTTGTCTAAATTCGTAATTCAAAAAGTAGTTCTTGATCTCCCAACACCGATAACCGCCACAGATCACAAAATCATCAAAACCAGCGGCATAATACCAGCGCATGATATGAACAAGGATTGGGATTTCGCCAATCTCGACCATCGGTTTTGGCTTTAGGTCGGTCTCCTCAGAAATTCTGGTTCCTAAGCCCCCTGCCAAAATAAACACCGGAACGTTTTGCTTTTTTGTCATAGTTTTTATAGACCTTTTGGCTATGACCCTACCTCAAAGCTCTAACGCAGGCAAATGGCGTAATTCAAAAGTTTTCATTACCGGGGGCACGGGCCTCCTAGGCTCACACCTGACCCGGATGCTTGTGGAAAGCGGAGCAGAAGTCGTAGCCCTCGTACGAGACGGAGTCCCAAAGTCGCTGTTTTATGACTCCGCTCCCGAGTGGTCCCTCCACAAGAAGGTTGTCACTGTCCGAGGCGATATTGAGGATTTCGGGCTGATTGAACGCATTTTAAACGAATACGAAATCGATTCCGTTTTTCACCTCGCCGCTCAAACCATCGTCGGCGCAGCCAACCGCAACCCACTTGCCACTTTCAAGGCAAACATTGGGGGCACGTGGAATCTGCTAGAAGCCTGCCGAATTCATTCCAAGAAAATTCGCCGCGTGATCATTGCCTCCTCTGACAAGGCGTATGGAAACCTAAACGGCGAAGCGTATGACGAATCGTTCCCTCTGATGGGGGATCACCCTTATGACGTCTCAAAAAGCTGCACGGACTTGATTTCGAGAAGTTATGCTCTCTCCTACGGGCTCCCCGTTGCCGTGACCCGCTGTGGAAACTTCTTTGGACCAGGAGACCTGAATTTTAGCCGTATTTTTCCGGGCACTATTCGCGATGTCATTGAAGGTCGCCGCCCCGTGATTCGCAGCAACGGCAAATTCATCCGCGACTATATTTTCGTTGAAGACGGCGCCCATGCCTATCTCACGCTTGCCGAACTCATGACCGAAGACGCGAGCACCAAAAAGATTCGCCATGCGGGTGAAGCCTTTAACTTTTCTTATGGCCTGAGACTTACCGTTACAGATGTCGTGGGAAAAATTCTTGAGGTTATGAACCGCAAGGATATTGAACCACAAATCTTAAACGAGGCTTCAAACGAAATTCCGGTCCAATGCCTTAATAGCGATAAAGCGAAACGCGTCCTCAATTGGAAACCCCGCTACGGCTTTGATGAAGGCGTTCGCAAGACGGTGGAGTGGTATAGCAAGACGTTTGCGCTGTAATATAAGATTGTTAGACTGACACCAGTCGAAGAGGCGCGTGAGAGCTTACGTGCATTGCAATGGCCGAAAAATCCTGGTCCGACGTTAGCAATTCTAAATCATGATCTACAGCCGTTTTGGCGATCATCCAATCTCCAAGCCGGGGGAGATTGACGCCACTCCT
>CAIRTR010000168.1 GCA_903881565.1 Oligoflexia bacterium | reverse complement strand
GCCGTAAGAACATTCCAACCTTCCCTCTCCATCGCTTGCGCCAAAAAATGAGTGATGTCTTCTTCATCATCAATGATAAGGACTGTGGGTTTTGCGCTCTGTCTTGATCTCTGAATTTTCCGATCTTCGGCACGCGAAATCGCGAGCAGGAGCTCATCCAGGTTGATTGGTTTTTTCAAAAAACAGGTGACACCTGAGCGCAAGGCCGCCAAAGACTCCTCTGAAGCCCCATGCCCCGTGACGACTATCACCTCTGTATGGCGCGACTTCTCTTTAACCGCTCGTAAAAGCTGCAACCCATCAAGATGAGCCATTTTTAGGTCTGTAATGATGATATCGGGACGATCACTTTCAAATTTCTCAAGCCCTTCTTTGCCATCAAGAGCCGTGATGACTTGAAAACCTTCTTTGATTAATATTCTTTGCAGCTCATTTCGCGACAATTCGTCGTCTTCAACGATCAAGATCTTCTCGGGTTGACCGGTTTTCTCTCCTTGCGCATTTACCTGCAGGGGTGAGCCCACAACCGGTTGAATCAACTCTCCCCCATCGCCTTCTAAATTTGCTTCTTCTTGATCCAGAACATCGGCGAGCCGTACTTTATAATGGTGGCACAGTTGAATGAGTTCAAGGACATCAAGCCGTCGCTCACCGATCTCTACTTTGGTCATGAAGGTCGAATACATTCCCAGTTTCTCACTCACGTCCGACTGACTTTGCCCGGAGGAAAGGCGAAGGGATTTTAATGTTGCAAGGAGCTTGCGATAGACCAAATCATGTTGAGTTTTATGCATTTTGCGTCATCCTCGTTTTGCTACACCCTATCGAGAATAGACCCGTTTTACAAATACTCCCAAATTAGGAGTGCCTTTATTTTTTAGACAAAAAGATCAATAATATCTAAGGACTGATGGTTAACCGCCGGCTAACTTCTTAAAAACTTCTGCCAAAGTCGTCCGAATTTGCTCCGAGCTAAACGGCTTACCAATAAACCCATCCACGCCAGAATCAAAGGCAAGTCGCCTCTTCTCCTCTTCGACCTCGGCCGTCAGCATTATGAAGGGCAGCTTCGAGAGTTTCTCGTCTGCTCGAATCTTCTTTAAAAGTTCAAGCCCATCCATTTCGGGCATCATCCAATCACAAAGCACCACCTCAATGGCGGGACCGGGCTTTTGAAGCTCCTCCCATGCCGCAACCCCACTGACGGACTGCGTTACATTCTTGTAGCCAATCTGCTTACAAATCATCAATAAAAGGCCCCGCATCGAAGCACTATCTTCTACAATGAGGAAACGAGAATCAGATGAAACCATACCTGAAATGATGAAGTAAGAAGCGTTTAAGTGAAACACCTTTTTTTCCGAATAGGTTCGTAGGATGGAAAGCGACAAAGACCTTAGAAAGCTGCTCAGTCAGCTCAATCTCCCTCTTGGCAAGCTCAACGAGTTTATCGTCAATGGCATAGACGAGGGCATTTGGATCACAAACTCAGGAGGTTACACGATTTATGCAAACCCCACCTTCACTCAGCTGCTCGACATACCCCTTGTGACGCTCCGCGAAAAGCACTTAATCGATGTCATCTTGTTCGATGATAAGACTCCTTCAGAAATTTTTCTTAGCCCTTCTTCATCAGACCCCCACAGCAGGCATGAGATCAAGCTGCTCAAAAACGACAAATCAACCATTTGGGTGATGATCGGAGCGAGCCCGCTATTCGATGAAAATGCAAAATACCTAGGCTCGCTTTTCATGGTGATCGATATTTCGCAACGCAAGAAGGCGGAGCTAGAAAATCAAAATAATCAGGCAAAAATGGAGACCAGTGCACGACTCGCATCTTTAGGAGAAATGGCCGGAGGCGTCGCTCATGAAATTAACAACCCCCTGATGGTTATTATTGGGAAGGCCCGAAAAGCACGGCGACTTCTGAAGCCAGACGACGAAAACATCGCGGAACTCACCCAAGCGCTTAATGACATTGAATCTACCGGACGCCGAATTGAGCAAATCGTAGGCGCCATGCTCAAACTGTCCCGCAATCAACAGGTATCAAAACAGCAGGAAACCCCCATCGACGAAATCACAAGCGAGCTTCTCATTCTCGTCTCAGAGAGGTTTCGCGCAGCAGGAATAAAGATCAATGTCACCATGCCGGAAAAATTTACGTTTGAGTGCTCGCCTATCCAGATTTCACAGGTGCTGCTGAACCTTTTTAATAACGCCTTTGATGCCATCAAAGACTTAGAAACAAAGTGGGTAAACCTCGACATTCGAAAAACTGAAAGCTCCGCCATCATCACCCTCACCGATAGCGGGCCCGGGATCCCGGCCCATCTTCGCGAGAAGGTCATGATGCCCTTTTTTACGACAAAGGCTCCAGGAAAAGGAACGGGACTGGGACTCAGTGTCTCGTTTGCGGTCATCAAAGATCACGAGGGTAGCTTCGAGATCGATTCTACAAGCCCCAACACCTGTTTTCGAATCACTTTGCCGCTGCACAGAGGGCAAGCGCTGGCGCTGGCGCGGGCGGCCTAGACACTTGAAACGCTAGAGATGATCTTCGATGAGCTTCTCTAAACACGACTCAATCGTGACCTTGTTCACATTGCAAAACGCGGTCAATTTTTGTGCAACATCCTGACGCAAGTTTGCCTGAAGCGACACCGTGGGCATCGGGATTACCGTTTTTAACGTAATCCCCGAATCAAAATTCAGCCCAAACAAAAGGGCATTGCGCACCGTACTTTGTAAAACCTCAAAATCAACCGGTTTAGAAAGAAAATCGAAGGCTCCCAACTTCCAGGCTTTTCGAATCTTTTCCAAATCTCCAAAACCGGTTGCAAAGATCACAGGGGTCCGTAGTCCCTGACCGCGGACCAGCTCCAAAAACGCAAGGCCATCCATTTCGGGCATCATAATATCTGAGATAATGAGATCGGGCTTCTTCTCCAAAACCTTCTTAAAGCCCTCTTCTCCACTTGAGGCCGTGACGATATTATACTGGCAAAGCTCATCCGCCATGACCTCCAATATTTTAGGTTCGTCATCCACCAAAAGAATTGTCTTTTTTTCTTCAGTCATCGTCTCATCTCCCCTTGTCTCAAGAACCGTGTAGGATGGATTGTCGCAGGTGAGAGGGGAAAAATCCAGTCAATCTGGGATCGCAGCTTTTGCCATCAAATCGAGGGCGCCTTCCAGAGCGACTTCAGGTGGTGAACCGAAGCGTCGGGACAAAAGGGCAATGACCTCTTCGGCCGCGAAAACACGATTGCGTTCAAACCCAGTTCGTTCCCGTACAATCTTTTTCGCCTGCAGCAGTTCTACGGCGATGTGGGCGGCCTGGGGGCTGACGGAGAAATGCTCTTGAAGTTGTTTAGCAGTAAAGATGGGGTGAATCAGTAACCATGAAAGAGCCCTTGCCGCCGTCGAGCCTTTTCTAAATTTTCCGCGCGCCATCCACGTGGGAGAGAGATTTTCAATCTGTTCTTGCGTATTGCGAGCTTCACGCGCAGAGGCAACAAGCGCTTCTGCAAAAAACTCGACAATCGGTGCATAGTTTAGTTTCTTTTGAGCCTCTTGAAGCGCAAGTCCATAAGCTGGCTTTTCCTCTTCAATAAATCCCGAAAGATAAACAGGAACTTTTCCATGACAGGCCATTTGAAGCGAGAGCAACATCCGTCCCACGCGGCCGTTGCCGTCGGAGAATGGGTGAACAGCCTCAAAATGTGAATGCCCGATTGCCATGCGCACCACTAAGGGAATCCCCATCCCGGCATCCCCCATACGAACGAAGTCAACGTCGCGCAGCCAATTCATGATTTGCTCAAGACAACGCCGAACATGACGTGGCGGGGTTGGGTTATAAACCGATTCCTCGAGCCTCTGAGTTTTTCCAAGGATGTAAACAATGTCAGCTGGGTTTTCCCGAACTTTTCCAGGAATACCTCGAAACTTCGGATCGCGAGCCATTATTTCTTTATGAAGGCGAGAAGCCAGATCGACGGTAAAAATTGCGAGCCCCTCAGAGGTCTCGCGTTTAAGCTCTTCGTCCAGTGCATGGGCGTAACCACGAACCGAAGCGCCTTCGGATTTGGCTTTCCAGTCGTCAAAAACTTCGCCCGGAGTGAGAACTTGGTCAATCGTCGAGAGCGTCCCCTCCATTCGCGAACTCTCCACCGCTTCTTTGCGAAGAAACAGATATGAAACGAGGCGATCAAGTTCCGTTGCGTCCGCAATGTTGGGCTGTGCGGCAATGATCGCGCTAGCCTCAGTGACAGCCTTGAGCGAAAGCCCCCCGGGGAGGTTTCGTGGAGGAGAGGGAGGAACAACGAACCACATATTTTGGCACTTGGCGTGGTCAACCTGCTCTACTCCTGAGCCGAGGTCTTCTATAAACTCGCGATTCAAATCGGGGTGTAGTTCGTTTCGATTCATAGGATTAACCTTGATTAACAACTATTGTATTCAATGTTAAGCCGTTTGTAAATCAGCAACATTGAATACAGGTGGCCTTATTCAATGCTATTTTGAACGCCTATAATTATTGACTGTTTCAATCAAAAGGCCTGTATCGCGACAGGAGCATTTGCGTCATTTTTATGTGTATGAAATTATTAAACAATTATCGCCATGAGTAAGAGTTTTGAGCAGCGGTTCTCATAAATCACATCACGGCCTTCAGAAGCGACACAAACCCCAGGCAAATCGTAGCAGCCGCAATCCACATTCTTAAATCACTATTTGACCTGGCCTTCACAAGCTTCGCTCCTAGAAACGGCGCAATCGCAGCACCGGCCACGATGAACCCAATCCCCCCGATATTGCGGGCGGCCCCCTGGCTCCAAAGGATCGACAAGCCGGTGATCGAAATCAGTCCTTTAACCAGAGACGAAATTCCGGCTGCCGCTTTTTCATCCACTCCATTAACGATCTGCCCACTCGTCATCAGAGGACCACAGCCCCCGCCACTGACAACTTTGTTGAAACCCGCCAGCGCGCCCACGAAGCTCAGGCCCACGCGCAAAACAGGAGACGGCTTGTCTTGGTGAGATGACTTAGCTTTCCGAGTTTTGAACATCACAAACCCCGTGAAAATCACGATGCCCGCGATAATAAGTTGAAACGCGTTTTTTGAAACATGCAGCACCAACAACGCACCGATGCTCACCCCGATCAGGCCCCCGACTAAGAGCCTAAGTGCCGTTTTCGAATGCTCGGAGCTGACATTAAATTTTACGTTTCCCATCTGATTGTGCACACCGCTTGCGATGAAGCCCACGAAAATCTGCGAGACAAGCACCGCAGGAACCGCTTCAGTGGGTGGCAAGCCAATCACAAGTAACAAGGGAGTCAGGGCCGTCCCGTAGCCCATGCCAACAGCGCTATCCAAAATCCCGCAGGCGAAGGCCAGCAAGAAGGCAATCGAGTGTTGCCCCGAAGGCAGCCCCAAAGCTCGGGTCGAAAAGAAGATGGCAGTGGCTGCGAATGCGAGGATTGCGACTTGTTTTAGAAACTCAGGGAGCGAGGGTCTTAGTGCGAGGAGCGTTCTCATAGATTCCTTTAAATTCTTGGGTGCTTCTTCTAGATGATCAAATCTGCAAACGTTGTGCCTTCAAGTTTCGTCGAAACCATGTCTCTCACTTCTTTAAAAAGTCCGGTCAAAGCCGCGTTTTTCTCGCTCGGCGAATGCGCATAAAAATGACTGCTCACCGAAGCCACTGGTGCCACGGCCCCATCCGTGAAGCGCACGATCTCGGCGACCGTGATTTGCTTGGGCGCGCGCGAAAGTTCGTAGCCGCCATGAAAGCCACGCTTGCTTTGCAGATAACCCGCGCGTTTGAGTGTCAGCAGAATCTGTTCCAAGAATTTTTGAGGAATTTGTTCACGCTCCGCGATGTCTTTGATCTTGAGCGGACCTTTGCCATAGTTTTGACTTAAGTCCACCATGGCCAGGCAGGCGTATTCTCCGTAAGCTGAAAGTCTCATGCGGCTTGGTTCACTTTCTCGTTTCCGACTTCTCTACTAAGTTAATCGACAATATCGACAAGATAAACGATGACGCGACGCGTGTCAATAGGCCGCTCAGGTATTTTTATAGACCCGTAAAATCAGATACTTATAGATTGTGTCAGAAATTTAATGCATCCAGTCGGATTTCTGGTATAACCTGATGATTCTTATGCAGTATACCATCCGCGAAGACTGTATCGGCTGCACTCTTTGCGCAAAAAAATGCCCCATCAAGGCAATCGCTGGCGAGAAAAAGGTCAAACACGTGATCGACCAATCGGCGTGCAATGCTTGCGGGGATTGTTTCCGCGCTTGCAACCGCGGCGCGATTTACGACAGTACTGGGAAAAATAACGGCAAGGTCGTTAAAAAAACCAAGAAGTTAGTCGCGTTCATTGATATAAATATATGTATTGGCTGCAAAAACTGTATTCCGAATTGTAACGAGTCTTTTGCGATCTTCTACTCCAAAGGGCGTTTGGGTGGGTACTCGACCGTCGACACGGCGGACTGCTTGGGCTGCCGCGGCTGTCAACCCGCTTGCCCGCACTCGGCAATCTCCATGAAGGAAATTGATAGATGACCTTATTTTCAGGCGTGCTTCTCATGATGTTTGGGGCCCTCATCGGGACTCTCGGCACCGTCATTGGTGTCGGCAGCGGCTGGATTCACGTGCCCCTGCTCATGATCGTTTTTGGCTTTAGCCCTCAAGATGCCATCGGCACTTCGATTGCCGTGATTGCGATGAACACGGCCGCCGGTTCGTTTTTGTATGCCGCGCAGAAGCGAATTGATTTCGAGTTTGCCAAGCGACTCGCCCTGGCTGCGATGCCGGGCGCGCTTTTCGGCCCCTTCATTGTCCGTCACTATACGCCGGGAGGCTTCTCGATTGCCTTTGCCGTTTTCCTGCTTTTTTTGGCCTACTATCTCTTTTCGATGCGCGATTGGGTCTTCAAAATGGCCAACCTCATGCAACGAGACGAAATGACGATCACCACCTCCAAAGGTGAAGTCATCAATTATACGACCAACATCGAAGTCGGAATCATCGGGACCTTCATTATCGGATTCTTGGCCAACCTGCTGGGCATCGGCGGCGGCGTGATCCACGTGCCGTTTTTGATCACCATGCTTCGCGTCCCTCCCCACGTTGCGGTCGCGACCTCGCATTTTATTTTGTTCATCTCTTCATCCATCGGAACCGTCGTCTTTGCTCTGATGGGGCATGTACGACTGGACTTCATGATGGCCATCGGAATCGGCACCATCGCGGGCGCCATCATCGGCGCGGCGATCTCGTCTAAAACTTCAGAAAAAAGTGTGCGCACACTCCTGGCGGTCGTCGTTTCGATCGTCGCCCTTCAAATGCTCTTCACTGCTATTAGAGGGGGATGATTGTTAGGGCATGCCAGCAAATAATACGAACACGACGACACCCCCGCCCACTCATCGGCTAAAAATTATTCAGTCCTTTGAACTGCCCAAGGATTCTGGCCCGGCAGGCACAGTTACCAACGCGGATGACGCAGATAACGTGGATTACGTCGCGCCGCTTGGGCTGCCAAGTGCGGCTCCAAGCCCTGCGCCGCAGTTGGATCCAGTGGCAAGTCAGATGAATCTGATAACGGCTGTGCCAAACCCAAGTGTGCAGTGTGAGAAATTCATGCAATACCCCGCGGGCTACCGCGTGGTCAGAGTGTTCACCGACACGGGCGTTGCCCAAAGCACGGACAACCTGCTGCACCACCCTCACCTCCTGCACCTGTTAGGCACTGAAGTCATATTGCTCATCGCCTATTTGGCATTGCGAATGTGGCGTCTGAATCTTGCTTTAACCTGGGGTCGCAGGGCGTGGACAAAAGTGTGGACCCTCGTTGCCTATTATTCTTTTGCGGTATTCTTCGTCCCCATTCTCGTGTTGTGGGACGACTACTCTAATCTTTTGCGAGCGCTCTTCAATATCATGAGGGGGCGCTAGGAGATGAAAACCACTGCTCGAAAGGTTTTTGTTTTTTTGGCATTGGGATTTGTTTCGTCGAACAGCGTCTCATTAGCAGTTGAAACGGATTTATCCAAATTCAACTCCGCCGACGAAGTATTAACCACGCTGCGCTCTGCCCGGAAAGACTCACAAAGCTTGAGCGCCCTTCATCTTCAGATTGCGACATCTGTTTTGCCTCAACCCCATTTCGCGCTAGATTCTCGCAGCGATGCGATTTTTGAAACCATCCTCTCCAAAGGACTTGTAAACGAAGCGCTTGCAACTCAAGTTTTAACCAAACCCCAATGGATCTCTAGACCCAAATCAACGGAGTGGGCGCATAAGATCATGTATCACGGGGGAGCCGGCGCCTGGGGCATCATTCAAACTGCATTCGCGCAAGAAGCTTGGGCCAATGAGCGGGGCGCCGAAATCGCCCGTTATGCGATTGGCAAAAGGGTCGATTATTTTTCACCCTCATCCAAATATTTTGATGATGCCGTTATCGAGGTGCTTAAGGGCGCCGCCTGGCAGAAACAATCGGCGTTGACACTTGAGCTCACGGAGCGACTCGTGTTAGCCAATATTGCAAGCCCCAGCGCACTTCTTGGCCTCTTGAAGTCTCCCGCTTTAGCAAAGGACCCCCTCACCGCCGAGCTCATGCGTGTTTACCGCGATACATTAATTAATCCAGATCTTGTTGGCGCTCTCTCCGCAATGTCGACTCCTGAGTTTGCGGAGAACCCCAAAGCTTTGGAGATTTGGAAACTTTTTGCGACCGGCGATGCCCAGGCCATTGACGCCATTCTTGCCCTGCCTCACTGGCAAGCTCATGAGGGGCTTCGCAAGCTTTGCCAAAAGCAAGCACCCACGGCCAACTGCTTGAAACTTGCATTTCCTATGGCAGAAGAAAAATCGCTCCTGCATCGGATCTTGCGCTTTTTTCACGTAACCGTGGTGACGGGATTTGCAGTCCTGTGAGTGACACGTTTTGCACCTATTACAATCGAGAGATTTGTCATTCTTGTGAAACGCTTGAGCAGGACTATTCCCAGCAGATTGAAACCAAAGAACAGACGATACGCGACGCTCTACCCTTCTTTCCCGATCTGAAACTTGAACCCTCTTGTCGTTCGGCTCAGCAGGGCTTTCGAAATCGAGCCAAGATGTATGTCACAGGTTTGGTCGACGCGCCGGTAATTGGGCTTTGGGGTGAAACAAACCTCGATGACGGACGCGAGCTGATCAATTGCCCCATTCACCACCCGAAACTGAACCCACTCCTTCAGGCGATGCCTGCCCTGATTCAACAGTTTCAGCTCATTCCCTATCGAATCCAGGCGCGCCAGGGGGAATTAAAGGGCCTGATCGCGTTCTACTCCCCTCTGACCGATCAGATGTATCTTAGATTCGTTTTGCGCTCCCAAGAGTGCGTTTCCCGCATCATAAAATCATTGCCAACGCTTCAGAATCAATTTCCGCAGCTTGTCTGCGTCTCAGTCAACATTCAGCCGATTCCTCACGCGATTTTAGAGGGCCCGCGAGAAATCCTCTTAACGCCCAAAACCTATATCGACCACCAAGTAGGTCCAGTTCGCTTTAGACTCGCTCCGCAGGCGTTTGTCCAAACACACTTTGAGATGGCGGCCCTGCTATACCAAACCGCCACTCGGTGGATCCAAGAGGCAAAGCCCTCCAAGGTTCTTGATCTTTTCAGCGGGCAAGGCGCCTTTAGCTTTTTTGCCGCACAGAGTGCTCCCGAGATCTTAGGCATCGAAATTAATCCCGAAGCAGTCGCCACCGCTCAGCAGTCCGCACTTGAGCAAGGGTACACTCACCTGAAATTCAAAGCCTTGGATGCGGGAAAAATCGCAGACGAACTGCATTCGTATCAACCTGACTTGATTATCGCCAACCCACCCCGGCGAGGGCTGGGATCCTCCCTTACGCTTATTCAAAAACAGAAGCCACAGCACCTAATCTACTCGAGTTGTTCAATTGAAACGCTGGCGATGGATCTCAAGGCATTGTCGGAGGATTACAGTCTAAAAAGGATTCAGCTTTTTGACATGTTTCCACACACGGGACACTTCGAAACACTGGTCTGGCTAAAACTGGTCCCTCACAGTGTGCGGTCACTAGGTAGCCTATAGTTTCAAGTTCTGGGTTTGGCAGGATTTTTGCCTTGTTGCCGTATCATGAAAACTGCGCATTCCAGCCAACTTCCAAAAAAATGCTTCTATTTCAACTG